>CAZAAT010000032.1:0-24609 GCA_964483175.1 uncultured Bacilli bacterium
ATTCCCTTTCTATTAGTTGGCGGGATGCTTGCCCGCAGGATGAATCGGTGCCTGTCTAATCAGCATTACGCTGATCTCGTCTTGATTGCCATTTGGATAAGCGGTTTAGCTCTATTAATTCGATAATTTGGCAGAACAGTCAGTTAATGGTAGGAAGTTTGACTTCGGCCGCGAAAGAATAATCGATTAATCTTAACAAGAGTTGTGAGATTGAGATGTTCACAGCGCGCAGAAGAAATGGAGAAATCAGAGAGATCGGATTAGCAGAGATGGTGGAGCGACAAAGCAGGCTGGCTTCACTGATCGCAATTGCTAAGCGTGGTATGGCTGACTTAATCCGGTCCATTTCCGGTGGGGCGCTGGTGTTTTTAGCGGATCCAGATGGGTACATTCTGCATGCTGAGGGTTTGCGCGCCGGCATGTTTATTGGTCGCAATTTCTTGGTTGACCACAATAAATGTTGTGACTTATCAACAGTGTTGGCGGGGAGAAAACCACAACTTCTTTCCTGTAATCGGGAGTGCTCTTACCGGAGTGCGGACCAACGGATGGTTATCGCACCGGTTTACGATGGTCAGCATCTGGCCGGAGTTTTAGGACTGTCTTTGGATGAGTCTCAGTTTAGCCCGGTGATCATTGAATTTACCCGTTATTTTGTGGACAGCATCAGTCGTGAATTAGCAATCAATAGAGCTTATTCTCGTTTAGCTACCGCGAGTAATTGCCTGACGGTCTTGGCAGATTTGGCCTATAGTATGCATGCTGGCAAAATGACTGAACAAGCAGTATTACAGCAGGTGGTTGAGAAGCTTGCTAAGATCGCCGGGTCAAAATCATCGCTGATTGCCGTTGTCGATAAGCAAGGAGAAAGCCTCATACCAATAGCTGTTTACGGACACCGGTTAGTTGATGTCGAGGTGACCCCGCTTAGTAAGCCAGACTGCTCTTTGGTGGCGGCTTTGCTTTCTCAAAAGACCCTATTGACGGTGAGGCAGCAGCCAGACGCAGAAAATTGCCTTAGTCTTCATGTGATCACGACACCGGTTCTGGTCAAAGGTAAGGTCAAGGGTGTAATTACAGCTTCATCTGAACGGGAGGAGCCCTTCGACCAGGAGACTGTAACCATGTTCGAGATTGCGTCTGGATTAGTGGGGTCTATCTTAGAAAATTTGACCCTGCACGATAAGGCCAAAAAAGAGCGGGTTCGCCTAATCCAGTTACTCGAAAATGTTAATGAAGCTATTGCCTTGGTAAACGTAAATGGAGTCATTGTTAGATGTAATGCTACTTTTAATCAGTGGTTTAGCAGTTTTGGAGATGTTGTCGGTGTGGCATTAGCCGATTTAAACGATGGTATTGGAGTAGATTTAGGCCTGATTCATGAACGCGCTATCCAAGAGTTAGCCAGCTCTGATCTTGAATTTGTGTTTGAACAAAAGTATTTTCATTTGCGGATGGAGCCATCTTTGATCGGTTCAACGCTGGATGGTGTAATTATCATTATTACTGATATCAGCGAGGCTCGCCACTTTGAGAAAGTTAAAGCGGAAATTCTAGCTACCATCTCCCATGAATTACGTACTCCGGTCACGGCGATCCAAGGGTATGTGGATTTGTTTGAGATTATGCCGACATCCCTGGTGCTTAAAGAACAACCAAAGCTTCTTAAGTCGTTGAAAAATGAGGTTAAGGTTTTAGCGGCAATGGTGGAGAAGATTGTTGCTTTTAATCACTTTCAGCTCAATAAAAATAAGTTGCATACGGAGTCGCTACATCTGGCTGATATTATTGAAACATGTATTGATAGCTTGAAAGATCTGGCCGAAAATAGAAGTGTATCCGTTTCTTTTTACCCGTCGGCCCCGGATATTCACATTTCCGGTTATGCTTGGGGAATTAGAGGAGTGATTTTTGATCTGCTCGATAACGCAATCAAGTTTTCTAAAGTGGGGGGCGAGGTTGCGGTGGGGCTGGATATACAAGGTAGCGGGGCTATGATCGAAATTGTTGATTCCGGCGGGGGTATTCTTCCGGAGGAGCGCGAACGTATTTTCGAACAATTTTACCGGGGTGAGGCGGCGGAGAGCGGTATCCCCGGCAGTGGTCTGGGGTTGTATGTTTCCCGCCACATTATCCGAGAATTTGGCGGCAATATTACGATCCAGGATGCCGAGAAAGGCGGGACGCGGTTTACGGTCACACTTCCACTGGGAAAGGAATGATCAAGATGGCACGGGTACTGGTTGTTGACGATCGACCTAGCATCGTTGAAGTTTTAAAGATGCTTTTGGAGCTAAAAGGTTTTGTCGTAACCACCTGTTGCGATGGGGCAGAAGTGCTAAACCAAGTAAGGGATCACAGGCCTGATGTAATTGTTTTGGACTTAATTTTGCCGGGCAAGAATGGATTGGCGATAATGAAAGAGCTCAAAGCAGACCCAAATTTGGCTGATATTCCGGTGATAGCGATGACAGCACGCAATGAGAAAGCAGCTGAAGCTGAGTTATATGCCTATGCCTGCATTATGAAGCCCTTTGACATTCACGAAGTTGCTAAATTAGTACACTCAGCGGTGATGGATAAGAACCTGGCTGGGACGGCAAATTAGTTCTGAAAATCTTATATTTATTTTCCGCGGCGTTTCTGATATACTATCGCTGTTAAAATGAGAACTAACAACTTAAGGAGGAAGTTTTGATGTTGCCGATCCCCAGAAAATTTACGATGGTTGCTGCCGCGTGCGAAGGAGCAACTCGATTAAACGCGTTTGATAATGCTCTGTTAGCTTCAGGTATTGGAAATCTCAATTTGCTCAGAGTAAGCAGTATTTTACCCCCAGATTGTGTTGAGGTAGAGCAGTTGGATATCCCGGCAGGATCTCTCACTCCTACAGCTTACGGGAGTATCATTAGTGAAACTCCGGGCAAACGAATTGCCGCGGCGGTGGCAATTGGATTTGGCGAAAATGATTTCGGTGTAATTATGGAATACTCCGGTGAATGTTCCAAAGAAGAGGCTGAAGCTGAAGTTACCCGGATGGCTGAGGAAGCTTTTCGGGTTCGTGGTCGCAAGTTGGTCCGCGTTGCGGCGAAAGGTTCTGAGATTGTTGTGGACAAGTGTGGCTGCGCCTTTGCGGCTGTTGCCCTCTGGTATTAATAACAGTATATTGGTGGAGGTAGAGAATTGGAAACTTGGGTAACCGAAAACCAAACGAAGGATATGCGACTGTCACTGAGGATCAAAAAGATCTTGCACCACGAGCAAACGGAATTTCAAGAGTTATTCGTGGTCGATACCTATGAATATGGCCATATGTTGGTCCTTGACGGCGCTATTCAGACTACCGAACAGGATGAGTTTGTTTACCATGAGCTGATTAGCCATATTCCTCTTTTTGCTCATCCCCATCCGGAACGGGTCTGTATTATCGGTGGCGGAGACGGTGGGACGGTACGGGAGGTGCTTAAGCATCCCTCGGTTAAGGAGATTGTCCATGTCGAGATTGACGGAGCTGTCATTGAGGCCAGTAAAAAGTGGTTCCCGACCATTAGCTCTGGACTGGACAACCCGCGGGTAAAGACCTTAATTAAGGACGGGCTTGTCCATATCCGCGAAGCTGAAGATGAATATGACGTGATTATCATCGATTCCTCGGATCCGGTTGGGCCAGGGGTACAGCTTTTTGAGGTCCCATTTTACCAGGATTGCCGCAAGGCTCTGCGTGAAAACGGCTTGTTGGTCGCACAGACCGAGTCTCCTTGGGCCAACGATGAGCTGGTAGTCAAGACATTTCGGAACATGAAGTCCGTCTTTCCTGTGGCCAAGATTTATCTGGGCAATGTTCCAACCTATCCATCTGGATTGTGGAGTTTTACTATTGGTTCGAAGGGTCCAGATCCGGCCACGGCTCCGGAAAGTGTTTCTTTTGAGACCAAATACTATACACCACAGATCCACCAGGCAGCCTTCGTCTTGCCACGGTTTGTCCAAGAATTATTGGAGGATTAACTGTGAACAACGCCATTAAGTCGTTTTTCCGGGAACATATGAGTGTGGGGGCTCCCTTTTTGGGGGCCTCTGATGATTATGCTCAGGCCACAAAAGTAATCTTTGGGGCCCCCATGGACTGGACCGTTAGTTTTCGGCCCGGTTCCCGCTTTGGCCCCGGCTCGGTTAGAGATGTTTCAGAAGGGCTCGAAGAGTATAGCCCGTATCAGGACAAAGAATTATTGTCAGTTCCTTTCTTCGATGCGGGAAATTTGCTCTTGCCCTTTGGTAACGTTAACCGATCCCTTGAGTTGATCAAAGAATTTACCACAATGGTAGTCCGCGATGGCAAAATTCCGATTATGCTCGGTGGTGAGCACCTAGTTGCTTGGCCGGCGATAGAGGCTGTGTTAGCTGCCAATCCTGATCTAGTCTTGATTCATCTTGATGCCCACACGGATCTGCGGGACGACTACCTAGGCCAGCAATTCTCACATGCCAGTGTAATTCGGCGCCTTTTTGACACCGACTCTGCGATCCGGGTCTACCAATTTGGCATTAGATCCGGTGAGCGTGATGAGTGGGCCTTTGCCAGGGAAAGAACAAAACTGTTTCCATTTGAAGTATACGAGCCGCTGAAGAGCATTCTTCCGGAGATCCAGGGTTCCCCGGTCTATTTGACCCTTGATATCGATGTAGTTGACCCTGCCTTTGCACCGGGGACGGGCACCCCGGAGCCAGGCGGGATTACGAGCTCCGAGCTGATCAAGTCAATTTTGTTGCTTAAAGATGTTAATCTGGTGGGGGCTGATATCGTTGAGGTCGCTCCCGAATATGACCTCAGTCGACGAACTCCTTTTTTGGCGGCCAAGATCTTACGGGAGTTATTGCTGTTCTGATCTGCCGTAATTTGGTAGTATATAAGAGAGGGATTTTGCCCTCGGGTGGAAAACTCTTTCATGGATGCCAGATTTGTCGGGAGGATGGGAATAGTGATTAACAAGTCGAGATTGACTGTATTTATTCTGTTTATCGGATTGTTGGTGTTGGTGCCTGTCGCATCAGCAACGCCTAGCTTTTTGGGTCCGACCGGCTTAATTACCATTCCGACAGCAGATGTGGTTCAGTCCGGCCAGTTTAACATGGGTGCTTTTTATTATCATGATGATTTATCCTTTGTAATTAACGGGGCACCAATTAAGAACCTGGAGCTTGGTATCGGTGTCTGGAATCATGGTGATTCGCTTGGCTACCTTAACGCCAAGTACCAGTTGGTTCCCGAGACCAAAGAGTATCCCGGTATTGCTGTTGGCGGTAGGGACCTGGGTAATTCTTTTGAGCGCCGCTTATATGCTGTGGCCAGCAAAAATCTACCCGAATTCGGACTACGGGGTCACATCGGGATTCAGTCACCCGGTGATCCGCTTTTTGCTGGGATCAGCAAGGTTTTCAATACGGTATCCGTCAGTCAGCCGGGGCAAAAGAACTTAGCTTTACAGACCTCTGTTCTGGCTGAACTGAATGGGGACGACTTGAGTGTCGGACTACAATTACGGATCAGTCCTAACTTTGTCCTACACGCATCTTATGTCGGCCTGGATTCCGGTCTGATTGGGTTATCCTATAACGGCTGGTTTTAGAGGCTGTTATAAATAACTGCATAAGCCAATGCCCTCTATTAATCGTGAGGGCATTTTGTTTTAAGCCGGCAGCCCCTGGAGAAAATGAGAGGAAGAAGTTTATCTGTGTAGAACCATAGTAAAGTTAACCTGGTAAGGAGGCATGCCCATGGATATTCGCGATTACCAGGAGTGGGTTCACCAATTTGATCGGTCTCGGGGTTGGGACTTATGCCCAGGCACGGATACACTTGCCCATTTGGTAGAAGAATTGGGCGAGCTAAGTCGCTGTGTCCTGGCTTTGGAGGGCTATAAGACAGTTTCACCAAGCGAGCGAGAGAGGATCCGGGATAACTTAGGTGAAGAATTGGCCGATGCAGTTACTTTCTTGGTAAAGCTCGCCTATACATATAATTTGGATCTAGCGGATTACTTGGCGGCAAACCAGGCCAAGTGCCAAATGCGTTTCGGTGAAGGAACCGGTTCTTATTCCTGCCAGGAATATTTACGCCAGAAGAAGAACTCCGCCGAAATAATGTTATCGGAATATCACCAAAGGTTCGGAAAGAAGGAGTAATCCCTGATGTATATTTTAGATGAAATAAAAGACCAGATTCGCCAGGTAGTTCGCAGCGCCATTCGGTCTGCCATCGATGACGGGCAGCTTCCCGATACAATGCTGTCGGGCGATGAAATCCCCCTCGAGGTGCCGCGTGAGGAGTCATTCGGCGATTGGTCAACCAATATTGCGCTCACTTCAGCCAAGGCTGCTCGCTTGGCGCCCCGGAAAATCGCTGAGGTTATTGTGAACAACCTCGATACGGCTGGTACATTGATCGCTAAAGTAGAAATTGCCGGTCCGGGGTTTATCAATTTCTACCTCGACCCAGTTTGGCTAACTAGGGTCGTGGCCGATATTAAGCGTCATGGAACCAATTATGGGCGGGTTGATCTAGGCCAAGGCCAAAAGCTGCAAGTAGAATTTGTTAGCGCCAACCCAACCGGGCCACTACATATTGGCCATGGCCGGGGAGCCGTTGTTGGCAGTGTGTTGGCGAATCTCTTGGCAGCAGCCGGCTTCGAGGTGCAGAAAGAATACTATATCAATGACGCTGGAAATCAGATCAGGAATTTCGGGATCTCTTTAGAGGCGCGGTATCGACAGGCTCTCGGTCAGGATGTACCGGTGCCCGAAGACGGTTACCATGGCGAGGACCTGCGACTGTTGATGGAAGAGGTGGCCGCTGAGCATGGTGATTATTACTTAACCCTTTCTGACCAAGAACGGCAGGAGTTGTTTATCAGATTTGCCTTGGAGCGCAAGCTGAATGATATCAAGAATGATCTGAGCGAATTCGAAGTTACCTTTGATAACTGGTTCAGCGAATCTACTTTGCATGAGAGCGGCGCGATCGCTGAAACAATCAAGTATCTCCAGGCCAATGGTAATATTTACGAAGCCGATGGGGCACTATGGCTTAAATCAACCGCCTATGGTGATGACAAGGATCGAGTGGTGATCAGAGATAACGGGGTTCCGACTTATCTCGCCGCTGATTTGGCTTACCACAAGAACAAGTATGACCGCGGTTTTGACAAAGTCATCAATATTTGGGGTGCTGATCATCACGGGTATATTCCGCGGATGAAAGCCGGTGTCGCCGCTTTGGGACGTAACCCTGCCGATCTCGAAGTGCTGATAGTACAGTTGGTAAATTTGATTCGCGACGGCCAACCGGTGATGATGTCAAAGCGCACCGGTAAGCTGGTGACCTTAGCGGAAGTGATCGAAGAAGTCGGCAAGGATGCTGCCCGCTATTTCTTTATTATGCGTTCAGCCGACAGCCATCTAGATTTTGACCTGGGTCTGGCAGCATCTCATACCGATGAGAATCCAGTCTTTTACATCCAGTATGCTCATGCCCGGATTGCTTCGATCCTTCGTCAGGCCACGGAGCTCGGGATAATCCCGTCCGGCAGCGCGCTGCAGACACCTAGGGTCAACTTACAGCTCTTGGAGACCCCAAGTGAACAGGCGTTGCTGAAAAAACTGGCCTTTTGGCCTGAAGAGGTAGGGGTGGCCGCAGCTAACCTCGAGCCACACCGCATCGCTCGGTACGCTCACGAGTTAGCAGGTTCATTTCATTCATTTTATAATGCGGTCCGGGTGCTTACAGATGATCCCCAACTAACAGCTGCCAGACTGTTGTTGGTAGATGTAACGGGAGTTGTGTTGCGCATAGTATTGGAGATGTTAGGAATTAGCGCACCAGAGCGGATGTAACAAGGAGGTTTAAGATGGTACGGATTACCTGGCATGGACATGCTTGCTTTCGCCTAGAGTGGCCTGGGGTTTCGGTATTGACCGATCCTTTTGACGAGACGGTTGGTTACCCGCTGCCGCAGGTACCAGTTGATATTGTGACAATCAGCCATGAGCATTACGACCACAACTATACTGCTGGGCTGCCCGGTCAGCCGTTGTTGCTGCGGGGGCAAGGGGCAAATTCTCCGCCGGTTGCAAAGGCGGCCGGGTTAGAGATTACCGGACTGCCATCTTATCATGATCAAGTTCAGGGAGGAAAACGTGGACCAAATACCATCTTTCGCTTTGATCATCCGGAGCTGCGAATAGCTCATCTCGGCGACTTGGGCCATCTGCCAACTCCGGAGCTGGTTGCCGAGTTGTCCGGATTGGATCTTCTCTTAGTGCCGGTGGGGGGCACATACACCATTGACGGTGCTGAGGCTGCCCAGCTTGTACGCGACTTGCGACCCCGTTTGGTGATTCCGATGCATTTTCAAACCGATGCGTTGAAGTTTGAGTTGGCCGAGGTTACCTCGTTTACCCAGCATTTTGATTTGGTTTCGTTTAGTTCTAAATCCGAAGTTAGCTTAAGCTCAGCTGAGCTGGGTTCAGAACTAAAAATATTGGTATTAAATTATTTATCACAAGCATGAGGAGAGTATTATATGGCTAAATTCATCTTTGTGACCGGCGGGGTGGTCTCGTCGCTCGGGAAGGGAATAACCGCTGCTTCGATTGGGAGGCTGTTAAAGAGCCGCGGCTATTCGGTAACGGTGCTAAAATTTGATCCGTATATTAATGTCGACCCAGGAACGATGAGTCCATACCAACATGGTGAGGTTTTTGTCACCGATGATGGCGCTGAAACGGATTTAGACTTGGGTCATTATGAGCGGTTCATCGACATTAATCTTACCAAGCTCAATAATGTCACCACCGGTAAAATTTATTGGACCATCCTAACCAAGGAACGCCGAGGTGATTTCTTAGGCGGGACGGTGCAAGTAATTCCTCATGTGACCAATGAGATCAAAGACCGGATTTCCCGAGTCGCTTCCGAAACAGAAGCGGATGTGGTGATTGTGGAAATTGGTGGTACCGTTGGCGATATCGAGAGCTTGCCGTTTTTGGAGGCGATTAGACAATTCCGCATTGATGTCGGCCGCGATTCGGTGATGTATATTCATGTAACTCTGGTGCCGTTTATTAAAGCGGCTGGAGAGTTGAAAACCAAGCCAACCCAGCACAGCGTCAAGGAACTGCGCAGCATCGGCATCCAGCCTGACCTGATTGTGTGCCGGTCGGAAAAGCCGATCAGCAAAGAACTGCGTGAAAAGATTGCTCTCTTTTGTGATACTAAACCCGAGGCTGTTATTTCTAATGCAGATTGCGTGCATATTTACGAAGTCCCCTTGCACTTTGCCAAAGAGGGCGTTGACAAGCAAGTCCTGGAACGTCTAGGCTTGCCCGAACGCACCTTGGACCTCTCTGAGTGGGAAGAGATGGTTCAAGAGATGCAGAGTAGCGAAAGCGAAGTAGAAATCGCCTTGGTCGGAAAGTACATCGAATTGCATGATGCCTACCTCAGCGTGGTAGAGGCGCTTAAACATGCGGGTATTGCCAACCGGGTCAATATCAAAATTAGGTGGATCCACTCGGATTCACTTGACGGGATGAGCGACGAAGAGGTTGACAGAGCTCTGTCAGGGGTTCATGGTGTAATAGTCCCCGGAGGTTTTGGCTATCGTGGGATTGAAGGCAAGATTAATGCGATTAAGTGGGCCCGCGAACAGCAAGTCCCGTTTTTTGGCATCTGCCTCGGGATGCAGTGCGCTGTAGTTGAATTCGCCCGCAATGTGGCCGGCATGCAGGGTGCGCATAGTGCAGAATTCGATGCCGAGACCCCGTTTCCGGTTATTGATTTAATGCCGGAGCAAAAAGAAGTTGAAAAAATGGGCGGAACCATGCGCTTAGGCCTCCATCCGGCGGTTTTACTGTCTGACTCTAAAGCCTTTGCCGCGTACAATGAAGAGATTATTTACGAGAGGCATCGGCATCGGTATGAGTTCAACAATGCTTATCGCAGTGAACTAACTGCTCGAGGCTTATTGCTCTCCGGAACTTCGCCTGATCATCGGCTGGTCGAAATCATCGAATATCCCGACCATCCATGGTTTATCGGCTGCCAGTTTCATCCGGAGTTTAAATCCCGGCCCAATCGGCCGAACCCACTATTCAGGGATTTCATTCGGGCGGCAAAAAATCATCAATCGTAATTAGTAAATGTATATCCCCGGTTAACCCTGTCGAGACTGTGTATAAGAAACACAGAAAGTGGGTATGGGGATGTATAGACAATTGCGTTTGGTGCTGTTTTGCTTGATAAATATAATGCTCTGGGCGACTTTGAGCTCAGCTGCTTTTGATTGGGGTTTTCACCCTCCCCGGTTGCCTGCGGGTGGCGATTTGACCGGTGAGGTTATCTCGGTGGGTGGCCACGAGTTAGAGCTCAAACTTTCCTCTGGCGAACCGCGGCACCTGCAACTTAGTCCCGATTGTCAAATAACGTTAAACGGCTTATCGGTAGGGGCTGCTGCACTTGGGCCGATCATGGACGGCCACTACGTAGAGGCATCGGTGCTGCTCTCGGCAGATCAGGTTATCAGGGTTGAAGGTTTTTATTACTGTGTTGAGGCAGAGATTGGTGCGGTATCTGGCAACCGAATTTTGCTCAGGCCCCTCAACTCTGCCGGACCAGGTTTTTGGGTGCTAAATTCAGCTGCAAGCGGCGTTCAGCCACCAGTGGGATCAATTTGTTTAGTGAGTTTGGATAGTACCGGGTCGGTAAAACAATGCCAGCCTTTGGTTATCCGGGAGGAAAATAGGGCATCCTAGCGAATAACTTTACCAGACTTGTTAATAAATGGGGAGTCTTTCACACAGATGATAATCGAAACCGAACGGGCTATGGCTATGCGCTGCCCGGCATGTGGTAAGCTAAACCACCAGGTTTTTTCGCTGTTCTCACTTTCTGGAGCGAGGACGCTCAAGCTACAGTGTACTTGTGGTTTTTCCATATTTCAGCTGAGTACCCGAGACTATTCACGGTATACCGCTCAACTTTTCTGTGTGGTATGTGAGCATTTGCATGTGTATAACCTAACGGCGAAGGAGTTTGCAACGGATGGGCATGTCACTTTGGCCTGTCCCGATACGGATATCGAACTGGGCTCCCTGGGTGGCAAACTAGCTATTCAAGAGGTAATCCGCAAAGAGCAGACGCCGTTAGAGGATTTGCTAGTCTCTCATGATCATGCAGATTACTTTGAGAATCGCGAGGTAATGATCGGGATTCTCGAGTCCTTGCAAGGTCTCGCCAATCATGGAAAGCTATTTTGCCAGTGCGGTAATGTAGACATTGATATCGATATTTTCCCCGAGCGAGTTGAGCTACATTGCCCTGAGTGCGATGGTGGCTTAACTATTTACGGCCGCACTGAGCAAGATCTGGCTCTGGTCTTGGAGTTAAACCAGGTTGAGCTGGTCGCCAAAACAATCTCACAGTTTAATCGCAGTATGTTTAAAACCCATAAATAATTGGGATCTCTTCAAAGGATGAATACAATATGCTAGTACCATTGCGGGAGTTGCTGCAAGGAGCCAAGAAGGGTCGTTATGCGGTCGGAGCTTTTAATTTTAGCAATCTGGAAATTCTCCAAGCTATTATCTTAGCAGCTAAACGTAGATCTGCTCCGGTCATTATTCAAACCAGCCAGAGTGCTATAAAATATGCCGGACTTGAATACATTGTAGCGATGGCCCGTGTTGCCGGTGATCTTTCCGGGGTTCCGGTAGCCCTGCATTTAGATCATGGGACGGATCTAGCCACTATTGAGGCGTGTATTAAGGCGGGTTATTCATCGGTAATGATTGATGCTTCGCATTACTCATTCTCTGAGAATATTCGGGTCACCAAAGAAGTCGTCGCCTTGGCTCATGCCTATGGGGTATCGGTCGAGGCCGAGCTTGGTCGCTTAGCAGGAGAAGAGGATGAGATTTCCGTCGGTGAGCAGGAAGCAGCTTATACAGATCCTGACCAGGCCAGAGTGTTTGCTGAACAAACCGGGGTTGATGCTTTGGCTGTAGCTGTCGGGACTGCCCATGGACTTTATCAAGGTGAGCCACACTTAGATTTCGTGCGATTGCAACAAATTGCTGAGATAGTCCCAATTCCGCTGGTTTTACATGGTGCTTCCGGTGTGCCAGCCGAGAGCATTCGCCAAGCTATAGAAAGAGGGATCTGTAAGATCAATATCGATACAGAGTTGCGGATGGCTTTCACCAAAGCGGTCAAAGACTATTTGGATCATCATGACACGTATGATCCCCGCAGGATATTGAGCCCGGCAATTGACGCCATGGCCGATGTGGTTGAGGCCAAAATTAATCTTTTCGGTTCAGCCAATAAGGCTGTCAGATAACAATTACTTGCGGTTTACTCCGAAATAGAGGTGAAATAATTGAATAAGTCTGACTTAGAAAAGCGGACAGTAGCTGAACTGCGCCTTGTAGCTCAGCGCATTGGACTCAAGAACTATCAGCGACTTCGCAAGTCGGAACTAATTGATCTGGTGATGGAAAAGTTAATCGAATTAGCCAAGGCTAAACAAGCTGAGTTACAACAGCTTCAAGAAAATTCCCAAGATCAAGTTCCTGAGGAAGAACCAGACCAAGCAGCAGACTCAGGCGTTGAGGTAGCCGAGGATGAGCAGCCGACCTCCCAAATCGAGAAGATTCCCGAACAATCTCCTGTCAGAGGAAAACCCAAATCCACAAAGGCGCACGAGAATGAGGTCCCTTCCGGCTCAGGAATCCTAGAAATCTTGCCTGATGGGTACGGTTTTCTTCGATGTTCAGGTTATCTCCCTGGTCCTGATGACATTTATGTATCCCCTTCGCAGATTAGGCGATTTTCCCTTCGTGACGGTGATAAAGTTACCGGCTTAATAAGGACCCCGAAAGACACGGAACGTTATGCCGCTTTATTGAGAGTTCAACAGGTTAATGACGCTGATCTTGATGCGCTCGCTAATCGCAAGCATTTTGATGATTTGACACCGATTTATCCCGATGAACGGCTCCGTTTGGAAACAGGACAGCGTGATATCGCTACGAGGTTAATCGACTTCATCGCCCCGATAGGCAAAGGCCAGCGCGGTCTAATCGTTTCTCCACCGAAAGCAGGCAAAACAACATTACTGAAAAAAATTGCCAACAGCATTACAGCCAACCACCCGGATGTGCTGTTGTTTGTGCTTTTAATTGACGAGCGCCCGGAAGAAGTCACTGATATGCAGCGTTCGGTTAAAGGTGAGGTTATCAGCTCTACTTTTGACAACTTACCCGAGAACCATGTCAAAGTAGCAGATTTTGTGTTGGAAAGAGCTAAACGTTTGGTCGAGATGGGGCGCGATGTAGTCATTCTCTTAGATAGTATTACCCGCCTGGCACGGGCGCACAACCTGGTCGTTCCCCCGAGTGGTCGCACCCTCTCCGGTGGGGTTGATCCTACTGCTCTGCATCGACCAAAGAGGTTCTTTGGTGCCGCACGCAACTTCGAAGGTGGTGGTAGTCTGACCATCTTAGCGACTGCTCTGGTCGAAACGGGAAGCCGGATGGATGACGTGATCTATGAAGAGTTTAAGGGTACCGGGAATATGGAAATTCACTTAGACCGTAAACTCTCCGAACGCCGGATTTTCCCAGCTATTGATATCTACAAAAGTGGCACACGCAAAGAAGAACTTCTGTTGGAACCGGAGGAGCTGGAGATGGTTGTCGTATTGCGCAAGGCCCTGGCTTCTTTGGGGGTAGCAGAAACAACAGAATTGGTTTTGGACCGACTAAAGCACTCCCGTACCAACAAGGATTTGATCAACATGATTGTGAAATCGTCTTTTGCGGATAATTTGCGTGCTGTAAATGAAAAAACTTGGGAATAACGGATAATCGGTCACAATTTGCAGGAATTTTTCTACCTGGCCTTGAAAATTAGATCGTTAGAACTCTATTTCCGTTTAGATAAGTGAGTAGAGCGGAGGGGACCATGGCCTTTTTTTCGCGCTATTTTGGACATCCATTGGTGATACTGGCTATTTCGTTGGCCGGTGCAACCGGGTTATTGGGCTATTCGGGGACTGGACCAATTGACCAGGTCGTTGTCGAGGATAACCCGATCAGTTTGGCGATGCGTGGAGAGTTTGAGGTATTGACCGCTTCCCCCTCACTGGCTGTGGTGTCCCGTGAGGGAACGGCTAGGGTCGACGATAATCGGGTTGATCTGCTAACCGAGCAACTTGCCGAAGCTGATAGATTGCTTGCCGCACAACCGACCGAACCGGAGCCAGAACCTGAGCCTGAGCCGGAGCCAAAGGCGGCCTTACCCACTGTCTCCGTTCATCGCGTAGCCAAGGGCGAAAATCTATATACTATCGCTAAGAAATACGGGATCGATGTCAATACTATTCTTGGGGCCAACAATCTAGATGATATCAATACGATTCGGATTGGCCAAGAGTTGCGGATTCTTAGCGAAGTCGGAGTGTTGCACACGATCAAATCCGGAGAAAACCTCTGGGAGATTGCTCGGAAATATAAAGTTTCGATCGATGATGTTATTGCGGCTAATGGGATCGCAGAACCTGGCCGACTAGTTGTAGGACAAGAGTTGTTTATTCCACGGGGGGTTCCGGAGAAGGATCTTAATTATTATCGCGCTCAAGAAGGACCTCAATTTATTTGGCCTGTCAAGGGTAGAATTAGCTCCCGGTATGGCCAGCGCTGGGGTCGAATGCATCATGGGATTGATGTTGCGGTGGTAACCGGCACGCGGGTAGTAGCCGCAGCTGGTGGTAGGGTGACGACAGCCGGATACTCTTCCAGCTATGGCTACCTGGTTATTATTGACCATGGAAATGGTTACGAGACCCGGTATGCCCATAATTCAAAATTATTGGTCAAGGCGGGGCAGCGTGTCAATCAAGGTCAGCTCATCGCGTATTCTGGGAATACCGGACGATCTACCGGGCCGCACCTTCACTTTGAAATTCGCTATAAAAATGCTTCCCGTGATCCATTACAGTATCTGAAGTAATTTCAGTTGTAATTAGATGCCCAAATATGCTATACTAATCGCCGTAAGTGAGGTGAAAGTTGTGAAAGAAGGCATTCATCCGAAAATGAAAAAGGTTACCGTTAACTGTGCGTGCGGTGCGAGTTTTGAAACTGCTTCTACCAAAGATGATCTTAAGGTAGAGATCTGCTCACAGTGTCACCCTCTTTATACCGGCGGTAAGTCAAAGGTTGTCGATACAGGTGGCCGAGTTGAAAAATTCAAGAAGAAATACAACCTTCAGTAAGTTAATATTAGTTTGTTATGCGGGGGTTAACTGGCAAATGCTAAGTTAGCTCCCTATTTTTTTTGGAGTGTGATGAGGCATTTTAGCCAACTTACGAATTGGTGGAATTGAAATAGATAACCCGGTGATATTAGCACCGATGGCTGGAGTAACCGACCGGGTGTTTCGCGAAATCGTGTATGAGCTGGCGCCGGGCCTGGCCTATACCGAGATGATTAGCGCCATGGCACTACTCTACGCCAATCCCCGGACCTTCAAAATGCTTGATTTCGAGGCTTACCGGCCATTGGCGGTGCAACTTTTTGGGTCCAAGCCCGAGGTTATGGCTGAAGCAGCCAAGGTGGTAGAGGGTCGCTGTGCGCCTACTTTCATTGACATTAACATGGGTTGCCCCACGCCGAAGATTGTATCTAACGGGGATGGGGCGGCGTTGATGAAAAGACCGCAATTAGCCGCTCAGATTGTCGATGCAGTTGCTAATAGTGTACAGGTGCCGGTAACGGTGAAAATTAGGGCTGGCTGGGATGATCATAACATCAATGCACCGGAGTTTGCCAAGCTGATGGTGAATGCAGGGGCCCAGGCGGTTGCGGTGCATGGGCGCACCAGGGCCCAATTTTACTCAGGGACAGCTGACTGGGATATCATTCGGGCCGTTGTCGAAGCGGTCGATGTTCCGGTGATCGGCAACGGTGACATTGACGATCTGCAATCTGTCCGGGAGCGCTTGGCCACCAGTGGCTGTGCTGGAATTATGATTGGTCGGGGAGCTTTAGGTAATCCATGGTTGATAAGTAGGGCCAGAAAGTTGGTTGCCGATGGTGAAGCCCCGGATCCACCTTCGGTTCAAGACCGACTGGAAATGGCGATCCGCCATTTGAATCAGGCCGTGGACTATCAGGGCGAAGCCGTCGCTGTTCCGGCGATGCGCAAACATATCGCGTGGTATTTAAAGGGGATTAGGGGCGCTAGCGAGCTTAAGACCTACATCCAGACCCTCAAGTCTGCGGAGGAGGTAATCGCTGCCTTAACAGAATTTAAAGCCAAGTTGCCAAACTGATTGGGATAGCTAGCGGATTCTGCCTGCACTTTTGTGCAGGCTTTTTTATTGAATAAAAAAGGCTTTCTCAGTATAATATGGTAGAGAATAGTTGCACAGTTTTGTGCACATTAACGGGGTGGCGACTTGAACTTTATTCGCATCGGCAGCAAATTGCTGAGTCGCAATAAGATCATGATGGCGTTGGATAAGATTTTAGAGCTCCGCGTACAGGGTTACTCACAACTTGAAGTAGCCAAATTGTGCGGGATTGACCGTAGTTTCATCTCCCGTCTAGAGACGCTTGGGGAGGTAAAACGCGGCAATCGGGTGGCGGTGGTTGGTTTTCCGATCCAGAACAAAGTAGAGCTTCATCAGATCTTAACCGAGTTGGGTGTCGAATATATTCTGCTGCTCACCGAGGCCGAACGCTGGCGTTTCTTCGCTAACAAGGACGGCACCGAAGTTTTTAATGAGTTGATGCGGATCGTAGCGGATCTGCGGGGCTATGATGTGGTGATTTTTTTCGGTTCGGATATGCGCAACAGTGTGATCGAATCGGTGTTGGGAGAAAAGGCCATCACGATTTCGATCGGGGAATCTCCCATCACCGAAGATGTTTATCTAAACCCGGAAAGCGTGCGTAAGCTGGTGGAAAAGGTGCGGGTTAAACAAGTTAGCAAGGAAAGGGGATAAGTCATGAAACGGGTCGTCTCAGTCAGTATCGGATCATCAGAACGTAACCACTGTGTAGAGATAAATGTCCTCGGTGAAGAGGTCCGCATCGAACGAATTGGCACCGATGGCGATATGGAAAAAGCCATCTTATTGATCAAAGAGTTAGATGGCAAGGTAGATGCTCTTGGCATGGGTGGTATCGACTTGCATGTGTGGGCAGGGCCCAAACGCTATACCTTCCGCGATGGCAAGCGGATTTTCCGGGCTGCAACCAGCACACCGATTGTCGATGGAACTGGGCTTAAAAACACTTTGGAGCGCAGAGTTATTTATCAACTTCAGGAATCCGGCCTCATTGATTTTCGTAAACAAAAGGTTCTTTTGACCTGTGGTCTCGACCGTTTTGGCATGGCAGAAGCTCTATCTGACTTACAGGCCGATCTGGTGCTCGGTGATCTGATGTTCGCCTTAGGCCTGGCAATTCCGATCAGAACACTCAAAACTCTCTACCGGGTAGCGGCTGTTCTGGCCCCGGTGATAGTGCAGTTGCCCTTTGAGCTAGTTTATCCGACAGGAGAAAAACAGATTAAGGAGCAGAAACCGAAATTTGCTAAGTGGTATCAGTGGGCTGATATTATTGCTGGGGATTATCTTTTTATCAAGAGGTATATGCCGACCGACCTTAGTGGAAAAACTATCTTGACAAACACGGTAACTGCAAAGGATGTACAGGACCTGAAAGACCGTGGTGTTTCCAGGCTGATTACGACTACGCCGGAGTTATCGGGACGTTCATTCGGCACTAACGTGATGGAAGGCTTGTTGGTCGCTTTGTCAAGCAAGCCCTATTGTGAGCTAACTCCGGGAGACTATCAGGAGCTACTCGATAAGATCGGTTTCAAGCCACGTTTAGAGCAGTTAGCGTAACCAGAAAGGAGTTGCACCCCTAGTTGGAAAAGTTCGCCTTTATTATTCACCCTTTAGACACCACGGATATTTTTCGCAAGTTCCCCCAGGCTAAAAAGTTACCAGAGTCTTTCTTGGAGAATTGTTTTCGGCATCTGCCATCATTTGCAGTTTCTAGTATTACCGGTATCAAGTCTGCTACCGGGGCTGAGGCTTCCGGCTGGTTCATCGCCTGCCCGATCACCAGCAGATTGATGTTTGACTTGCCTGAGGAGTATGTCCTCCGCAAGATTTCCGGCGCTGCCAAATTGGCCGAACGGCTTGGCGCGGGGATTGTCGGCTTGGGCGCGCTAACCTCGGTTGTAGGTGATGCTGGAGTCACCATAGCCAAGAACGTCCGGATTCCAGTAACTACCGGCAATAGTTTTACGGTAGCCACTGCGTTAAGAGGGATTAGGCGGGCTAGCCAACTGATGGAATTGGATTTGTCAGAGGCCAACCTAGCTGTAATCGGAGCCACAGGTTCGATCGGGAAAGCCTGTGCGCGCATCATGGCAAAGCAGGTCAAGGAACTCACCTTGATCGGACGGAACAGCGAGAACTTGTCTCGGTTAGCACAGGAGATTACTGCCAGCGAATCAACTAAGGTCAGTGTCAGTACTGATATTAGTACGGCTTTGGGCCAAGTTGACGTGGTGATTACCGTGACCAGCGCGGTTGATACCGTAATTAAACCTCATTATCTAAAATCCGGGGCGATTGTCTGTGACGTAGCCAGGCCGCGCGATGTTTCACGCCGGGTTGCCGAAGCTCGTCGGGATGTGCTGGTCTTCGAAGGAGGTGTAGTTCAGGTTCCGGGTAGTGTAGATTTTGGTTTTAACTTTGGTTTCCCCCCGGGTACAGCGTATGCGTGTATGGCTGAAACCATGATGTTGGCACTAGAAAAGCGGTATGAGCCATTTAGTCTCGGCCGGGATTTAACGGTTGAGCAGGTGATGGAGATAGATTGCTTAGCCGAAAAGCACGGCTTTAGTTTGGCCGGCCTGCGTAGCTTTGAGCGGGCTTTGGATGAGCGGGAAATCTTGGCGATTAAGCATCGGATCAAAGGGGCAAAGGCAATGGCGGCAGGTCTTTCTTGACAAATAGCTAGCCCTCAATTATAATTATTCCAAATTTTGCGGGAATCGGCACTGGTCGCTTGACCGGTGCCCTTTTACGCGTAGCTGAGCAACTGACAATTATTTGCTCGCATACATAAAAAAAGCTGCACATACATTAAAGCTGAACTACAAAGGGCAGCAGACCTTAAGAGGGGAAGGGTATAATGATAGAGAAAGAGTACCTACTAACCGAAGAGGGCTTGAAGCAGAAAGAGGCGGAGTTAGAATACCTTAAAACCGTAAAACGTCGTGAGGTTGCCGCTCGGATCAAACAAGCTCTCGAATTTGGTGATATTAGCGAAAACTCTGAGTATGATGATGCCAAAAATGAACAAGCGTTTATCGAGGGACGCATCGCTACGTTAGAAAAGGTTTTACGTAACGCGAAGATCATCGATAGTGATGAATATTCAGAGGACGTTGTCGGGATGGGCCAAAAGGTTAAACTTAAGGACCTTGAGACCGGTGTAGAAGAGGAGTATCAACTGGTCAGTTCTGCTGAGAGTGACCCGACCAACAACAAGATATCCAATGAATCGCCGGTAGGCAAGGCGATTTTGGGCAAAAAGATTGGCTCGGTGGTGGATGTCCAGGTGCCTATCGGGGTCATCCAGTATGAGATACTCTCGGTTTCTCGGGCATAGATAGTTAGGAGGATAAAAGTGGTTCCCGAACACGGTGATTTGAACCAGAGCAATGTAGAAGAACAAGATGGACTAGACCTCAACGACCAGATGTTGGTCAGGAGGGAAAAGTTACAGCAACTGCGCGCTGAAGGCAGGGACCCTTTTAAAATCAGCCGGTATGAGCGCACCGCGACCGCCGCTATGGCGGTTCAGCGATTTTTAGAACTAGAGCAAACTGCAACAGCCGATGGCCAAGAGCTAGCCCATGATGCCGGTCCGGAGGTTAGCTTGGCCGGTCGGATCAGAACCATCCGGGTAATGGGAAAGGCTAGTTTTGCTCATATTCAGGATGAGACAGGCCAGATCCAAGTTTACGTTAAAGTCAATGATCTCGGTGAAGAAGCGTACCAATACTTCAAGTCTTTTGACATTGGCGACATTATCGGGGTTAGCGGCAAGGTCTTCCGAACCAGACGGGGTGAGGTGACTCTGGCCGTAAATTCATTCATCTTGTTGTCCAAGGCTTTGCGACCCCTGCCGGATAAGTGGCACGGACTCAAAGATGTGGAGTTACGCTACCGTCAGCGTTATGTGGACCTAATTGTCAATCCTGAAGCCAAAAAGGTCTTTGAGCAGCGGAGTAAAGCTCTGAATGCCATTCGGACCTTCTTAACCAACCGGGGCTTTTTGGAGGTTGAAACTCCAGTACTCCACCCGATCGCCGGTGGTGCCAATGCCAAACCATTTATAACCCATCATAATACTTTGGACATGCAGCTTTATCTGCGGATTGCTCCGGAGTTGTATCTGAAAAGGCTAATCGTAGGTGGATTTGACCGGGTTTTTGAGTTGGGCAAAAACTTCCGTAATGAGGGTATTTCCACCAAACATAATCCGGAGTATACTTCTTTGGAACTCTACCAAGCCTATGTGGATTTCCATGAGATGATGGAGATTACCGAAGAGTTGGTAGCATACGTTGCCAATGAGCTTCTTGGCACTACAAAAATCAACTATCAAGGCAAGGAGATCGATCTGACTCCGCCATGGCCACGCGTAACTATGGAAGAGTCTTTACAGCGTTTTGCCGGTATTGACTTTGCTGCGGTTACAGATGACGCCGCGGCGCGGGAGCTCGCGAAGACCAAAGGCCTCAAAGTCCAATCCGATACCACTCGGGGTGAGGTTTTGGCCGCTCTGTTTGAGGAGTTTGTTGAGGACAAATTGATTCAGCCGGTCTTTATTACCCATCACCCGGTGGAGATATCGCCATTAGCAAAGCGTACCCCAGAGCATCCGGAGGTTACCGACCGGTTCGAACCTTTTATCAACGGGTGGGAAATCGCCAATGGTTTCTCCGAGTTGAACGATCCGCTTGATCAGAGAGAACGTTTTGAAAAGCAGGTTCAAGCCCGAGAGAAGGGTGATGAAGAGGCTCACATGATGGATGAGGATTTCATCACCGCCCTTGAGATTGGGCTGCCACCTACCGGGGGCTTAGGCATCGGCGTGGATCGGCTCTTGATGCTACTGACAGATTCTCCCTCGATCCGAGATGTAATCTTATTCCCGCACATGAGGCCGCGCCATGATTAATCAGACCCCTCAATGCGCTGCATCCGCAGCACTACAAGGGCAGAGCAAGAGTATCTTCGAAGGGGCCAAAATGGCCCTTCCGATTATTTTGGGCTATCTTCCGGTTGGTTTGGCCTATGGTGCTTTGGCCGGTGGTTCTGGGCTGACTATCTGGGAAACCGTCCTGATGTCGGTCTTTGTCTTTGCAGGTTCAGCTCAGTTTGTGGCGATTGCACTACTGGCGGCCGGAGCCGGTCCGCTGTCGATTACCGTTACGACTTTCTTTGTCAATCTGCGCCATCTGTTGATGAGCGCTGCCCTGAGCCAGTATTTTCGCGGCTATAATAACCGGTGGCTGGCTTGGTTTGGGGCGGAGCTTACGGACGAATCATTTGCGATTCACTCAGCACGGTTCCGCCAAGATCCTGCTACTTACCAACCCGCCACGATTCTCGCGGTTAATGGGTTTGCTCATCTGGGTTGGATCGTCGCCTCACTGCTAGGTTTTCTGATCCAGAAAGGGATTACAGATCCAGGAAAATATGGGCTGGACTTCGCCCTGCCGGCGATGTTCATTGCCTTGCTGTTCATGCAGTTTACCAAGAGGGTGGACCTTTTCGTCGCCGCAGTGGCCTTTATTATTTCCGTTGGGCTCGGCCAAGTCTTGCCGGTCTATTGGGCGGCTATTCTCGCCGCGGTCAGTGGAGCCCTAATAGGTGCGATCTTGATCTGGAAAAAGGGGGAACAGTAATGCGTTGGGAAGTAGCGGCAGCTATTGTCGGAATGACGGTAGTAACCTATCTGCCTCGGGCCATACCGTTGATTGCCCTAAAAGATCGCAAGCTGCCACGGTTCATGGTCTTGTGGCTCCAGTTTATTCCTGTAGCTATCCTAGCGGCGTTGTTGGCCCCGTCGGTGCTGCAATACGGCGGAGAGTGGTCGTTTAGTTGGCAGAACCCCTTTGTGGTTGCAGCTATCCCCACAATACTGGTTGCAGCCAAAACGCGTAGCCTCATGCTCACCACTTTTGCCGGCATGGCAACGGCCACAATTATTAACCATCTTTGGTAAGATTGTCATCATTTTAAAATCCCCTGGACAGACTAACTTAATAGTCTGGAGGGGATTTTTTGCTTTCACGCCGCGAATTCATCAAAGCCTGTCTATCAATGGCAACCGGACTGAGTGTGCCGGCCTTATGCCGTAGTTTGATCGCCGAAGCCGGTAGTATTTTCGAAGAAAAACCAGTGGTTATTTACCTTGAGGCCAATACCTGCACAGGCGATTTGATTTCCCTGCTTAATGCCAGAGACCCTGATATCGGCCGTTTTATTCGTGAAGATATTGATTTGCGGTTCCAGACTACCCTGATGGTTGCTGAGGGCACAAAAGCAATCAATTACATGTACGAATCAGCCGAGGAGAATTGGGGCAAGTACATTTTTATCGTCGAAGGCGCTATTCCCGTCAAAGATGATGGCATTTTTGGGATTATTGGCGAAGCCTCAGATGGTCCGCTGACTTCGCTACAGGCAGTCCGGGATCTTGCACCCGGAGCCAAATATATTCTGCCTTTCGGGGTTTGCGCCAGTTTCGGCGGCCAGTATGCCACTCCACCCAATCCTGCCGGTGTCCAAAGTGTTTCGGCGGTCTTGGATCAACGCGATAAGCGCAAGGTTGTTAATGTTTCCGGTTGCCCCGGGCATCCAGATTGGTTAATTGGAACCTTGACCCATCTACTGGTTTATGGGATGCCAGAGCTTGATGCGCATCGCAGGCCGAAGGTCTTTTTCGGCCGGACGGTACATGATCTTTGTCCGCGGCGCACATTATTCGAACAAGGTATCTTTGCCTCTGCACCCGGCGATTCAGGTTGCTTGTATAAGATCGGCTGTAAAGGCCCGGTAGCAGGCTGTGATGTCCCCCTACGCCAGTGGAACACTTATTACCATTGGCAGTGGCCGATTGGCTGTAATGTACCGTGCATCGCCTGTACTGAGCCGGGCTACCCGACGGCGATGATGCCATTCTACCAACATCTCCCCGACATTAATGTCTTTGGTACGCATACAGCCAGCGCTACCCTGGCCAAGACGGTCGGAATTGGAACGGGATTGGCAATTGCCGGCCATTTTGGAGCTTCCTTGATTACACGAAGGGTTCAAAAAAATTATCGGAAACTACAAGAGCCCCTGCCACCGCTACCTGCTGAACCAACGCCAACTGCGGACCTGGTCTTTAATTTCGAAGCGGGAGAGGACTTGGGAGAGCCCGATCTAGTCGCTGAACAGGGGCTGCAGCAAGCGGCACTGACCAACAAGAAAGTGCTTAAAAGCCCGTTGGCCCGACAAATCCAGGAGAAATGGAAGGACAAATAGATGACAAAAATACTGATCGGCCCCGTAACAAGGGAAAACACTCCCATGGCTGTCGAAGTGAGCCTGGGAAACAAGGTTATCAGTGATGCCAAGATTATGGGGAGACATATGCGCGGATTCGAGTACATGCTGGTCGGTTTGGCACCGACCGATGCTCCCTACTTTACCGAGCGAATCTGCGGGATCTGCTCGACAGCGCATACTTATGCCTCGTGCTTGGCTCTGGAAGATGCGACCAGGCATGATCTTACCAAAAACGGGGTGTTAATCCGCAACATCATTTTCGCCGGGGATTTGCTACAAAACCACCTCCGTCACTTTTATCTGCTCAGCGTACCAGATTATGTGCACTTGGCAGCAGAACCGCCGTGGACTCCCCGTTACGTTTTTCGCGATCGCCTCGCCAAAGACGTGACTAAGCGGATTACTGCCAATTATTTTAAAGCCTTTGAAATTTCGCGGGAAGCTCATACCCTCTCGGCCAATTTTGGGGGGCGGACACCACATACCTGGAGCATCCAACCTGGGGGAGCAACAGTGCAGCCGACGGCGGAAAAAATCATGCGCGCCTTGGCCAATTTGAGGGTGGTTAAAGAGTTTGTTACCGGTGCCTACCGTGAGGATCTGTTGACGCTCGTGGAGGCCTTTCCGGAGTATGCTGAGTATGGTTCGCGCCCCCGTAACTACTTGAGCTTTGGACTGCTACGCGATCCGGATAATCCCCCGGAACCATTATTGCCAGGCGGTGTGCTCTTAGAGGGGCAAAAAGAGAAGGTCGATGTGGCATCTATTTCGGAAAGTATTCGGCACGCGTGGTATAGCGCTTCTAAGGATGTAGAGGAGGGCCCATTTTATCATGCGCCGCCTGAACCTGATCGTAAAAAAGCTGGTGCTTATAGCTTTATCAAGGCAGCT
>CAZAAT010000033.1:0-24119 GCA_964483175.1 uncultured Bacilli bacterium
TGGATCATCTACTTTTTGGGGGCCACGAGGAGTGCGTAGATTTCGCCGGCCATATGAGGGAGTAGATGAGATCGTGGAGAGCTGCCAGCTAAAGCAGATAGTTCGGGTTCTTACCGAGATTGCTGAGCAGGTCAATTGAGTTGGCTTCAATGATACGGCGGCGACTATTGGGACCAGCTTCGAGTAGGGCTGCTCTTACATGTCTTCGGAAAATTGATGCCCGGTAATTGCCACCGTCGGCATGAGGTCTCGCAACGTAACCACGGTGTTACCGAAGCCGCCCCTTGAGAGTGGAGTCGTTTTTCGGAAATGTATCACCCAAGGATGAACTGTTACTCCTTTCAAGTTATTAGCATTTCATAAGGCTTTTACGGCTCAACCTTTTTAATAGTATCAACTCGGTCAAAGTGCCTATCAAATGAGTATATCTCCATAATCCCGCGATTTTGTATCTGACTGGCGACAAACGCATCGGGCCAGTCAATTCCGGTTTCGACATAGATATCCAACGCATCCAAAGCGATATTTTTATCCGAAAACTCCTAGCCCAGTAGACTTAGTATGGTGGTGACCCACTCACGGATTAATACCCTAGGTTGTTTATAGTAACCTTCGAGAACCAAGATGATATCTGCAAGGATTATGTCTGAAAGAAAAACTACTTCGCTTCCTGCTTCTAACCTTGCAAGTAGCTTGTTCGGCCTGGTTAGGTACATCGTTGGTCAGGTATCTCAGGATCACATTAGCGTCGATGGCCTTCACGACACCGGTCCTCCATCACCTGATTCCGAATGGCTTCAAAGTCCTGTTCCCCATCTGCCTTGACAACACCCTTTAAAGAGGTTATCCCGCCTTGACCAACGGGCACCAATTCAATTCCATCTTCAAGTTGGATGATGCGAACATAGCTCGCTTTACCAATGTTGTATTTCCTTCTAATCTCAATAGGTAGGGTAAGCTGTCCTTTTTCGGATATCTTAGAAAGGGACATAATAGGCGCCTCTAACAAATAGTTCTTTTCCTACTTTTTATAGTATGTCATACTTTAGCAGAAAGTAAAGTATTCACTCACGAGGGTCCAGGAAGGATATCATGTGCCAGACTCTCTAATCTCGGTGCACGGAGAATGCAACCCCAGCCAATTACGTGAAGGCGGGTCGATGGGTTAACTACCTATGTTATTCTCCAAGAAAGCAACTTCGGCATCTATAAGTTCTTTTAATTTTCTCAATTCCTCTTCAGTAAGCGTGATACCCTTTCCCATCTTATCATGATTCTCATTCCAAACTCTGATATCATACTTTGGCTCTCCACCGCTCCAGCTTACACGGTTTAGTTCCTTTTTCCAACCTTTTGAGCCCTCAGAAATTATTCCTAATTGATTAATAATCTCATATTTGAGACTGCTACGGTCGGACATGATAAAACACCCCCTTAAGTTACCATTATCCGCCATGCTGGTTTATTTCCAGTTGACGTTGAACCGCGTGGCTCAAAACTAAATCCATACTCACTATTTGATGCGATTTTTATAAACCTTTCTTTGGCTTCACCCATATTATTCAGGATTGTTCCCTATTGTCAATGTAACAGATCCGCTCTTGTTCAAGCTGATCCAGAATAGTATCGGCGTCCTTTATTAAGGACCTTTGTGTATGCGTTCTACCCACATTATTCTACTTTACAGTTGCCTGAGTCCCTTCTATTTTGGTACAAGCGAACGGTTCGTCTCTTTTTTTGACTTTAGCGAGGAGTCCTTGGCCTTATCTGTGGAGGAGTTTATTCCAAGTTGGTCTATACTAACCTGCACGAAATCTTTTTCCTGCTTGAGTGGAACAACTTTGACTTCGCTTTTTTGTTCTCCGGACGTAGCGCATGAGGGAACGGTGCTATTGCAGGCAATATGATATCTTTCCGGTCATCCCAGTCCTCTCCCGAGCTTTCACCTTCACTGTACCACTTATTCTGTGATTTGGGCCGCGCGAATTTTCACTCGTGAAAGCAATTCAGAACCGCTTGTATCGGCTACCGTTTCGACCATACTCTCCTACAAAATCCTATAATTGGTCAGTTCATTTATTACTCGCGCCATAGCAGCGTCAGGATCATGATAATACTCACTTCCTCGAATCCGAATGAATCTCCAACCCAGTCTCTCAAGTATAGTCTGACGCTCCATGTCAGTACGGACTTTTTCCTCTCAACTATGAAACTGCTCTCCATCACATTCGACGGAAATGTTACAGCGTCACGCAGAATCTCTAAAAACTGCCATTTTAGACTCCCTCCGCGATCACTCGGCGGTTTTAAATGAGGAACTTATTCCAGCCTTAATTTTAAGCTTAACAAGTAAAGTCGGTGCAAAATCTCAGTAAAATCAAGATATAATTACTCTACATCCCTAATTAGCTTTGGAGGAGTCATCGGTCAGATAGTATACGACAATATAATAGGATGATTGTATCTGCGGGGACTAGACAAACCATCTAACTACCACAACACCTTTTGTATTTCTTTCCGCTCCCGCACGGGCAACATTCGTTCCGACCAATCTTATGTTTTCCACTGATTATCTTAAATCTTGCTATTCTTTCTGCCGCCCTTTCGACGCTTATTTTTTGCAGCCTTTCAAAATCTTGGTCCTCAATGTCCTCATATCTGCATTCTTTAAAAAATATATCGTAAAGCTTTTCATTTTCATCGTAATACAGATCAATCCAAAATAGCGGAACTTCTTTGTTCCGCAAAATTTCGGAATATGCATAATCATACTTCTGCTGATAGCCCATAACTGATATCTTTGGCATATGAACGAAAATGCAATACCGAAACCCAATACGAGCTACAACAGGAATCATGTAACCTCTTTCCATCTGTCGTTTAATAACTTTGTCAATGGCATCAACAAAATCATTTCTTCCTTCGTTTGAAAAGTCAAGTAAAATTGTTGACAGATAAGCACGGCCCTGAATTTTCTTTGTATCTAATACATTTATTATTTCTGAGATCCGCGACGGAATATTTTGAATTGGCTTCTCTGCATGCAATTGTGAATGATATAATTGGCAAAAGTAATGATCAAGTTCTTGGCGATAACCGGACCAAACGACTATTGCGCCTTTGGAAAATTCTTGGGCCTTCAAAGAGTACACATTGTGTATGATGTACATCCCAAGGTGGTCTAATTCATCAAAAACTGCAACGTTTTCACACTGTATGGCTAGCTTGCGTTGCTTAAGAAAGTGCAAGAAAAGAAGTGGTAAATTAAAATATTCTGAATATACCAGGAGGTCATCATAAGCTATTGCTATTGAACTACTTTTTATTTGGAGAAAACTTAATTTTTCTGCTCTGGCTGCAAACTCGTTGAAATTTTCAACTGTAACAGAAAACGAATAAATCTCACGAAAGTTCGCTGGTTTGATTTCAACTTTTTTTGACCTTTCTTGAGTGTAAAACACTGCTGATTCATGATTGACAATATAGTGATATGTTCTCTCACATTGATGATCTGCTTTTTCTATCAAATTTTTGAATGCCGTTATATGTGCTTCATAGTCAACAATAGGAGGCGTAGTTGGAAATGAACCAGCTTTAACCTCAACTATGAATAGAACATCTTCATACAATACCAATAAATCATTTTCATACAGATGCTTTAGGGACTCTTTTTGAGGATAATAATTGCCTCTATAGGTAATTGCATCCGGAAGAAGTTTTTTGAATAAGTCTTCAACCATAGTTTCACTAGCAGATTGTTGTTTTGCTGCCCATATGTTGACATACTCAGGTTTCTGATGAAAGATTACTTTCTGAAGAGCTCTGTAGAAATTGTCAAATAGCGCGTAATAATTAAAGCAGTAAAAAGTGCCCCCCAGTCTTATAAAAGGTTTTTTTGTAATTGGCAGATCCAATATAGGCCATCCAGAAAAATCGAATTCACCATAAAATGATTTGTATTCATCTAATCCCAAAGCAAGCTCGTCAATAAATCTTTTATTCCAACCAGTTATTGCAGAAACATCATTTAGGTCAGTTCCAAATGATTTATCAAATATTGATTGTAATTCTTCCGACTTGCCCTTAACAAACTCCTCTGGATTGGCACCATTTTGTACAGCAACTGAATACTCATTAGATAGCTCCGAAATCGAATTCAAGTAATCCGCTCTAGCTTGCGAAAGTGCATATTGTAATCTTGCTAACCCGTCTAGAATTTGATCAGAACTCATTCCAAAAAGCTCAACTAGTACATCATTGTGAGGGGGTAACAAGTTATACAGATATTGCAGTTCATATTTCTGATATCTGTTACCCCTTACCCAGTAAAACATTTGAGCTTGAACAACATAGTCTATCATAGAAGGATCAATATTCGTATTATTCTTTTCGATGTAGGCGGCCCAAGAGCGAAAGAATTCCTCAACCTCTTTGTACAAATCTTCGATTTCCGTTAATACATTATCATATAAGCTAGTCTGGTCCTCTGACTTTTCAAATTCGGAGCAAGTATTCTTAGAGGATACTAATACACTTTGGATATATTCTAAGCATAGAATGCTAGCGTTATCGCCCGAATCATAATCAAACTCCGAGAATTTCAACATTTGAGCAAAAAACGCATTATCTCTAGCACGACAAAGCAAAGCTAGCGGATCACAAATGCTGATCATCTGCCTAATTCTATTCACTCGGGAGTCAATTTCAGCCTTTTTCACCCCATAATTTTGCACTAACAAATTATGATACTCTTTTTGCTGTTGTAGGGTACAATTATTATTAATTAAAATATTTTCGCCCACCCTCATCAGCTCAAACATCCCATTATTAAAATAGTCATCTGGTTTGACAGCACGTCGTTTCCTAACTTTCTTGCGCATAAAAGCACCCTTTTTTGAAATTTGAAAAAACGTATTCCCAGCTATACTGCTTTTCAAGTATAGATGACATTTGCGAGCCTATCAGGCTCTTCTCTACCCAATGATAAAACTGCTCAAATCACGCACAAAAAACATTAATTCAGCTTTTTGACCCACTAACTCAATAAATTTCTCCGTTACAGCGTTTATCATCGATTTTTACTCTCATTCTCACACACCGGCTTAGCCTGCTCCATCACAATTTCCACTGCTTTTGGCGTCTTATCTGGCGGATAACCGTATTTCTTTAGCAATCTTTTTATCGTCATCCTCATTTTGGCCTGTACACTCTCACGGATGGCCCAATCTACGCTGATATTACCCTTTATAGCCTTGGTTAAATCTCTGGCGATCTGCAATAAAATCTCGTCACCCATTACATCGCGAGCCGATTCATTTTCTGCAAGGGCATCGTAAAATGCCAGTTCATCAGATGTGAGGCCTGTTTTTTCGCCTCGTTTTTCCGCCTCAGTCATCTTTTTGGCCAAGTCAATAAGTTCCATAATTACTTGGGTAGTCTCGATGGTCCTGTTTTGATACCTTCTAATAGACGCCTCAAGCAGTTCCGAAAACTTCCTGGACTGCACAAGGTTGCGTCTTGAAAAGGTTTTAATGCTACCCTTAAGCAATCGATTTAGTAGCTCCACAGCTAAATTTTTCTGTTTCATACCTTTGACTTCTTCAAGGAACTCATCAGAAAGAATAGCTATGTTAGGTTTTGCGAGACCAACAGATCCCAAAATATCGATCACTTCGTTAGACGAAATCGCCTTGGAAACCAACTGGTTCAATTCGCTATCAAGCTGCGACATAGTTTTCTTTTTACCATCGCCGCTAACGATTTTAATCAGACTAGCTTTAACCGCCTTGTGGAAACCGACTTCAACATTAAGCCTTTCTGCAGTATCGGTAGTAGAGCACAATGAGTATGCCCGACTGAGTTCGGTAACCAATTTGATATAGTCATTTTTCCGATCCTCGCGAAGCCCAATGATGAAGTCCATCGTTTCAATGATGGCTTGCATTTTCTCACTGGATTTACCAGTAAAGAACTTACTGTAGTCATAGCCATGGAGTAGCTCTTTGATTAAGTCATACTTTTCCAAAAGGATTTGCACGGCTATTTCCGGATCAACACCGGCGGTCTTTTTATCGCTCTCGGTATATTGAGAAAGAGCCTCTTTTAAGTTCTCTGCGATACCAATATAATCGACGACAAGTCCACCTTGTTTGTCTTTGAAGACTCGATTAACGCGAGCTATCGCCTGCATTAAGTTATGACCGCTCATCGGTTTGTCAATATACATAGTGTGCATACTCGGAACGTCAAAACCGGTAAGCCACATATCCCGGACGATAACCAGCTTAAGCTCGTCATCTCTGTCCTTCATGCGCTTGGCCAAGACCTCACGAGTAGCCTTAGTTCCAATAAACGGCTGCCATTCCGCTGGATCTGAGGAGTGACCGGTCATTACTACTTTGATCTTTCCGGCCATCAAGTCATCACTATGCCATTCGGGACGAAGAGCAACAATTTCTTTATATAAGTCCACCGCAATTCGACGGCTCATCACTACAATCATGCCTTTACCGCCATCGTACTCCTGAGCTTGCTCCCTTTTTTCAAAGTGCTCCACTATATCCTGGGCAATCAGCTTGACTCTTTCTCTAGCACCCACTATGGCCTCAAGCCTAGCCCACTTACTTTTGAGCTTCTCTTTCTGGGTGTGTTCCTGAAATTCCGTGATCTCCTCATACTCAGAGTCAACTCTTGGTTTCATCTCCTCTGGCAGCTCGAGTTTGGCGATTCGACTTTCGTAATATATCTTGACTGTAGTTCCATCTTCGACGGCTCTGGTCATATCGTAGATATCAATGTAGTCGCCAAAAACTGCCCGGGTATTTTTATCGGCAAGTTCAATTGGCGTACCCGTAAAACCGATGTATGAGGCGTTGGGCAAGCTATCCCGCAGGTATTTGGCGTAACCGTACTTTACACTTGCTTCGTCTTTGCCCCGCACAACTTGGGCACCGAAACCATATTGACTACGATGAGCTTCGTCAGCGATAACAACAACATTTTTGCGGTTCGTTAGTACTTTGAAGTCCGCTGGACTTTCGGCAACTCTACCCAACGGCTCTTCGCATTCCAAACCTTCTGGATATTCAGTCGAAAAAGGAGCGAACTTATGAATGGTTGTAAAAATGATGCCGCCACTAGTACGATTGTTGAGCAGTTCTCTTAAATGTGCTCTATCAGTTGCTTGGACCGGGGTGTTTCTGAGAAGATCTTTACTTTTCAAGAATGTGCTGTATAACTGGTCGTCTAAGTCATTTCGGTCGGTAATAACTACAACTGTCGGATTTTCTAGATGCTCGTTAATAACTAGTTTGCCTGCATAAAAGACCATCGATAAACTCTTGCCGCTGCCTTGGGTATGCCAGATGACGCCAATCCTTCGGTCACCATGCTCCATTGTTGCCCGTTCGGTACTTTCGATGGCTTTATTTACAGCATGGTACTGGTGATATCCCGCTAGTATCTTGATTGTCTCTTTCCCATCACTTTGGAAGAGAATAAAATGCTTAATGATATCCAAAAAGCGGTCGCGCTGAAACATTCCTTTTATCAACACTTCTAGCTGGGGAATGGAAAGCGGAGCAACCTCGTCCCCATCAATGGTGCGCCAGGCCATAAACCGATCCGCATTAGATGTGAGCGTACCGGCTTTAGCATTAACTCCATCACTAGCAACCATGAATGAGTTATACGTGAACAAAGATGGGATGGTCATTTTATAGGTCTGGAGCTGGTTATACGCATCGGAGATATCAACATTTTCGTCGCTGGCACTTTTTAACTCGATGACCACTAATGGAATGCCATTAACAAAGACTACAACATCAGGCCGTTTCTCAACACCGTGTTCGACGACCGTAAACTGGTTTGCAACCAAAAACTCATTGTTTAGCGGCTTTTCGAAATCAAATATATAGGCCTTTTCTGTCCTATAGCTTCCATCAGTCTGTTTGACCGGCACATCGATTCCGTCGGTGATTAACTTGTGGAAAGACTTATTGTTCATCAACAGGCTTGGACTTTGAGGAATAAGAATACGCCGTAGAGCTTCAGCGATAGCATCTTCAGGTAATTTTGGATTTATCCTGATAAGCGCTTCTCTTAGCCGTTCTTTGAGGATCACATCACTATAGTCCTCGCGTTCAGGATACTCCCCATCAGGTGCAATATCAGGGGCGAAAATAACTTCATAGCCCAACTCCTCGAACCAATCCAAGGTTGCTTCTTCTAAGTGGGACTCGCAGAAATTACCCCTTGCCATCTACTGCACCTCCTGAATAGGGACTCGGATTTCGCCGGACATGAGCTTAGGCAGGATAGCATCACGAATTTGGCTTAGTTGGCTGTTTTCGTAAATATTTTGTATCAATTTCAGTATTATAGGAGCAATGGTTTCATTAAAATCCAACGCAATTTCAACTGGAGGAATAACCATAAGGAGCTTTTTAAGAACATTCCATTCGGCTCGTGGCATCTTGGTGCCTTGAGAAGCTTTTACCGCAAATTGGACAAATTTATCCGAATATAGCGTAAATACCATATATCCGTAATATTCGTCCAGCTTAGGCGCAAGTACTATCGCATCGGTTGAGCAATACCCATCCCAAGGGGCAATCGCTACCTTGTGAAAATATGGACGTATTTTACCAAATAGCACGTTATATTTTTCAAAGCGTAATTTATTACTTGTTACGGCTTCAATCTTTCCAGATTCGTTTATAACTAATTGCTTTCTAGGTATATGTTCGAGACCAACATGGCGACTTCCGGAAGGAATATCAGACCGTTTACTTACGACGGAAACTTGTTGTGTTATTTCTTCTAGGTTGCTAACTCTCCACCCCTTAGGAATCCTCCCCAACTCACTATCCTCAAACTCACCATCTTGAAATGGCTCGAAATCAACAAACCAGCTCTTAAAGATAGCCTGTGCCATCTCTTCAAGGATTTTGTTGATCCGGTTATTCAATTCGATTTTATCATCGAGGCAGGAAAATATGGCTGCGATGGCTTTTTGTTCACACAATGAAGGGAGTAAAATTGTAGTATTTTCTAGAACATCCTGTTGCACTCTTTGCCGACCAGAGGTTCCAATCATCGATTTTACTGCCACACTTCGGAACTGAGGAGTTATTGCTAAATAATAGATATAATCTTTATCAGTTCGTCCCGGTTTTTCTCTCATTACAATAAATTCTGTGGATCCGAAGCCAACTTCACCATTACCCAAAAATGTTACTTGAGCAGTTTTACCGTTTTCAAGACAAGGAGTTATTCGCGCTAGTAGAGTATCGCCGTTTCTGAACCTCGATCCGCCCTTAAACTCAGCTAACTCATACCCTTCGATGAACTTATAAAAGGGCCTTAGTTTTTCCATAGCAACCTTTTTAGCGATGTGACCCTTCGGTATCTTTTCTGAAGGGTTGAACACTATAACGTCTCCAAGCCTTACCTCGTTCCATCCATTAAAACTCATACCCTATCGCCCCCAATCTCTGCTTGATCTCCTCCTCAAGCTTATGGGATTTGGCAAACATCTCTGCTAACTCAGCAGTTAGCCGCACCATCTTTTCGTCAAACGGCTCCCCATCATCTTCCACTTCTTCGATCCCCACATATCTTCCTGGGGTTAAGATATATTCATGCTCTCTCACTTCTTCGAGGCTTGCCGATTTACAGAACCCTTGAACATCCTGGTACTCTTCCTTGCCATCTCGCCAGTTATGATACGTATCACAGATTATCCTAATCTCCTCATCGGAAAGCTCTCTGTGCTTACGAGTTACCATCGTTCCCATCTTACGAGCATCGATAAAGAGGATCTTATCCTTTCTGTTCTCTCTATTTTTTGAGATAAACCAGAGACATACCGGAATGGTCACGTTATAGAAGAGGTTTGACGGCATAGTCACAATGCAGTCCACCAACCCTGCTTCAATGATATTCTTTCGGATCTCAGATTCAGCTTTTGTCGAGGTACTCATCGAGCCATTAGCGAGAACAAAGCCCGCCACACCAGTAGGCGATAACTTGCTAATAATATGCTGAATCCACGCGTAATTCGCGTTATTAGCTGGGGGAACCCCGTATTTCCACCTAGCATCATCCGGAATTAACGTATAGTCACTGACATTAAACGGAGGATTTGCCAGAATATAATCTGCCCGTAAGTTTTTGTGTAGGTCGTTACCAAATGTATCCGCATCACGTTCACCCAAATTGCCATCAATCCCCCGGATGGCAAGGTTCATTTTGCACAAACGCCAGGTAGTAGCCGTATATTCCTGCCCAAAGATATGAATATCATTTTTTCTGCCTTGATGCTCTTCGACAAACCTTTGAGACTGAACGAACATTCCACCGGAGCCACAGCAAGGGTCGTATACCCTACCTTTATACGGCTCAATCATACCAACCAGAAGCTTCACAATGCTCGGCGGCGTGTAAAACTCTCCCTCGCTTGAGCCGAATTTGCCCAAAAAGTACTCGTATACCCGGCCCAAAATATCTTGCGCTTTGGCTTCTTTACTACCCAAATTAAACGAGAATAAGTCAATTAGCTCACCTAGCTTCGTCTTATCCAACTCAGGTCGGGCATAATTTTTCGGGAGCACCCCTTTAAGGCTCTTATTCTCCCGCTCAATAGCGATCATCGCTTCGTCAATGATTTGACCGATGGTACTTTGTTTAGCATTTTTCTTAATATAATCCCACCTGGAGCTTGGCGGAACGAAGAAGATGTTCTCCGCAATATAAGCATCCCTATCTTCTTCAAAACCCTCGCCCTCGGCCACTAGTTCGTTATATCTTTCCTCAAAGCTGTCGGAGATGTATTTCAAAAAAATGAGTCCAAGAACGACATCCTTATACTCTGAGGGCTGAATGTTGCCTCTTAACTTATCGGCCATCTCCCATAACTTATTTTCAAATTCCAAATTAACTGCCACTCTTACTCCTCCTAGACTAGCCCATTATAAATAGTATCTTTGATTTTTTTCCATCGTTGTTCAGCCTTGCTGACTGCATTTTTATATGCAACAAACTCCTGATAATACTTTTTTACAATTTCCTCTTGATGATCTGTAGGCAATAACGGGATTTCAATCTCCATAATGTCAGTGTGATTAATATTCATAACCACACTACCCCGCTGAAGGCTTTTAATCAAAGCAAGCCCGATCGGACTCTCGAAAAATATCTTTATAAATTCGCCCTTAACCCGCTCTTTGGGTCTAATAACAATCAAATTAGCAGATGCGATAACCGGATTGATCTGTTTCTTGAATACTGCGGATTTTATAGCAGTCCCTCTGCACGAGAGAACAACATCACCAGCTTCAAGCTCATACCTTTTAACTTTTCGCTCCTCTTCATCGATTGTATCTAAATTCGAATAGTCAATCTCACCATCTTCGATATTAGAAATGTTCAGAACCGATATATTGCCGGGAGCTGTATCTTTTTTTAAGATCGATTTGCCCCTAAACACCTCAGCTACTTCTTTTAGCTTCACTTTTTCTACACCCGAATTCTTGTACCTACGGATATACTCGTTGTTATCGGACAAAAGCAGCTCGATCCGCCAGTCTTCATGCTCCAAGAATTCCTTCGTAGTAATTTCACTTTTGTCCCTTACATTCAATTGATCATTATTCAGTTCCAAGGTCCCTAGCTGTACAGTTGACTGCGGCTTAGCCGTAATGGTAAGCAAGTACGTTTTGACGTTTGTTGCCGGCCTAAAAGTCCCTTCGGGCAATATGTAGATACTTTTTACGGCATAATTTTTACTGATGTAAGATCTAAGCCTTTCAAATCCCATCCGTGCGAAAGTTACTCTAGCCGGAACAATGATATCTAGAACACCTTCATCATTTAAGTGCCGCAGCATATTTTCAATGGCTATCCCATCTGTATCACGAGTTAAGAATACATTACCTAAATGATCGATTTTCCCTCCGAATTGAGGTAGCGAGTAGATATAGTCAAATTTTGCTCCAGTCAAAAACTCTGAGTAGATGGATTCAAAGTGAATTTTAACATTATCTCTATCTCCTAATGCCAAATCTAGTAAAACTTTCATTGGTCGGAGTTCTGTTGTCAAGGTGAATTCCAAGTTTGGGAATTTATCTATCATTTCCCGGAGTCCAGATAAATGCTTTTCCGCCTCAGCAATAAGAATCTTTTGGGGTTGAATCTGCCCCATCTTTTCGCTTATAAGTGAATTCAGATACGAACGCGAAATAATCGTACCCGTTCGATCGTCTTTATAGATTTCTAGCGTAAAATCGATGAGGTCAATGTCTTTTAGCGCCGTAAAGATATCTGCAAAATCTTCTCTGTCGGCAGGGAAAAAACCGAAGTCTGCTTCGGTATTGCTTTTCATGAATTGAAATAGTTCAGCTTTATCAGCCAGAACATCATAATCGTTGCCTAGATTCTTCAAGATCGTTTTTACCCGTAACATCTCGTTAAGCAGCTGATCCCTGGAGGATAGATCGATTTGGTATAATCTGTTTAATGCAGAAAAAAGTATATTGTCCACGTTTATCCTCTTTCACCATAATTATGTATTTACATTGTAACAATAATATTTTAGTAGCGCAATACTAAATTATTGATAGCACCATAATATTGTGCCCTGCTCCATTTCCGTAATTGGTGGGCATCTCCATTGAAGGATAAACACACTTCCCGTTTTGGGCATATTTGCTGCTGCGTAGAGAATAGATACCAAAACTATAAACCAAATCAACTTCTAGATATTGAAGGGACATACTATGTTGTGTTGACATTTATTGGCAATATGATTATTATACTTACTTAGATGGGCAGCTTCCAGGCATTCCCACTACCACCAGTTGTTTGACAGCTAAGCCGTTGTAAGACGGTCCGGAGGAATCGGAGGGAGACCGTTCCTTGGTGGGAAGCGTTGCCTGAAAAACAACTGGATCCGGCTGATTACCGGATGGGTTCGATTCCCTCTCCCTCCGCCATCCAAAAAAAAGGTCTTTTTTAGAAGGAATTATTTTACATTGATCGAATTATAATATTATCAGGCAACGTTTCCTGCTGAGGATGGTCTCGGCAGGACGAAATGTAACCAGTAGCGCAAGGACTCATCACCCTTGCGCTACTCCTATTTCTGGGTAAAATGTATCTTCAAAAAAATTTGACGAGTAGAATTCATCTTAGTTGGAAGCTACTTACCAAAACAACCGTGGAGCCTCGAACATCAAGACGCTTTCTAAGGCAGCGCTTAGTTCCTTTTTAATCAGCTTATACACAGACATGCCAATCAATTGCCCGCCAGCGCATAGCAAAATCACCGCCAGCACTTTCTTAATACCCGACCCGGTCAGCCGTTTGGACCCGAGATAAGAACCAATTATGCCCCCCACTACTGCGGCTACCACCCAGAACCAGATATAGCTCGGAGGCATTTTGAAAGTCGACAAATGGCCAAAGATTCCGGCAACAGAGTTTACCAGTATGAAACCTGCCGCTATTCCTGATGTCTGTTTGGGGTCAGCCCAGTGAGCCAGGATAAGCATAGGGCTGAGCAGCACACCTCCACCAATTCCTGTTAAGCCGGCTACAAAGCCAATTGCCGCCCCAAGCACTATTTGGAGAAAAACCGAACCCTTTTTTACAGGCACATTTGTTTTTTTCTTATGGAAACAAAGCCAGCACCCGGTAAAAACTAAGATCGCCCCTAAAATAATTTTATATATCAGGTGATTGATCTGCAAAGTACTCGCCAACAAGGCCAGAGGGATTGAACCTACCGCAAACGGCCAGAAAACCGACCAGGAGAAGGCACCTGCCCGATAATATGAAAAAGTTCCAATGCCCGAAACAAAGGTATTCAAAATTAAGGCCGTCGGCTTCATGATTGAAGGTGTAACCCCGAATAAAGCCATTGCTGCCAGATAGGCGGAAGCACCACCATGACCGACCGAAGAATAAAGAATTGCCGCCAATAAGATAACCACAGACAATAGGACAATAGAGATAGTTTCCATTATCGCCATCCTTTCCGTCGACGATATAGTATACTACCTATTGCCGGTCATGATTCTACGCTATGTTCAAAGGAAAGCAGGCTGGACCAAGATAGTACTCCTAGAAAAGATTGTTTAAAAAGTGCGCCAGAACGCCTCCCATTACTGAACGAGACTGCTGTGCGGCGTAACCAAATGCTAAGCTCACCAGAAAAATCGATAGTGCACCACCTACTGGTTGTGTAAGATTCGCCGATAAGACCCCCATAAAATACCACCCAGGTATATGGAGCACAACAAACATCACCGAGGTAATAATGTTGGCTGTGATGAACGAATATGCCTTTTGCAGATTCCCCATTATCGCCCCCCGCATCAGAAACTCTTCAAAAGCAGGTGCGATAACCAGAACATTGAGGAGTGGAAAGCTCAATTGCGTCGGCAATACCTCGTTTCCTTGTAAATAGTTCGGAATAAAACCGGTTAGCGCTAAAAGCAACCCGATTCCGCCACCCCAAATCAACCATCCTCTCCTATTAGAGAGATTCAATACCCCATGGATGCTGCGCCCAGACAGTCTGAGAAGCCACAGAGTAGGCAAAATCCAGATGATAATTTTGGCTGTCGTCCAGTACAAAAAACTGCCACCGCTCGTTGCCAACCAGTCAAGACGTTGATCAAGCGAGTTTTTTAACATCCACGCACCTATCCAGGCCACAATCAAAGCTATAAAGATGATGTATGTAGATTTGACAATACCAAGACGAGATGAACTCGGCTTATTCATCAGTTATACCCCTCAGCCATGAGATGTTCCCAATGTACTTTGCCCAACATATTAATTAGCAAAAAACCCACAGCCTCTACTGTGGGTTCAGATTACTCAGTTATGGTGCCCGGGACGAGACTTGAACTCGTACGGTGTTAACCACACGCCCCTCAAACGTGCGCGTCTGCCAGTTCCGCCACCCGGGCATTATCACAATCGACAACGTTTATTATACCCACTCACCGGGTCATTGTCAAGGTGACTAAATCGGACTATCTACCCCTACTTACTCACCAAATGACACGCCGCCCAATGGTTTGACGCGACTTCGACACTCTCGGGCACCTGTTCTTTACAGATATCCATCACCTTCGGACATCTGGTATGGAACCGGCAGCCGCTCGGCGGATTGATCGGACTCGGCACATCACCCTGCAGGATAATCCGTTCCCGCTTATAATTCGGATCCGCTACCGGAATCGCCGTTAATAACGCCTGGGTATACGGGTGTTTGGCGTTATCAAACAGCTCATACTTATCTGCCAGCTCGACGATCTTGCCCAGATACATCACGGCTACCCGATCGCTAATATGTTTCACCACCGACAAATCATGGGCGATAAACAGGTAGGTTAGTCCGAACTCCTTCTGCAGATCCTGCAGCAGGTTAATGACCTGAGCCTGGATCGAAACGTCCAAAGCCGAAACCGGCTCATCACAAATAATCAGTTTAGGCTTAACCGCCAACGCCCGCGCAATCCCGATGCGCTGCCGCTGTCCGCCGCTAAACTCATGCGGATACCGACGGGCATGATATGAGGCCAGACCAACAACCTCTAATAGCTCCTGGACCCGCTTCTGACGCTCCTTGCCCTTGGCCAGCCCGTGAATCTTGAGCGGCTCGGCGATAATATCGCCAACGGTCATCCGCGGGTTAAGCGAGGCATACGGATCCTGGAAGATGATCTGCATATCTTTGCGCAACTCGCGCATCTCTTTAGCGTTCAAGGTTAAAATATTGCGCCCATCAAAGCGAACCTCACCCGAAGTAGCCTCGATCAACCGCAAAATCACCCGGCCGGTCGTTGACTTGCCGCAGCCGGACTCGCCAACCAACCCGAGCGTTTCACCCTTGTTCACCGTAAAGCTGATATCATCGACTGCCTGTACAGCCCCGACTTTTTTGGAGAAGATAATCCCCTGTGTTATCGGAAAGTGCTTAACTAAGTGTTTTACTTCTAATAATGCTTCTGCTGCCACTAGTCTCTCCTCCTTACGCCGTTTCCTGCTCGACAGACTTGTAATTCACCAATTTCCAGCATGCCGCCTGATGACCCGCTTCAAACTCCTCGATCGGTGGCTCCTGCTCGCGGCAGATCTCCTTAGCATACTCACAGCGCGGGTTAAACCTGCAGCCCATCGGCATCTGGGTCGGGTTCGGCACCGTACCGGGGATAGCCTCGAGCCGCTCGGTCACCTGGTGCAGTTTAGGAATCGACCCTAATAAACCTTGGGTGTACGGGTGCAATGGCTTCTCGAAAATCGCCTGGACCGGCGCTTTTTCCACCACTTTTCCGGCGTACATCACAACCACATTATCCGCCATCTCGGCGATAACACCCATATCGTGGGTGATCAACATAATGCTCATCCCGATATCTTCTTTGAGCGACCGCATCAGATCGAGAATCTGGGCCTGGATGGTCACATCCAACGCGGTGGTCGGCTCGTCAGCGATCAACAGACTCGGATTGCACGACAGAGCCATCGCAATCATCACCCGTTGCCGCATCCCGCCGGAGAGCTGGTGTGGATACTCATCCAGCCGTTTGTCCGGCGAAGGAATCCCAACCAAGCGCAACATCTCCTCCGCCTTTTTCCGGGCCTCCTGCTTGGAGACTTTTTGGTGGAGGATGATCGCCTCCATGATCTGATCTCCGATGGTAAAGACCGGGTTCAGCGAGGTCATCGGCTCTTGGAAGATCATCGAGATCTCGTTGCCGCGGATCGCCCGCATCTCTTTCTCGCTCTTTTTGAGCAGGTTGCTACCTTTGAAAAAGATCCCCTCACCGCTCACTTTCCCCGGTGATGGAATTAGGCCCATAATTGCCAGCGAGGTCTGACTCTTGCCGCATCCAGACTCTCCAACGATCCCAAGGGTTTCACCGGGAGCCAGCTCAAAGTTGATACCATCGACCGCCGGGACAACGCCCTCTTCAGTGTAGAAATAAACTTTCAAATTTTTCACTTCAAGCAACTTGTCAGACACGACAATTTCCTCCTATCTACTCGCAAAACTACTATGATGACTTGTTGACTTCGATTAGTTGTAGCCGGTAATCAGCATCGTCGCGAAAAACGAACTTAACTTGAAAAGCATCAAAAATGTTATATTCCAAACCAACGACCACCCCATCAGTCTCGATCACGTTGCCCGCTTTGACCACCGGGCTGCCGACTTCGATCCCTAGGGTTCCCGCCAGGATCTCATCTGCCCTGCCGACCTCGAAACTGCGTTCTTTAAAGATAGTCGAGCCTTCTTTCTCTAATCCTAATATAGTACGCAGGGGCACTTCTCCCTGCAAAGCCAGTTCATTTACCATTAAATTTAAATGAGTGATCACTTCGGTTACGTAAAACGGCTTACCATTAACCGTTTTGCTACGTACGATTTTGAGTAACAGTTCTTTCGGGTTGACCCCCAACAGCTTCGCCGCCTCCGGATCAGCCACTCGAAACACCCCGATGCTGCCGCCATTGACACTATTGCCCGCCTCGATCAAGGCACCTGTGAGCCCATCACTCGGTTTGGGCACGGTGACATTGACCCCCCCTAACCGTTTCTCCATCCTCCGAGCGTAGCTCCGCCGTAACTGTGACAACGATATCCCGGCCTCGGATAAGATCGTCCGGACATAACGGGGGGTTGTATCAACCATTTGCGCAATCTCGTCAACCTTTAGGAACGGATCAGACTGGGCAACCTGTACGATCTGATCTTTCTTGGTGAGTTCTCTATCTATCGCTGCTCTCACTCTCTCTGCCTCACTCATGGATTACAACTAACATATGTTAGTTAATTCGGTAATAAAAAACGCGCCTGTAAAAAAGCCGTCAACCTAGCATTTTCTTGTTATGACGGCCAAACTCCTCCTAAAAAAGTAATGTTTTTGCGCCATACCTATAATTTTCCAACATACTCAAGCTTTGGATTTGGGCGCAGGCCAGGCAGACGACCCCGCTTGCCGACCGGTTTGCCGTCGACCTCTTTCAGATCCAAGGTCATATCGATCGGGCTGGCCCCCGAAATATAGCTGCCAACCCCAAATGCATCCACTCCAGCCGCAGCCAATTCGCGAATCCGCTCCGGCCACAAACCTCCGGAGGCAAAGATCTTAACCTTATCAAAACCGGCCGCATCTAGGCGATACCGCACCTCTTTAACGAGTTCCGGTGTGACTCCGCCGCGTTCGCTCGGGGTATCGAGTCTGATCCCCTCCAACCGTTCGCCCAAAGCCTCGGCTAAGCGCAGGGACTCCTCGGCCTCGTCTTTGAAGGTATCGACTAGGATAGTGCGCGGCGACTCCGGTGGCATGAACTCATCATAAGCTAGCGCCACCTCAACGCTGTCCCCGACGATCAGAAAGAGCGCATGTGGCACGGTCCCCGCCGGCTCACTGCCGGCCAGCTTGGCGCCCAAAATACAGCTGGCCCCAACAGCCCCAGCTTTAAGGGCGGTCCGTTCCATCGCCGGAGCCACCGCCGGATGTAGATGGCGTGCCCCGAAGCATAACACCGGTTTACCTTCGGCAGCCAGAACACATTCTCTGGTCGCCGTCGCCCACGCCGAACTCGAGGCCAGGATGCCGAGTAGCGGGGTCTCATAGGCCCCGAAAGCGGAATAGGCCCCTTTTATCTGCATCACCGGCTCCTTGGCCGCAAACTCCGTCCCCTCCGGCAAGGCCCAAACTTCGACGCCGCTACCGGCTAGCAACAGCTTGGCCTCATCCAACCCAGCCAAAACACCAGGTCTGCGGGCGAAGATTTCGGCGCTGACCACAGTGTCAGCCTTACCGAGCCGCTCTAAGATCTCTTGGGTTTTGAGAAAGTAGATATCGGTAGTTAATCCGGCCAGAATCTCCTCATGGGTAGCCGAATAGAGCCGTTCTTTTTCAACCTTAATCCCTTTTACCTCCGAAAACTTGACCGCCTTATTCATCAGCTCTGCTCCTCTCCATCCATGGCAAACAAGTCTGGGTAGATTAGCTGATATATTTCTCTAATCGCCAGCACTCTGCGGACAAAAAACCGCGTCTCCGAAAACGGAATCATATTAACCGTCTCTGGCCGTCCATTCCACTCTTCATCGGCCAGCCACCGCCTCACCCGACCCAGCCCGGCATTGTACGCAGCCAGGGTTAAGTGCTCATCCTGCTCAAACATCTTTAACAGGTAATTCAAATACCAGCAACCAAAATCAATATTGACTACCGGGTCATAAAGGGATTCGGGATCAAACTCGCCCAGCCCTTTCATCTCCGCAATCCATCTGCCCGTCTCCGGCAAGATCTGCATCAGCCCCCGGGCATCAACGGATGACCTGGCCCTCGGCCTGAAATTACTCTCTACCCGAATTACGGCCAGGGCCAAATATGGGTCCAGCCCATACTCGACCGCGGCACCGTTGATCTCAGTAACATAACTGATCGGAAAAATCCGCTCCAAAAAATCACGGCTGGTCAGGAGCAATACCGCACCGATCACGAGGATCAGAAGCACAGCCGCAGACAGCCGCCCTAGTCTTTTCATCCAAGCCGCTCCAAACCATGGATAATAATCTCGGCGGTCGCCAAATTGGTCGCTAGCGGAACATTATGAACATCACAAACCCTCAGTAAGGCCGTAACATCGGGCTCATGCGGCTGAGCCGTTAACGGGTCACGCAGAAAGAAAACCGCATCCACCTCTCCAGAAGCCACCTTCGCGCCGATCTGCTGGTCACCCCCGAGCGGGCCGGAGTTCATCCGCTGTACCACCAATCCGGTCGCCTCACCGATAATCTTCCCGGTTGTACCGGTCGCCAGCAAATTATATTTGGCCAATAACTCACGGTGGGTGCGCACAAACGTCACCATCTCATCCTTTTTGCCGTCATGTGCAATTAGGGCCACTGTCTTGGGCATCCACAATCTCCTCCCACACCGCTCTGACCTCTTCCCGGAGTTCCGCCAAGGGTCGATCGGTGTTGATGACATAATCCGCCTGCTTGATTTTTTCTGCTTGTGGCAACTGACTGGCGATCCTTCGCTCGGCCTGAGTCCGACTCAGCCCATCACGTTCTAGGATTCGCTTAATCTGCGCCTCTGGCGGGCAAGTAGTTACAACCACCTTGTCCACCAGCTGCCCTAGCCCGGTTTCGATCAATAGCGCTGCATCAATAACTACTAATTCAGCCCCCTGTGCCAAATAGGCTTGGCACAGTTGTTCAATCCGCGCGATGATGCGGGGATGGGTAATCTGGTTTAGCCGGTCTAGACTGTCAGCATCGCCGAAGACCAGTTCGGCCAGGACTTTTCTGTTTAATTCGCCATCAGGCTGCAAAACCTTCCGGCCAAAAGCAGCGACTATCTCCGCTAAGGCAGGCTCCCCGCTCCGCACAATCTCGCGGGCAACCTGATCGGCATCAATGATCTTGGCGCCGAGTTCGGCAAAGATCCCGGCCACCACGCTCTTTCCGGTAGCGATGGACCCGGTCAATCCCACCACAGTCCCCAACCAGAGCCCTCCTAGATAATCATTATTAATCCTAATAACATCAGCAGCCCCCCTGGCAGATAGGCCAGACACTTCGGATAAACCGCCCCCTGCCAGCTGCTGCCAAGCCATTTGCCAAGCCTGATAAAGAGGAGGTTAACCCCTGCCACCAGCACCGGAAACCACCAGGTCTCCAGGCCGTAAATGCCTAACCCCAGACCCACTCCGGCGGCATCCAGCCCCAAGGCGATGCCTAATACCAGTGCTTCCTGCGGGGAGATGGTCCCCGATCCATCGATGTCTGCTTGTTCAGGATCCCGCAAGATCTGGATGATCAAGCCTAAGCGTTTCAGCTTTAGTTGCCACATCGTCTTAGGCACTCGCCGACTCAGCGCTTCGGCGATCTGGATCAGGCCCAAGATTACCAGCAGCAAACCGCCGAGCAGCCCTCCGACTGCGGGGGAGAGCCAGGCTCCGATCTGCTGCCCGGCCAACAACGCTACAGCTAAGAGAATCATGCTGCTGGCAGCGACTATAATCAGAGACAGTCGGCTCAGCTTAGTCCCTTTTAGCCCGTATGAAAATCCGGCTGCCAGACCATCTAAGCTCACCGCCACCGTCAAAGCCAATAGCCCTGACCAGCTCTGCATGCTACCACTCCTTTGCCGTTCACCTACTTTTATGCAAAGAAGTTGGTACTTGTGCCTTACTCACAGCCTCTGACCTGGCACTGCGGGCAAATATGCGAAGATCTGCCTCCGACTATAATCCGCTCAATTACTTGGCCGCAGCGGGGACAAACCTCACCGGTGCGACGATAAACCGCCAATAAATTTTGAAAGGTACCTTTTTGGCCCAAGCCATCAAGGTAATCGCTAACCGAGGTGCCGCGATGCTCAACACCCTGGGCGATCGTCTCGCGAATCGCTTGGTGCAGACGCTTGGCCTCGGCCTTGCTCAAGCTCTCCGCCGGCCGCTCCGGATGGATGCCCGCCCTAAAGAGGCTCTCATCCACGTAAATATTCCCCAGTCCAGCGATGAAGGTCTGGTCTAATAACAGCGGTTTAATCTTGGTCCGCCGCTGGAGTCCTTGGTAAAAATAGTCGAAGGTGAAGTAGGCCCCCAAAGGCTCAGGACCGATATCTTTTAGCGACGAGACCCGATCCCAATCACCTGCGGCAACCAAATGCAAGGTGCCAAACTTGCGGGTATCGTCAAAGATCAACTTGTATTGGGAGGCAAAATAGAAGACCGCCGTAGTGTGTTTGGGCAACTCCGCCTCTTTGGGCTCAAAGAGCAACCGCCCGGTCATCCGGAGGTGAAAAATCAAGTCATAGCCCGTATCAAGCCTGATGACCAGGTGCTTGCCCCGCCTGAGCAACTCGCTGATCACCGCCTGGGCGGTGGCCTCGCTCAGTTCAGCAGGGCTCGCTAATTTCAACGCCTTGCCCAACAGCAACTCGCTGGCGATGATCTTTTGTCCTAAAATCAGTGGTTCAAGACTGCGTTTGATCGTCTCAACTTCCGGTAGTTCCGGCATAACTGCACCCCTTGCTAACTAACCTTGGCTTCGACCACCAGCGGAACCGATAATTCAACCGCCGACTCCATAGTTTGTTGCAACAATGGTACCACCTCGCCGACCTCACCCTCAGGCACTTCAAAGACCAGCTCATCATGGATTTGCAGCAACATCCTACTGTGATAACCTCCGGCGCGTAGTAGCTCGGCCACCTTGAGCATCGCTACTTTGATGATATCGGCCGCACTACCCTGGATGGGGGTATTCATCGCCGTCCGCTCGGCAAAGGACCGCGCCATCCGGTTTTTGGCTTTGATATCCGGCAAATAGCGCCGCCGGTGCAGGATCGTTTCCACAAACCCGTCTGCTTGAGCCTTGGCCACTTGGGCATCAAGATACTCCTTGACCTTGGGGTAGCGGGCAAAATAATTTGCAATATATTCCCCGGCCTCGCTCACCGAAATTCCGGTGTCCCGCGAGAGACCGAAGGCGCTAATCCCATAGATAATTCCGAAGTTGATCGCTTTGGCTTTGCGCCGTAGCTCCGGCGTAACCTCGCTGACCCCGAAGACCTCCCGGGCGCTGCGCGTATGGATATCCTCGCCGCTGCGGAAGGCCTCGAGCATCTTCTCATCAACGGAGAGATGAGCCAATACCCGTAGTTCGATCTGGGAGTAATCCAGGTTTACCAAGCGATACCCTGGTGCAGCGATAAAGACGGCGCGGATCTTCCGCCCCTCCTCGGTCCGGATCGGAATATTCTGCAGGTTGGGGTTGGTGCTGCTCAACCGCCCGGTAGCGGTGACCGCCTGGTTATAAGTCGTATGAATGCGCCCATCCGGCGCTATTAAATCGACAAAAGCATCGACATAAGTCCCTTTGAGTTTGACATACTGCCGGTAATCGAGGATCTTGCGCACAAACGGATAGGTCTCGGCAAGTTCCTCTAAAACTTCGGCGCTCGTAGAGTAGCCGCTTTTCGTCTTTTTCTTCGGCGGCAGATGCATCCGTTCAAAGAGCACCTCACCTAATTGCTTGGGCGAATTAAGGTTAAACCGCTCACCGCACTCGGCAAAGATCTCCTCCTCCAGCTGGCTGATCTTCTCCCCCAACTCCTCAGAAAGTTCTGCCAGCCGGCCTCGATCCACGAGAACCCCGAGCTCTTCCATCTCCCCGAGCACCCCTGCAAGGGGCAGTTCCACCTCGGTAAACAGCTGCCACAGGTTATCATCCTGAAGCGCCGCCGTCAACATCGGCACCAGCCGCTCGCTCTCCAAGACCGCCTGGGCCAGCCACCCAGCCATCTCCTCGTCGGTCGCCTTTTTGCCCGGCAGCGGCGGCAACGGATGTCCTAAATAGTTGCCAACGATCTCCGTGAGCGTGTGGTGGCCCCGGGTCGGGTTATGTAAATATGAAGCCAATTGCAGATCAAAGTCAGTACCATTCACCCTGCGCGATAGGTTAGGAACCAGCTTATTTAGCTCAGCGAGTAAACCCTTGAGATCATGGCCGACCAGCTTGCGCCTGGCAAAAAGCTCGGCCAACCCGGCGCTCTCTTGTAAAGTCTCGGCTGAAAAGAGATAAATCAGACTACTGTCGGCAGCCAAGGCAACCTGTTTAACATCTCCCGGCTCCCACAGGCCAAACAGGAGCAACCGGTCAGCCTGGTTAAGTCGTGACAAAGCCTCCGCTCGGCACTCAGCATCGCGAACGAAGACAACCTCACCGACCTCCTCCGACTCACCCGACTCTGCTTCGCCGGCAAAAAGATCACCTTGGTCGCGCTGGGCCAGGGTCGGATAGCGTTTTGCTATCTTAGCTAAAAGTGTGTGAAACTCAAGTTCCATAAAGAGGTCTCGCAAGGCCACCGGATCCGGCCCCGCGTAGCGCAGAGCCTCCCAATCCACCGCCACCGGCACATCCCGGTCAATTGTGGCCAGCTCGCGGCTGAGCCTGGCGGTCTCAGCCCCTTCGGCTAGCAGATTGCGCTGTCTGGTCGGCAGCTCTTCCAAATGAGCGTAGACCTCTTCAATGCTCCCATAGGTGCCGATGAGTTTGAGTGCCGTCTTTTCCC
>CAZAAT010000034.1:0-1542 GCA_964483175.1 uncultured Bacilli bacterium
AAGGCCAGGTGATTTTGGGTCGGGCCTTGCACCACAAGGGCATTTATCCGCCGATTGACGTCTTGCCATCGTTGTCACGTCTGAAGGATAAGGGTATTGGCGAAGGGAAAACGCGCGAAGATCATGCTGACACCATGAACCAACTATATGCGGCCTATGCCAGAGGAAAAGAGGCCGCGGAGTTGGCAGGTATTTTAGGTGAGTCGGCGTTGAGCGAAATAGATCGGATTATGGCCAAATTCGCTCAGGAGTTTGAGGTCCGCTACATTCAGCAGGGGATTGATCATAACCGCTCTATAGAGGAGACCCTCAATATTGGGTGGGAGCTTCTGGCCCTCTTGCCACGCGAAGAACTCAAGCGGGTACATGACGAGTATATCGACAAGTATCTGCCCGCTAGCGTATCTTAGGAGAGATCGAGCATGCAGCAGACAGTAAATGCCACCCGAATGCAGCTGACGACGTTTCGTCGTCGGTTGAAAATTGCGGAGCGCGGTCATAAACTACTCAAAGATAAGCAGGATGAAATGGTCAAATCATTTTTGGAATTGGCCAGAGAATGTCAGCGACTGCGGAGCCAGCTCCAAAGGCAATTGGCGGAGGCATCACGTTACCAGCAGTTGGCCGCATTAACTGCTGGGCAAGAGACCATGCAGCAGGCTTTAATGCTATCTAATAATCAGGTGAGCGTCAGCTATAGTCCTAGTTCGATTTTGGGCGTTAGTGTACCCCAGCTCGAGGTCGAAGGTAGCGCTGCCAAGGCTAGTTTTCCGTATGGTTTTGCTGAAACTTCTGGCAACCTTGACCAGAGCTTGACCCGGTTAGCTCAGGCTTTTCCGCTATTAGTAAAGCTGGCTGCCACTGAGAAAGCTGTTGACCTGTTGGCTGATGAGTTGGAACGTACCAGGCGTCGGGTTAATGCGCTTGAACATATTTTGATTCCGCGCCTGCAACAAAATGTTAAGTTTATTGAAATGAAATTAGATGAGATGGAGCGGAGCAACATTGTCCGCTTAATGAAGATCAACGAGCAACGCGAGAAAAGTCAAGCCACTCAATAGCTTGGCAATTGATTTCTTGGTGTGGATATACTAAAATTAAATAAGCAAATAGGAGATGGGCCTGTAGCTTAGCTGGGAGAGCGCTGCGTTCGCAACGCAGAGGTCGAGGGTTCGAATCCCTTCAGGTCCACCAATTACTCATCGGAGGAGGCACTAGCTTTGGCTAAACACATTTCTACCCTGATCAAAGGAAATCTTTGCGATACCAAAGGCACTGGATGCGGCGAGTGTGACAATTCTTGCCAGTCAGCCTGCAAGACATCTTGTACCGTCGGCAATCAGGAGTGCGAACGCAACTAAACCGCAAGGCAACAGCCGTTTTAGGGGGGGACATGGGCAGCCGCACGGCCTGTTCGTGCTCTCTTTTTTTATGGGGAGGATTTATTAACTGATGACCACACCATACTGGAAACCGCAGATTCACAAGTTCACGCTTGGCACCAAAAAATATCTACTTGATGTTAATAGCTCGAGCCTGCAC
>CAZAAT010000034.1:1552-24063 GCA_964483175.1 uncultured Bacilli bacterium
AGATGAATTAGCCTGGCATCTGGCCGATCATCTTGGTGATGCTACCCCACCCTCTACCGACTTGCCTGACTTACGGAGCTTTTCTCCGCAGCAGGTAGCTGAGGGCTGGCAAGAACTGCAGGACCTAGTGAGCCAAGGTTACCTGTGGACCGAGGTCACTGAGCCCCCGGCTGCCAACCAAGACAAGTGGCTCAAGTCGATTTGTCTCAATGTCGCCCATGACTGTAACTTACGGTGCAAATATTGCTTTGCTTCAACCGGTCATTTCGGCGGCGCTAGAGGCCTGATGCCGTTTGAGGTCGGTAGAGAAAGTATCGACTTATTACTAGCTTCATCTGGTTCACGCCACAATCTAGCCATCGATTTTTTTGGTGGTGAACCTCTATTAAACTGGGATGTGACCCGCCAGTTAATTGAGTATGCCGAGTCGGCGGTTCGAGGAGCGGGGAAAAGACTAAAAATGACCCTCACTACTAATGCAACCGGTCTGACCCCGGAAATTGGGGATTATCTTAATGCCCATCGAGTGAATGTAGTCTTAAGTTTAGACGGACGCCCGGAGGTTCATGATGCTATGCGCGCAACCGGTACGGAGGGCGGATATTTACAAGTTCAAGAAAATATTTCGCGCTTTTTGGAGCAAGAGCCCCCGGGAGGCTATTACGTCCGTGGAACCTTTACCCGCCAAAATCTGGACTTCAGTCGGGATGTCCTCCATTTGGCCGACCTAGGTTACCGGGAAATCTCCTTGGAGCCGGTGGTCACGAAAAACAAAGCTTTGGCGCTGACAGAGGATGACTTACCTACTTTGCTGGTCGAATATGAAAGGTTGGCTGAGGCCATCATCGAGCTGCGTAGAAACGGTCGGGCAATCAACTACTATCACTTTAATCTAGGAACATTCCATGCCCCCTGTATGGAACGGAGAATCCGTGGGTGTGGTGCCGGGCAAGAATATGTAGCGATCACACCCGATGGCGAGATCTATCCGTGCCATCAATTTGTGGGTGAAGAGCGTTTTCGACTAGGTTCGGTCTTCACCGGTATTGAGCACCCCGAGATTCAAGAGTTGTTTGCGGGGGTAAATATCATGACCAAGCCTGAATGCAAAAGTTGCTGGGCGAGATTTTATTGTAGCGGAGGCTGTTATGCAAATTCTTATGCTTTTAGCGGCGATATTGCCGGCAATTACTCTATCGGTTGTGAACTGCAGAAAAAGCGGATCGAGTGTGCGCTCGCTGTGGCGACGGAGGGTTTAGGCGGTGAAAACTAAACCTGAATGTGTGCCGTGCTATCTCAAGCAGGTATTGTCTATCGCCCGCGAAGTCACATCTCAGGAAGAAAAACAGTTAGCAGCTTTAGACGCTGCTTGTCGAATAATCCCTTCGCTTAATCACGAAGCTAGTCCCTCCGAAAACGCGACCTTAGCTTTATGGGAGGCCCAGAAGGTTCTGGGCGAGAGCGATCCGTTCAAAGCGAAAAAGCAGGAGATCAATGCGGAACTGCTGAAAGTTTTGCCCGATTACGAACGACAAGTAAGCTCTGCTACCGATCCTCTATATACTGCTTTGCTTTTTTCTGTCGCCGGCAACATTATTGATCTTGGTATTTTACCTGAATATGACCTAGAGCAGACGATGGCAGAAGTCCTTGCGGTCGAGTTTGCAATTAATGACTATGTTGAATTTACGAATGATCTAAAAAATGCCTGTAAAATCGTTGTTTTAGGCGATAATGCCGGAGAAATAGTTTTTGATCGCTTACTGGTAAGTGAGTTGGCTAAGCACGCACCAGTCACTTATGTAGTTAAGGGTGTTCCGATTCTGAATGATGCGACGATGGATGATGCTCGTCAGGTTGGGATGGCTGAGATCGCCGCCGTGATCACTAATGGCTCCGGATATTTGGGGACGGTGTTGGAGAATGTGAGCGCCGAGCTCAAAGGAGAATTGAGGTCAGCAGATCTGATCATTTCAAAAGGGCAGGCTAATTTTGAGACCCTCGATCAGTTGGCTGCTCCGATCTATTTCGTCTTGCGGGCCAAGTGTCTGTGCGTAGCCGAAGAGTTAAAGGTGGACGAAGGTGCGATGGTACTGAAAAAATCAGACTGTTTTGCACCGATCGCACAAGTATAGGGAGGTTTCAGTTTGGCTGAGGAGCTTACCGGCCTGATTACCAGAGTGAGTTTTCATAACCCGGATAACGGCTTTACCGTCTTGCGCGTGGAAAATGCAGAAGAGGGAGAGTTTATCGCTGTTGGCAACCTTCCGGAGGTCTCAGAAGGTAACACTTATACCTTTGTTGGCGACTGGACTGACCACCCGCGCTTTGGTCCTCAATTCAAATTCACCCAGGCCAAACTCCAATTACCGAATACGGAGACAGAGATTATCAATTATTTGGCATCCGGGTTATTCCCGGGAATTGGTCCATCTACTGCTAAGAGTTTGGTTAGCGCTTTTGGTGATCAGACCCTGACTGTGATTCAAGACCAGCCGGAGCGCCTCTTGGAGGTTCCCGGTATTGGCCCGGTTAAGGCTAAGGCGATTACTCAAGCCTATGCTGAGCAGGTGGCAGGGGAGAAGGCCTTTTTGTTTCTCTATGGACTGGGGCTCTCAAGCGGTCTGGTTTCCAAATTGTACAGCTACTATGGGGAAGGGGTTCAAGAGGTAATTACGCGTAATCCGTACCAGGCTGCTGAAGAGGTTGAGGGAATCGGGTTTAAAACCGCTGACCGGATTGCAGCCACCTTGGGTCTGCCCCTAGATGCGCCGGCCCGGCTACGTATGGGGCTTTTGTACACTTTGCAGCGGGCTTCCGAAGATGGCCATGTCTTCTTGGCTGAGCAAGCGCTCTTAGATGGGGCAGCTAAGTTGTTGGAGCTAGATGCCAACGGATTAGAGCCGATTCTTAACGAACTCTGCCAGGAACAGGTGATAGTTCGTGAGTATGATGATTCTTCGGGTGGGGTCTGCTACCTTCCACCCCTTTATTATGCCGAGCGGGGTAGCGCCGGTAGGTTGGTATCGTTACTTTTTAACACCGCCGAACCGATCGAGCTTGACCACCAGCAAATTATCGGCAGCTTTGAGGCCGAACTTGGTTTCCAGTTGGCATCGGAACAGATTGAGGCCATTGTAGCCACTCTTTCTCAACCGGTTCTGGTCATTACCGGAGGACCTGGTACCGGTAAAACTACCATTATTCGCGGAATTATTCAGCTATTGGAGGGGTCTGGGCATCGACTGGCTCTGGCTGCCCCGACTGGACGGGCGAGCAAGCGCATGGAGGAGACTTGCTATCGTGAGGCCAAGACGATTCATCGGTTGCTCGAATATGCCTATACCGAGGCTGAGGGCATGGTTTTTGGACGTAACGAGGATAATCCGTTAGATATTGATGCGCTGATTGTCGATGAGGCTTCGATGATCGATCTGCCCTTATTCTACAGTCTGTTGCGCGCCTTAGCCCCAGGCACCCGTTTGGTGTTAGTGGGTGATGAAGACCAGTTGCCTTCGGTCGGTCCGGGGAACGTCTTGCGCGACCTCATCGCTTCAGCTGTGGTCCCAGTGGTCAGGCTCAGTAAGATCTTTCGCCAGGGTGAAACCAGTCAGATCGTGGTCAACGCTCACCGGATCAATAGAGGGCAACTCCCGGTGCTGAATCAGAAAGAAGGCGATTTTTTTCATCTGGTGGAGACTGATCCAGCGAAGGTCCTCCAACTGATCTTGGATTTGGTGACTGACCGATTGCCCAAAACCTATCAGCTCGATCCCAGCCAAGACATTCAGGTCTTGGCACCGATGCGTCGAGGTCTGATCGGGGTGGATAATCTGAATACGGTTTTGCGCGATGCCATAAATCCAATGAGCCCCCTGAAGTCTGAGGTTACCTTGGGTGCTCGTACCTTCCGCTATCTTGATAAGGTTATGCAAACCAAAAATAATTACCAGAAGAATGTTTTTAACGGCGATATCGGTCAAATTACCGGGATTAATCCGGATACCGGGGAAATAATAGTGACCTTTACCGATGCTGATGAACGCGAAGTCGTCTATGCCCGATCGGAAGCCGAAGAGCTGACTTTGGCCTACTGTATCAGCGTACACAAGAGCCAAGGTAGCGAGTATCCGGTGATTATCTTTCCGCTGTTGACTCAGCACTATATCATGTTACAACGTAATCTGCTTTACACCGGCATTACCCGGGGCAAAAAGCTGGTTGTGCTCATCGGCCCGATTAAAGCCCTGCAGATTGCCGTGAAAAACAACCAGATCCAAGGGCGTAATTCCAGGCTAGGCCATCTTTTAAGTGCAAAAGTGGCCAAATGGTCTTTGGTGGCGCAAGAATCCGGTAACATTCAGCAGGTAATTACCAGCTATTAAGCGCGAACTACAAAAGTGGACAATTTTCCAAACCTACCTCCCAAGCATACGGTATCGAGAGAGTCATGCTAGGGAGGTAGATTTTTGTGAGACGAAAATTGATTAGTATCTTGCTCCTACTGGCCTTGCTGGTTGGCTTGGTCGGATCGGCCACAGCCGCGGAGCTAACCAAGGTGCGGGTGGCGGAGGTAGTTCGGTCTGTTTTTTATGCCCCGTTTTATGCGGCGATGACCCAAGGCCTCTTTGCCGAAGAGGGCATCGAGGTCTTGATGGACGTTTCGTGGGGCGCTGATAAAGGTGCGGCAGCCCTTCTCTCCGGCGCTGTGGATGTAGGCTTTTTTGGCCCGGAGGCGGGGATCTATGTCTACGCCCAAGGGCGCAGAAACCATTTTGTGGTCTTTGCCGAACTAACTGCGTGTGACGGATCGTTCCTCGTCGGCCGCGAATTCGAACCTGACTTTTCTTGGGCAAATCTCAAAGGCAAGACGGTGATCGGGGGCAGACCCGGGGGTGTGCCGGAGATGACCCTCGAATGGCTTATTAGGCAGAGCGGCTTGGATCCGTTCAAAGATTTAACTCTTATTCGCAATCTGGCTTTTACCGCGACCGCAGGTGCGTTTCAGTCTGGAATCGGTGACTATGTGGCCCTCTTTGAGCCTACCGCTTCGATGCTTGAAAAAGAAGGTGTTGGTTACGTCGTAGCCTCCCTGGGTGCCGATGCCGGGCCTCAAGCTTACACCGCTTTTCACGCCAGCAAAGACTTTATCGCTAAAAATCCGGATTTAATTCAACGCTTTACCAACGCTGTTTACCGAGGCCAGATTTGGGTCTACAGCCATACCCCAGAAGAAATCACCGAGGCGATTATCGAGTTTTTCCCAGACATGGACTATGAGCTGATCTTAAAATCGGTAGCGCGCTACCAAGCAATTGATGCCTGGCAGAAGACGCCTATCCTAAGCGAAGAGGCCTTTAATAAGCTCCAAGATGTCATGATTGAAGCTGGAGAACTGGACCAACGTACTCCCTTTACTGAACTGGTTGATAACTCCTTTGCCGAAGAAGCCGTGCGGATAATTCAATAACAACTATGAGAAACGAGGCGGGGTCGACATAGCCCCGCCTGCCAACAAAGGAGGAGACCCTATGCCTGAAGCCACGACTCCGGCTGTGAAAATCACTAATGTTAGTCTGATCTACCATTCGCCGGATGGAGAAACCGAAGCTCTCAAAGATATCTCACTTTCGGTTAAACCAAAGGAGTTTATCAGTATCGTTGGGCCAAGCGGGTGTGGCAAAAGTACATTGCTTTCGCTCATTGCCGGGCTGATCAAGCCAACTTCAGGTAGCATTGAAATTGAAGGCAGCAAGGTAGATGGACCGTCCCCGAAAGTCGGCTACATGCTGCAGCAGGATTATCTGTTTCCATGGCGGACCGTCATGGAAAATGCCCTGATTGGCTTGGAGATTATGGGCAAGCGCAATCGTCATAGTCGACAAGCAGTTGGAGAATTACTGTCGGCTTACGGTCTTGCCGGATTTGAAAATCATTATCCCCGGCAACTATCCGGCGGGATGAGACAGCGAGTGGCTTTAGTGCGAACCATGGCCACCAATCCGGATATTTGTCTGCTTGATGAACCTTTTGGAGCTCTCGATTATCAAACCAGGTTGTTCATCGAGGAAGAAGTGGGTCGAATTTTACGGGAGAATGAGAAGACAGTTATCTTAGTCACCCATGATATCTCCGAAGCAATCGCGATGTCGGACCGGGTAGTTGTCTTAAGTAGGCGTCCAGCGACTATTGTGGCTGAACACCAAATTGAGCTCGGATTGAAAAAACGGTCGGCTTTATCAGCCCGTAATGAAGCTCCGGAGTTTAAGACGTACTTCCGCGAAATTTGGAAGGAGCTTGATGTACATGCGTAACAAAGAAATCGCTATAACACCATATAGTCAAGCGCACTTGGCCTATCTTGGCAGGGTCAAACGCTATCGCCAACTAATCCTGGTTGCTCGCGTGGCTGTTTTAGTGGCTATCATTTTTCTATGGGAGCTTTCCGCCCGGATGGGCTGGGTCGACACCTTCGCGGTCAGCAGTCCTTCACGAGTAATGACTACCTTGTATAGGATGGCACTCGATGGCAGTTTGTATTATCACACTTGGATCACAGTTTGGGAGACGACCATCGGGTTTACGGTTGGAACACTCAGCGGTGCGGCTATAGCGATCATCTTATGGTGGTCAAATACTTTGTCTAAGGTGATGGATCCGTACATCGTCGTTTTGAACAGCATACCTAAAGTAGCATTAGGACCATTGTTTATCGTTTGGATGGGGAACGGGATGTCTGCGATTATCGCCATGGCCTTGGCTATTGCGGTAATTGTGACGATAATGATGGTCTACAGTGGCTTTCAAAATGTTGATCGTAATTATCTCAAACTGCTGGAGACATTCGGGGCCACAAAAGGGCAGATGCTACGCAAAGTCATTTTACCGGCAAGTGTCCCGACTATCGTCTCTGCGCTCAAGGTCAACGTAGGTATGTCCTTAGTAGGTGCGATTATGGGCGAGTTCTTAGTGAGTAAAGCCGGGCTAGGGTTCTTAATTGTCTATGGTGGTCAGGTCTTTAAAATGGATCTGATTATTACCGGGGTGGTAGTTCTCTGTATAGTTAGCGCGCTCCTCTACTATGTGGTATCGTTCTTGGAAAACCGCTTATTGCGCTGGCAAGAGTAGTTTTAACAGAGCGTTCCAAGCGAAAAGGGGATTGAACCCAGACTAGCGAAACACCTATAACGGGCTCTTCGCAAGGAGAGTCCGTTAGCCGTTTTGATGTAGCATAGCGAAGATTGTGTAGGGTAGGCTAACTCAAGACTATAGCCTAAAGGGGGCTAATTTTTTGGAGATAAAGAAATTCTTAGTTGAAACATCACAAGCACCGGGACCTTCAGGGTATGAGTCGCTAGTAGGCGAAATTTTTTCCCGCTACATCCGTGATTACGCGGATGAGGTCTCAACTGACGCATTAGGTAATGTTGTTGCAGTTCGCAGGGGGGCTAGGCCGGATAGCCCAAAAGTAATGCTTGCCGGTCATATTGATGAAATCGGTTTGTTAATCACGAAAATTGAAAGTGGCGGCTTTCTGCGTTTCACCAAAATTGGCGGCATTGATCAGCGAACCTTGTTGGCGCAAGAGGTAATTATTCACGGGAAGCAGCCGCTGAAAGGGGTTATAGGGGCTAAACCACCGCATATCCAAGAACCTGGAGAACGCAAAAAATCTGTTCCAATCGAGGAGCTTTTTATCGATACCGGTTTGGCCAAGGATAAGGTGGAGCAAATCGTTAGTGTTGGCGATATCGCGACCATCGGCCGGACCGTGGTTGAGCTGCACGACGGTATTGTCGCCGGCAAGGCCTTCGATGATCGAGCCGGCGCGGCGGTAATTATTGCTTGCTTCCGAGAACTTGCCCGCTTAAAGACAAGTGTATCCGTTTATGGTGTGGCTACCGTCCAAGAAGAATTGGGCACCAGAGGCGCCCGGACCTCGGCTTATGCAATTCAACCGGATATTGGTATTGGCATCGATGTTACCTTTGCTGACCGCGATGATGTGCTAGAGGAACGGGCAAAATTGGGTAAAGGTCCGGCAATCGCCATCGGGCCACAAGTTCACCCACTGATCTATCAACAGATGGTTCAAATTGCGGAGAAACGAGGGGTTCCATACCAGATTGACCCATCACCCTCTCCGTTTGGGACTGATACCGCGCCGATCCAAGTTTCACGGGCCGGCACAGCATCAATCTTGATTTCAGTTCCGCTCAGATACATGCATACATCGGTGGAAACTCTATCGCTAAGGGATATCGAGGCATCCGGCCGGTTGTTGGCAGAGTTTATTGCTGGTCTTGATGATCAGTTCGTGGAGGGGTTATCATGCTTTTAAAGCAGCTTAGTGATGCTATCGGTGTTAGCAGCCGGGAAGGAGAGGTTAGGGATCTACTCCGCGGATATTTGGCGAGTTCTGTAGGGCGGATGGTTACTGACCGCTTAGGTAATCTTTTCTGCTACAAGAATTGGGATGCCGGCAGCCCAAAGATTCTGCTTACAGCCCATATGGATGAGGTTGGCCTAATGGTCACCAAAATAGAGAAGGATGGCTTTGTACGATTTAAGTCGGTGGGCAGCATAGACCCGAGAGTATTGGTGAGTAAACCGGTAGTGATTGGTCCGCAGAAAGTTGCTGGAGTAATTGGAGCTAAACCAATCCATCTGCAAGAGCCAGATGAGCGGAAAAAAGCCTTGGATTATAAAGATTTATACATCGACCTGGGAGTCAGTAGTGATGAAGAAGCCAAAAAGTTGGTGGGATTGGGAGATTTGATCGGCTTTGCAACCCAATGCGAGGAATTATTGGACGGGGTGGTAAAAGGCAAAGCCTTCGATGACCGTGCCGGGTGTTATGTATTAGCCGAGGTTTTGCGGCAGACGCAAACTTCTTTTGCTGTGGTCGGGGTTTTTACCGTCCAAGAGGAAGTTGGCGTTAGAGGAGCGGAGGTTGTCGGCAATACTCTCCAGCCAGATCTGGCGATTGTTTTGGAAGGCACTACGGCGGCAGATGTTCCGGAGATTGAGGAACACTGCCAAAGTACTAAGCTAGGCGGTGGTCCGGCGCTTACGTTGATGGATCGGTTGGTGTTGGCGCACCGCCCGACGGTTAAGCTGCTAACTCGGCTCGCCGATGAGCTGGGTCTTCCGGTTCAGTTCCGGCGCAGCGCCGCCGGGGCTACGGAAGGCGGGGTGCTGGAGCGTGGTAATACCGGTCTGCCGACGGTGGTGATTTCGGTTCCGTGCCGGTATATTCACTCACCGGTCAGTCTGGTCAGTAGACGTGATCTTGAAGCAACGATAAAGTTAGTCCTAGCGCTCTTAGATTATTTGCACAAAGAGGGGGTTCCAGCATGAAAGAATTGGTAAAGCAACTCAGCCAAACCTATGGGCCATCAGGTCACGAAGAACAGATCCGGGAAGTCATCAAAAGCCTGGTGGAGCCATATTGTGATGAGCTTACCACCGATACTCTCGGCAACTTGATAGCCCATAAAAAAGGCCCGGGAGCCAAGATTATGTTGGCTGCGCATATGGATGAGATTGGAGTAATGATTACCGACGTAGATGATCAGGGCTTTTTACGTTTTACGCGAGTAGGCGGATTATCCCCGCACCTGTTGCTTGGGCAGCGGATGGTATTTGCAAACGGTGTGGTCGGAGTTTTTGGCCATGAGAAACTCGATGATATCAAAGACCTCAAATTTGACAAAATGTACCTTGATATTGGCGCGCGTTCGAAGGAGGAGGCTCTAAATCGCGTTAACCTCGGGGATGTTGCTGTTTTTGATCGAGAACTTGCCGCCGCCGGAGATATCTTGACCGGTAAGGCACTTGATAACCGAGCCGGATGTGCGGTGTTGATCAAGACCTTGCAAGAACTGGCGGCCGGACCTAACGACATTTATGCCGTCTTTACCGTCCAAGAAGAACTCGGTACCCGGGGAGCCAAAACCAGCGCCTATGGTATCGAGCCTGATCTCGGTTTGGCTGTCGATGTGACTTTAGTTGGCGATACTCCCAAGGCTCCAACGAACGCTGTCTGCCTTGGCAAAGGGCCTACCATCAAAGTCAAGGATGCTTTAGTGATGGCTCATCCACAGGTCAAACAGGCTTTGGTAGAGGTTGCTAAAAGTAATGCAATTCCATATCAGTTTGAGATCCTGGATACTGGAGGAACTGATGCCGGGCCCATTCACTTGAGCAAATCCGGAGTCAGATCGGGCGGAGTTTCGGTACCATGCCGCTATGTGCATACCCCGACCGAGATGGTTTCCCTAACCGACCTTGAGCATGCGGTTAGCTTACTTAAAGCGTTTTTAGTTACCCCGCTTGAAACAGGAATAGGGGTTTGATAGACGAATTGTTTCCTTCAGGAGGTCGGACGATCAAATGAAGGATGTACAAAATTCTCTAGATCATCGTGGCATCACGATCCAAAAAGTAGGGGTTAAGGACCTTCGCTTACCACTACTAATTGTAGAGCGCGCAGGCGATGTTCAGCAAGTATTGGCCAATGTCACCATGACGGCTAATTTACCCCACCAATTTAAAGGAACGCACATGAGCCGGTTTATCGAAGTCTTGATGACTTGGAGTCGAGCCGGCTTATCTGCTAAATCATTTAAGAAACTGCTTAGTGAAGTGAGGACTAAGTTAGCCGCGCAAAGAGTCGAGATTAGTATGCAGTTTAAATATTTTGTCGGCTTGGTCGCACCGGTCAGTGGCAGCCCTAGCCTATTAGATATTGATTGTGAATTTACAGCCTCATTATACAAGGAACGTTTTGATTTTATTCTCGGTGTAAGGCTTCCCTTCACCTCAGTTTGTCCATGCAGCAAGGAAATTTCTGCGTATGGGGCTCATAACCAGCGGGTCTTGGTTTCGACGCGTTTGCGAACCCGGCCCGGAGAATATTTGTGGATCGAGGATGTTCTGGATTTAATCAAAGATGTCGGAAGTTGTCAGGTTTACCCTTTGCTTAAGCGCGAGGACGAGAAATATGTGACCGAGCGCGCCTATGAAAACCCGAAGTTCGTCGAAGATATCTTGCGAGATTCTGTTCTAGCTCTGCGGACCGATCCGCGGATCACCTGGTTTGAAGTACATTGTGAGAGCTTCGAGTCGATCCATAATCATAGCGTATACGCTTACCATACCGAGTCGACCAAGAGCTAATAGATGTCAAAAAGGATGCACTTTCGCGCATCCTTTTTGACTATGGGCTTGTGGGGGAGGAAAAGGAATCTTTTTGTTTCAGCCCTGTTCCGATATTAGTTATCTCCGGTTGGGCGGTTTTTATGTACACTTTTTTATCCTAACTGTTTGGCCAGAAAACTAGCGGCTGTACTGCAGAGCTTGGCTTCTAGTTCTGATTGTTTTTTGGTCTTGGACAGCATTACCACGCCGCCGAGCATTTCGCCTTCGTGGATAATCGGCACCAATACTTGGCTCCGTGAAGAAAACCCTTCGACCGGAAAATCCTCCTGCTCTTCGTTGGAGATATATGTTTGTTTGGTCGCCAGAAGATTGCGCACGGATTCGGTTACGATTTTTCCGAGCAGGCTCTTTTTGGGGGCACCATTGACCGCAATTATTTCATCTTCATCGATGATCGCGGTAATGTTGCCGGTGGATTCTGACAACGAATCAGCGTATTCTTGGGCGTAATCACTGAGATCTCCCATCGGAGCATATTTTTTAAAGATGATTTCGCCATTGCGGTCGGTGAAAATCTCCAAAGGGTCATTTTCCCTGATACGCAGCGTTCGCCGGATTTCTTTGGGGATGACAACTCGGCCTAGATCATCTATTCGACGTACTATACCCGTAGCTTTCATCCGGCATCCCTCCCTAGAATGTGTGGTTTTGCCTTTAGTCTTAGCTACTGGCTCTCCTGCCCATGCTAGAACATTTTCCCTGCTATAAACCCCGCATAGCATGCGGGGTTTAGTTGGCAGCATTAGAATTGATCAGGTTTTGGCTTTTGTTGCATTAGCTTTTCGGTTTCAGCCTGGAAAGTTTGTTGAAACGAATCGCGGACATCAGCGGTAACCTGATCGATTAGGGCTGCTTCGGCGGCAGCAATCATCTTACGCACCATGTGCCCACCGACAGCGCCACATTCGCGAGCGGTTAGGTTGCCCCAGTACCCATCCTGAATCTTGCTCATATCGATTCCTAGTTCGTTGGCAACCTCATATTTCATCTGGTCCAGGGCTTGTGCCGCTTCCGGAACAACTTTGCGGTTATTGGATTTTGAACCTTGAGCCAGATTCACCACCTCCTCGGCTATGCTGCCTATATTATAGGATTTCCCCGGCCGTCAATAGCGCATACTGGCAACTTCAGTTACCCTTTTTCCCGTTGGTTAACCAGGGCTTCTTGTCCACGCTTGATCATCTCTCGCACCACCAGGCCAACTTCTTTGGTGGTCACTGCTTCCCAGCCTTGTTCTTCGATTTTATCAGCAATTCCCAGTTCCCTCGCGACCTCCATCTTCAGCCGTTCGGAGGCAAAGCGACCTCGTGCCATGTTGACACCTCCTAGCCATAGTCTGTTTCATCAACCCGGCGTTATGTTGACAAACTCTGCCGACCTAGCTAGAGCACGGAGTTGATCCATCCGGTGGGCAACTTCGGGGGTGGGGCGTTCCAAGAGGTGCGCAAATGGGATTGTTGGCAATTGTGCTAGCCGGTGTTGATAATTGCCGAGCGTAAAATCGGTGGGCTCGACGGTTTCCAGCTCATCCCAGGTCACCGGCATAGAGATTGTTCCTTCTGGGGTTGGGCGTAGAGAAAAAGGGGCCACAATTGTCTGTCCTTGTAGATTTTGCAGGTGGTCTACATAGACCTTTGCATTGCGGTTCTTGACCAATCTTTCTGTGGTAATCAGCGCCGGGTTTAGATTAAGCATAATTTTACCGATGAAGCCGGTAAAATCGACTGAATCCTGGTAGCTCCATCCGGCTGGGAGCGGAAGATAGATATGAATCCCGGTGGCGCCGGATAATTTTGGGTAACCGATTAATGATAGCTGATCTAGGACTTGTTTAACAAGTAAGGCTGCTTGTCGTGCTTCGGCAAAACCGGCCGGTAGCGTAGGGTCTAGATCGATCACCGTCCAATCCGGCTGATCCGGAGTGGGAGCCTGCGAATGCCAGGGATTGAGTTCGATCGCCGCTAGATTGGCTACCCACAACAAGGTGGGCAGATCATTGATCAACAGATAATTGATTACTTTTTCATTGTCTGCCGAGTAGACCGGGTAGGTTTCGATCCAATCAGGAGTACCCCGAGGCCGATCTTTCTGGTAAAAGTACTTACCGCTAATTCCATCGGGATAGCGTACCAGCGAGATTGGACGATTTTCGAGATAGGGGAGAAGATAGGGGGCGAGCAAAGCGTAGTATTCGATAAACTGAGCCTTGGTGTATTGGGGCCAAAGTCTTTTGGTCAGGTTTGATAACCTTATACTTCGCCCGGAGACGTTAACGCGTCTATTCATCTTGTACCAGCCCCCGATATGTTGGATGGCGGAGGAGGCCATCTTTGGTAAACTCCAGGTACTCTATCCTGCATTTAAAGACAGGTTTGACCCACCAGGTTTCCGCTTCAGCAGCAGGTACAGCGACCGCCGGCGTAGCTCTTAGATTGTTAACCAGTAATTGCAGCAGCTTTGTCGCTTCTTGATGGCCAAATCCGGTACCCGCTCGTCCGATATAAGTCAGCCGGCCGTCAGGAGATTCCTTGGCTAACACCAAAGCATCAATCCTGGTGGCACGGGCAGCAGCGGTAAACCCGATAATAGTGGCCACTAATTGTTGGCGGTTTTTGATTTTAAGCCAAAACTCGCTGCGTTTACCGGGTAAATATGGGCTGCCTTTGTCCTTGGCCATCACTCCCTCAAATCCTTGGCCAAAAACGATCGTGGCATAGGCTTTACCAAGACTCTCTACAGATCTGGAGATAACCCAAGGTTGCTTCTCTTCTAAGCTGGCTAAAAGCAGCTCTTTACGCTGGGAGAGCGGGAGATGAAATAGCTCTTGATTATTGCGATACAGCAGGTCAAAGACCATATAGGTTATGGGGAACTGGCGGGAATAGCTGATGATGGTGTGGGGTGAGTTTGCGCGGATTCGCCGCTGAATTAGGGAAAAATCTGGTTTGAACTGGGAGTCGAGCACGACCAACTCACCATCAAAGATAGTGCCGGTGTGGCAATTTTTGGGCAGAGCATGCAATTCAGGGAATTTGTCTGTAATGTCGTTGAAATTACGCGATTGTAAAGTTAGTTTTCCGGCGGGGTTGATTAAGGCGAGACATCTGATGCCATCCCATTTTATTTCAAAGAGGTGGTTTGCGGAGTCAAATGGTTGGCCGACCGAACTGGCTAACATCGGGGCGAGACGCTCAGGAAATGGCTTCACCGGATCACCAGTTCTTTCTGTTCTTCGGTAGCCTTGATACTTTCTTCTAGAGCCTTAAGCAAATCGATGACCTCAGCTTGACCCTCTGGTTGCGGAATGGTAACGGCTTCGCCTTCAATTTTACTGCTGACAAGCTGTAGCAGTGCCTCACGATAATTGTCGGTATATTTCTCCGGTTGAAAATGTGTGGAGAGGTTTTGAATCAAAGTGACCGCCATTTTTAATTCATGTTCATGAATGGTCGGCGTGAATTGTAGATCAGGCACGGTGCTTATTTCCTTAACCTCATCAGGATAAAACATGGTTTCCATAATCAAGGCTTGACCTTGCTGAACGCGCAAACAGGCCAGGGCCTCCTTTTTGCGTAAGATAACCTTAGCTATAGCGATTTTCTCAGTTTCCACCATTGCCTGGCGCAGAAGGGCATACGGCTTTTGCCCTCCTTCTGACGGGGCTAGGTAATAACTTTTGGAAAAGAAGACCGGATCGATTTCGTTTAAATTCACAAAATCAAGGATCTCGATGGTCTTGGCAGTTGCTAGCGGAATCTTGGCAAAATCATCTTCGGTGAGAATTACATATCGACCCGGTTCATACTGGTAGCCCGAGACTATTTCGTCTTGTTTGACTTCACCTCCGCAAACGGGGCAGACCTTTGCGTATTTGATCGGAGTATTACATTGTTTATGGAGATAATTGAATTTAAGGCTCTTTTCTTGGGTAGCGGTATACAGTTTAATCGGTATATGAACTAGACCGAAGCTAATAGCTCCCCTCCAGATCGTGCGCACGCTGATTTCACCTCTTGATAAATATTTTGATACCCTCTTGTAGAAAATAACCTTGACACAAGGTACTGCTATCACTTCACAGTCCTGGGAAATGATGCCTTATTTTACCACCTGAGCAAGGGACAATTCCTCGGGGAATATACATTAAGTAAAAATAATTAACATCGGGGTGACGAAAGTTGTTAGAACGGGAGACAATTTTAACACCCGCTGGTTTTAATCGGTTAAAGTCGGAACTGAATACATTAAAGATCACCAAAAGAAAGGAAGTCACCGATAAAATCCGTGAAGCTTTAGAATTTGGCGATCCGTGGGGCAACCCCGAATACGAAATGGCCAAACAGGAACAGGCCTTTGTAGAAGGTCGCATTAAATCTTTGGAATCTCTGCTTGAAAATGCTAAGGTTGTCAAACAAGCCAAGCAGGCAGACACGATACAGCTCGGTTCAAAAGTAACCGTATTTGACCTAGAAGCCGGCGATGAGTATATTTATATTATCGTAGGTAGTGGCGAAGCGGACCCAATAAATAATAAGATTTCGTATAAGTCACCTGTGGCCCAGGCTCTTCTGGGGCATCGGGCCGGGGATGTGGTCGAAGCCGAATGTCCGATCGGGGTAGTGAGCTTAAAAGTTCTCGAAGTTTCCGCCGCCGAAAGTGAACTAGTAAATGAAGAAGTGTCTTGACACCGCGAAGATGACTTGTTATAATAACTCTTGTCCTTAGGATGTGTGGGCGAATAGCTCAGCTGGGAGAGCACCTGCCTTACAAGCAGGGGGTCACAGGTTCGAGCCCTGTTTCGCCCACCATAAATACCCCGTATACTTTAGGGGTTTTTTAATGCCCGACGTATTCGGCACTTAAAATGAACCAGCACATACAATGATAGAAAATCGGTTGACAATGACCAGTTAGATGTGCTAAGATACATTTTGCCGGATGCGGGTAGCACGGCTTGATAAAGCAAAATATGGCCCCGTAGTTCAGTTGGTTAGAACGCCTGCCTGTCACGCAGGAGGTCGACGGTTCGAGTCCGTTCGGGGTCGCCATGCCGAGATAGCTCAGTCGGTAGAGCAGAGGACTGAAAATCCTCGTGTCCCCAGTTCGATTCTGGGTCTCGGCACCATCCGAGCGGAAGTAGTTCAGTGGTAGAACACCACCTTGCCAAGGTGGGGGTCGCGGGTTCAAGTCCCGTCTTCCGCTCCATTTTATATCTTTCTTTTTTGGAGAGATAATGCTATAATGCATCTGTAAAGGCGGCATAGCCAAGTGGTAAGGCAGAGGTCTGCAAAACCTTTATTCCCCAGTTCGAATCTGGGTGCCGCCTCCATTTATTTGCCGGAGTGGCGGAATTGGCAGACGCAAGGGACTTAAAATCCCTCGCTCGTTCTCGAGTGTACCGGTTCAAGTCCGGTCTCCGGCACCATGATTTTCACGATAGCAATGGCTATCGTTTTTTTGTGCGCTTAAATAGTGGAATAAAAAAAGAAACCACTTTTTAGCAGTGGTTTTGTTTGTCATTATATGGTGGGCGATGCTGGACTTGAACCAGCGACCTCTTGCATGTCAAGCAAGCGCTCTAACCACCTGAGCTAATCGCCCGATCAACAAATAGTATTATAACAAATCAAACATAAAAGTCAACTACTAACTTTCTTCCGTGGTCTTGGCAATCCTCCGCTGCATTTACTCCTCTTGCGGCACATATAATAACCGCGGAAGGGAGTGATCGAGCATGAGTGATGCAGTATCCATTGGTGCCTCCACTGCAATAGCAACTGTACGAGACCGGCTCTCTGAAGAGCTTTCTTCTTTACAGGGTGAAGGTTTGCGGGTATCTCTTGAAGAGAGAGATTTTGGCCCGATAACATATATTGGCTGTAATCTCACTGATGAAAGCAATTCGCGAAATGCGAAGGCGATATTCAGGTATTATATCGCCAAAATATTGGCGGAGGTTATTGCACACGATCTTCCGATGTCGGAGATTCCACGGATAATCAGGGTAAACTATGCCCATTTCTCCGAAGCGGAGAAGACTGAGATCATTAACCGAGCTATAAATTTGTATAAATCAGAGCTTTTTCAGGGCAATATCTATAAAACTGTCAAGCGGAAAAATCAAATAATCACCTCATTATTGGAATATCTTAACCTCAACAACGAAGTCGTGCTTGAAGGGTTCTTGCGGTTCCGCCTGAAAGAATTCTGTGATGAGCTGTCAACCTTTGTTGATCGGGCCGTCGACAGTTACATGGTAGATCGCGAATACGATGAATTCGTTGCCTTGTTAAGGTACTTTGTCGAGATTCAAGAACCAAAGATGCAGCTGGTTCATGTGGTAATCAGAAGCAATGGACTGTACCGAATTCTTGATGAGCGTAACGAGGTAGTAGAAACCGAGTATCTCGAAGGATTTGTAGTCGATCTGGTGCAAAATCAGGTTGATTATGAAGATCTCTTGCTTAGCGCCCTGATTACCCTGGCACCGCGCGAGATCATCATCCATTTAGATCCGGATTGTAAAGTGGCCAAAACAGTTTCCCGGGTTTTTGAAGGGCAAACCGGTTATTGCCCGGATCGGTCGGCCGGGTGCCCATTATGCAGTTATAACGGGATTCTTCCCAAGAAAGAGTAACTAATAAAGATACCTGTCTGGCGACTGATGGTATAATAACGATATGGAAACTTTTATCATCATGCCGCTGATAGGTGCCTTGATCGGATGGCTGACCAACTACATCGCGATAAAATCTCTATTCCGGCCGAGAACTCCGCGTAAGATATTATTTATGCGGTTGCATGGACTTCTGCCCAAAAGACAGGCCGAGTTGGCGATAAGCATCGGTAGAATTATTGAACAGGAGCTTGTTACTACCGATGCTTTGAGCCAAAGGCTAAGGGCGGAGGCGGTCAAAGAGCGTATCGTTGACGAGATAACCTATCAATTTGGATTGGTAATTGAGGACAAAGTACCGCGAGTCCTACAACAATTGAGTTACGATCTGCTGATTCCAGCAATTCGCCGAGAGATTAAACAGAATCTGGACGGCTGGCTCGAACGTGCTGAGGTGTTAATCAAAGATGAAGCCAGAGTCGGCGAGATGGTCACCGAGCGGATCAGTGGATTTGACCTTACTCGGCTGGAACGCCTGGTTCTAGAGATTGCCGGCAAAGAATTGCGGCACATTGAATTGTTGGGCGGTGTTTTAGGTGGTCTTATCGGGCTGATCCAAGCTGTGATAGTATATTTTATTTGACAGCAGCCGGTCCATTGCCTATAATTATTGCTAAATATGGCAGGCGATGAGCGGGACGAGTAACCGGCAGCTATCCAGAGAGGTGGGTCAAGGCTGCAAACCCACACCAGTCGGCGAAGACCACCCGTGAGCAGTGTTCGAACGGGATGACTTATTAAGGACACCGGGTTAGCCCGATACAGCTTTTATTAATGAGCGGGTAGGATTTTTCTTACCAAGCAGGGTGGAACCGCGGATTTTTCCGTCCCTTATCTGGGGCGGATTTATTTTTTTCTAGACTAGAAAGGATGTGCGTGATGGCTGAGAAGTTAATTGAGGTAATCCTTCCCGATGGATCAGGTAAGCAAGTGCCGGAAGGCAGTACAGTGCTAGATGTAGCCAAGCAGATCGGCTCTCGCTTGGCCAAGGCGGCTGTAGCCGGCCGAGTAAATGATGAATTAGTTGACTTGAACGCCAAAGTAAACGCAGGAGACAAGGTTTCCATTGTTACCGTTGATTCTGAGGAGGGCCGGGAAATCTTACGGCACAGCACTGCGCACGTGATGGCTCAGGCTGTGAAGCGGCTTTTTCCTGAGGCCAAATTGGCGATTGGACCGGCCATTGAAAATGGATTTTACTATGATTTTGACCTTCCGGAGCCGTTATCGGCTGAGCAGTTAACTGCCATCGAGTCTGAGATGGAGCGGATCGTTCAGGAGGATTTGCCATTTAGTAGGAAGATATTGCCGAAAGATGAAGCGGATCGGTTCTTCGCCGAACATGGCGAAGATTACAAACGTGAGCTGGTGCGAGATATTCCGGATGATGAAACCGTAAGCCTGTATCAGCAGGGTGATTTCGTCGACCTTTGTCGCGGACCGCACGTCCCATCGACCAAGGCCTTGAAGGCGTACAAGCTCCAAAATGTGGCCGGAGCGTATTGGCGCGGTGATTCTGCACGGCCCATGCTCCAACGCATCTATGGATTGGCTTTCCCCCGCCAGGATGAGCTCAATGAGCATTTGCGCTTGCTCGAAGAAGCAGCCAAGCGTGACCATCGCAGACTTGGCAAAGAGCTTGACTTATTCAGCCTGCGGGACGAAGGGCCAGGTTTTCCTTTTATCCACCCCAAAGGGATGATCATCTGGAATACTTTGCTTGATTTCTGGCGTGAGGTTCACAGCAAACGTGGATATCAAGAGATTAAGACCCCCATTATCCTTAATGAGAACCTTTGGCGTCAGTCAGGGCATTGGGATCACTATCAAGAAAATATGTACTTTACAACCATTGATGAGGGTGCCTATGCGATCAAGCCGATGAATTGCCCCGGCAGTATGCTATTGTATGGCCGGCAGGTTCACAGTTATCGGGATTTGCCGCTCAGAGTGGCTGAATTAGGCTTGGTTCATCGGCATGAACTTTCCGGAGCTCTGCATGGTTTAATGCGGGTCCGCTCGTTTACTCAAGATGATGCACATATTTTCATGCTGCCCGAACAAATTCAAGCCGAGATCGAAGAGGTCATCGACTTAATTAATTACGTCTATTCGACCTTTGGTTTTAGTTATCATATGGAACTGAGCACCAAGCCGGAGAACGCGATGGGTTCGGATGAGATCTGGGAGTTCGCAACGGATTCGCTTCGCAACGCGCTAGAGGCGCGTGGCCTTGCCTACAAGGTTAATGAGGGTGATGGAGCATTTTATGGCCCCAAGATTGATTTCCATTTAACCGACGCCATTGGTCGCACTTGGCAATGTGGCACGATTCAGCTGGATTTTCAGATGCCGGAACGCTTTGACCTTTCCTACATTGGAAAAGACAATGAAAAGCATCGTCCGGTGATGATTCATCGGGTGGTTTTTGGCAGCATTGAGCGATTTTTGGCGATCTTGGTCGAGCACTTTGCCGGTGCTTTTCCAACCTGGTTAGCCCCGATCCAAGTGGAAATTCTTCCGGTTAGCGACAAGTTCAATGCATATGCGGCTGAAGCTGCTGGTAAGCTGAGCTCGGCCGGGGTAAGGGTGCATGTTGATAGCCGTGATGAAAAGGTTTCCTATAAAATCAGGGAGGCTCAACTACAGAAGGTGCCGTATATGCTGATCGTAGGGGAAAAGGAGCAGGCTAACGGCACGGTATCGGTCCGCTCAAGAGCTAACGGTGATCAAGGTGCCTTCGACTTAACTACCTTTGTTGAAGGGATTACCAAGGAAATCGCCGCCCGACAACTGGAATTGACCTGGTAATACGGGAAAAGGCTATTGACCGATAGCGGCTAACTATGGTAAACTATTCACGTTAATGAAATAGTGGTTGCAAGTAGAAGCCATCCGCTTCTCACCCTGTAGCCTTGGCTCACTGGGTTAACTACATTAGGTAGATGATAATGGTCTAGCCATTATTATTAGCGGGTGGAGTTATTCTGCCCGCTGTTTTATTTAGTGCTAACTTTGGAGGTGAAGGGTTATCAGTCAGGATAATGTGAGGATCAACCAGATGATCAGGGCTAGAGAAGTTCGCGTAATTGATGCGGATGGGGCTCAGATTGGTATTATGTCCAGCCGCGAGGCGCTTCGTATGGCCGAGGAGAAAAACCTAGACTTGGTTGAAGTTGCGCCGAATGCGAACCCACCGGTCTGCCGGATCATGGATTTCGGTAAGTATCGTTATGAGCAGAGTAAACGCGAGCGTGAGAACAAGAAGAAGCAAAAGGTTATTGATGTCAAGGAGATTAGATTTTCCCCGAAAATTGATACCCACGATTTTCAGGTAAAGGTTAAGGCTGCGCATAAGTTTTTAAAAGATGGCGATAAGGTTAAAGTATCGGTTCGCTTTAGAGGACGAGAGATTATTCATAACGAGCTCGCGAAGGATCTGCTTTTACAGTTGGCCAAATCCGTTGAGGATATCGCTGTGATGGAGCGTGTCCCCAAGATGGAAGGGCGTTCACTGGTAATGATTCTTGCACCCAAGCCTTCTTAGATTTTGGATCAGCTTATTAAGAGGAGGACTTACCATGCCAAAAATGAAGACCCATCGGGGTGCTGCAAAGCGCTTTAAAAAGACAGGCTCCGGAAAATTCATGAAAAACAAAGCTTTTAAGAGTCATATTTTGGAGAAAAAATCCGCCAAACGCAAACGGAAACTGCGCAAGAACGAACTTGTTCCTCAAGCTGAAGAGAAGCGCCTGCGCAAGCTGCTTCCATACTTATAATCATTTGAGAAAGGGTGAATATAAATGCCACGCGTTAAAGGTGGATTTGTAACTAGGCGTCGCCGTAATAAGATCTTAAAGCTTGCCAAAGGCTATTTCGGTTCGAAGAGTAAAACTTATCGGGTAGCCAATCAGCAGGTGATGAAATCTTTAACATATGCTTATGTTGATCGGAAACGGAAGAAACGTGAATACCGTCAACTATGGATTGCTAGAATCAATGCAGCTGCCCGGATGAATGGGATTTCTTATTCTCGGTTTATCAACGGTTTAAGAAATGCGGGTGTTGAGGTAAACCGCAAAATGCTGGCGGATCTAGCGATTAACGACAGCGAGGCCTTTGGACAGCTCGTCGATATTGCCAGAAATAGTTTGAGCAAATAAACAAGAGTTTTCATAAACCTGGGGCCATACGCGGCCCCAGGTTATACTATCTGTAGAATACCGAAAAGAAGTTATGGGGTGAGACCCATCAGAGCTTCGAACAAAGTGAGTCTTCATCGATTACTACCAGCCCAGATTTTGGTCCTGGGTTTTGCTTTTTCCGTCTTAGCCGGAACACTTTTGTTAAGCTTGCCTCTTTCCTATGCAGGTACGAGGCGATTATCCCTGCTAGATTCTGTTTTTACTGCAACTTCCGCAGTAACGTTAACCGGCTTAACAGTGGTCGACATAGGGACGCATTTCAGCCTATTTGGGCAGCTGGTTATTTTGGTCTTAGTCCAGATTGGTGGATTAGGATTTATGAGCATGACCACCCTGCTCGCCCTGCTAATCGGGAAAAAGATCAGTTTGCGTGAGCGGTTAGTTATGCAAGAAGCCCTAAACAAATC
>CAZAAT010000035.1:0-23776 GCA_964483175.1 uncultured Bacilli bacterium
TTTAACTCTTTCTACCGGGAGCATGCGCAGGTGGTGATCGTCCGCCGAAAGACAGTATCCACAGCGGTAAGGGCAGCCACGCGATGATTCATAATAGACGATTTTTCCCCGGAGTGCTTGTAATTCGGCTGGAGTATACGGAAATGGCAGTAAGGTTAGATCTGGCTGGTTAAGATTTTGGTCGGTGGGGTTGGCCACAATTTGACCTGATCTGTCCCGGAAAACCAAGCCCGGAATCTCCCTGAAAGCCCCATCAGTGCAGATGGTTTTAATTAACTGCCCGAAGGTTAATTCACCTTCGGCTTGGAGAATAAAATCAACGGCTGGGTGCGCGGTTAGAGTTTCGACGGCCAGATGACTGACTTCCGGGCCACCCAAGATAATCTGGAGATCGGGAGCTATTTTTTTCAGTGAACTTACGAGGTTCATAACTTTATTGCGATTCCAGATATAACAGGAGACCCCAATGATTTGTGCCCCCGAGCGGTATACTTCCCCCAATATATACTCGTCGGTTTGGTTGATGTTGAATTCGCGGATGTCTACGGTGCTGACCCACTCGTTTGGGGTTTGCGGTAGACTTTTCTTTAGCGCATAGATAGCCGGATTGCTATGGCTAAAGCGTGCATTTATTGCGACTAACAGTATTTTCAACAATCTTCCCCCATTATCTAAAAATTTTTTTATTCTAGGCAGGAGTTTCCTTTCTAACCGTGAAATATATCACTAAAGCCAAAAGGAACCCCTTCTACTGGCTTGCTTGAACTCCATTTTTGGGCCTGGTGCTTAAGCATGATCCCACTTGAGTGCCGGGCCATTTTTTTGTGGCTAGAAGGTAGAAACTACTAGTTGGGGAACTATTACTTGTGGTGGTCACATGCTTAGCCTTAGTGTCATCATTTATATTATACCGATCATCGTTACTCTGCAGGCAGGAGCATTCATATACTTTGCCGGCAGGCGGAACTACCTAAATAAGGTGTTCTTTCTGCTTAGTGTGCTGATTGTCCTCTGGAACGTTGAAGGGTTAGCGACCCACATGAGTGCTCCGTGGCGAAATCTGATCAGTCTCGGTGGCATCTTACTTCCGGTGGCATTTCTGCAGTTTAGCCTTGGTTTGGTACATTACTCGACTGGGCTTAGCAGAGGAATAATCTTTTTTGGCTACATTTGGGGCGGCATACTTCTAGCAATGGAAATTTCGCCTCTCCTAGTTCTCAGGGAATATCTAAAGTTTGGGTTTATTAGTCTTAGTAGCAGCCGTATCTTCATATATCTGACATATTTCATGTCTTACACGTTAGGTGCGGAAAGCATCCTTTTTCGAGCAGCTTGGCAACATCGAGGCGACCCAAAGGCCAAACGCTATTTGCTTGTAGCTCTTGCAGCCTTCGCTGCAATCTTTGGTGGCGTTTTACAGGCTGGCCTACTAAGTTCGCCCCTTCGCTATTGGATATGTAGCCTGATTAATCTAGCCTATGTTTTGGTTATGGGATGGGCGATTTGGCGCTACGAAGTGTTAGAAATAAGTCCACGGCTGCGGATCACCAGTGTGTACTCAGTTGTGATGACTTTGGTGTTACTGGTCTATCTAGCTATCGTTCAATTGTTTAGCACACTGTTAATGCCATTTTCCTGGATCGGCCCCTTGTGGGTAGGCTTGCTACCTACTCTAGTTGTCGGGCCGCTTTTTTACTCGTTGCGGGAAAAAATGGATAATGTTGTAAAAAAATATTTTCCCTTAACTCAAGATATTTATTATGATAAATTGCGTTCTTTTTCACAAGAATTGGCCAGTCTAGTTCCGCTCGAGGATGTCGCTGGGAAAATTTTGACCTTTATCAGCAAGGTCTTTGATATTCGTCATGCTGGATTGGTGGTAAGCGGATCAAATGGGGCTCTGCGCAGTTGGCGGCTTTCACGTGAGGATGAACTTAAAATTGTCGAAGGGTGCTTTCATTATCCGGGCATTTGTATTCATGGTTTTGAACATGTAATTACTATTCCCATCGGTTCACGGGAGCAAACGGTGGGTTGGCTTAAATTAGGTGAGCCTTCTAGAGGCACTCTGACCAAGGATGACCAGGAGTTGATCAAATCTTTTCTGGGCCAAGCAGGGACAGCTCTACATAACGCCCTTCTTTTTTCCGAATTGTCCAGCCTCATCCGGCATTACGAGGCCTTGCTGGAGGGGACTGTTAATGGGGTTATGGTGTTGGATGAGCGGTTGCGGATCATCACGATGAACCCGGTAGCGGCTAGGATGTTTGGGGTCGTCGCGGAGCAGGTGAAAAATCGTTATCTACCCGAACTTCCTGGTGCTCAAGCATTAGAACTGATGATTGCCCAACTTAAGCAAGGAGACAAGCCCATTCCAAATACAGAAGGTTTCGTCGGACCGGATGAAGCTAAGGTGCCGGTGCAGATAAACCTCTTTTCATTTACCGAAAATGAAGATACAGATACTCCGCCCTCAATCATTATTGTACTGGCTGATTTAACCGAGCGTAAAGAAACTGAGAAGCAGTGGCGCCGGACTGAGCGGCTCGCAGCTATGGGCCGATTGACTACTGGACTGGCCCATGAGTTACGCAATGGATTGAACAAAATTGGTGGCTTTGCCGCGATTTTGGAGGATCTTGTCGCTGGCCAACCGGATCTAGAATACTACGCCAAAGGGATTCAAGAGGATGTCCATGATCTAGCGGGTTTTCTGAATAAATTTCTCACATTTGCTAGGGAGCGAGACTATAACCTGACAAAGGTTAAGCTCGTGGATATTCTGAAACGAGACTTGGAGACCTTGCAACGCGAGTTTAGTGAGGTAGGAGTCAGAGTAGTTGAAGAATATCAAGGCGAACCATGTGTACTAGGTGATCGGCACCTGCTTGGCCTGGCAATTTTCAACCTATTGGCCAACGCTATTCAAGCTTTAGCTGGGATGGATGGAGGTGTTGTTACCATTCGGGTTTATGAAGAAGGTTCTGCTTGTTTTGTCGAGATTCAAGATAACGGACCGGGAATCCCAGCTGTAAAACAGGAGTTGATATTTGATCCGTTTTATACCACGAAAGAGACTGGCACCGGGTTGGGCTTGCCGACCGCGTATAAAATTATCACCGGCCACAACGGAAACCTTACCTTGAAAAGTGAGGTGGGGGAGGGAACGATATTTACAATCGAGTTGCCAAAGTACACTCAAGATACACCTGATACCTCTAAGAGATCGGAGGCGGTAACAGATGAGAATACGGGCAGTAATAGTCGATGACGAGCCTAAAGCGCGGGAGGTACTGCGTCATTTTTTAAGCAAACACCCGGAGGTCAGAGTCATCGGCGAAGGCTCAACGGGAAAAGAAGCAGTCAGGTTAGCTGATGAGCTTGACCCAGATGTGCTTTTTCTAGACGTTCAGATGCCGGAGATCGATGGTTTGTCGGCAGCTCGGATAATCGCCAGTGTCCCAAGTCCGCCGAAGTTCATCTTTACCACGGCCTTTGAGGAACATGCAGTCGGTGCCTTTGAGGTGCAGGCAGTTGATTATCTGGTCAAACCGTATACCGCATCTCGGGTTAGTACAGCCGTGGAGCGACTTTTGCAACGAATGCAATCCGAAGCCCAAAATGACCAGATGCTTCAAGAGCTAGTCGAGAAAGTACGTCCAGTAGTTCCACGCCGAATTCCGTTTGACGTTGTAGGAGAGGCGGGGGAGAAGGTGACGGTTTTTGTCAATGAGGATCAGATTTTATTCGTCGAGGCCCAGGGGCACAGGACCCGGATTGTCACGGTCCAGTCAGAACTCGAGGTTGCTTCCAATTTAGGAGAGGTTGAAAATTGGCTTGATGATCGGATCTTTTTCAAGAGCCATCGTAGCTATTTGGTCAATTTAAACCGCGTCTCAGCCCTCAAGACAACTGGACGAACCTTTGGAATAGCTCTAGAAGGAGGTCAAAAGTATGGGCTAATTCCGCTAAGCAGAGGGAGAGTAGATGAGCTGAGAGAGCAGTTGTCATAAGCCAAATTACGGATTTGTTTGGAGGGAGGGGCATAATGTATTTTCTAGGAATCGATGTTAACATCTCACGGATTGAGGCGGTTGCGCTTAATTCAAAGACCGGTAAAGCGCATCTAGCCTCGGAAAAATTCACCCCTTTGTCAAGTATTTTACGGAACAAACCGGTTCAGCCGAGGGTAGCCTGGGAAAAGGTAATAGCAGTCGTTGGTAAGCTCTTAAAGGAACAGCGGATCAAAGGCGACGATATTGTCGGTATTGCTGTAACCTCCACCCAAGATGCCTGGGTTGCAGTTGGTGAAAGTCTGGAGCCTTTGCACCCCATTATTAATATCCAACTCAGCCCATTTGATAGTCTGAGCAATAATGATCTCTTTGAAGTCAATGGCCGCGGAGATCGAATTTTGACCGGCGCTCACAATCTGGATTGGTTTCGGCGCACAGAGTCTGAATCATACTTGCGGATGTATAAATGGTTAAACCTTGCTGAGTATATTGGGGCCAGATTAACCGGTTCGGTGGCAACCGATGCTGCTGCGGCTTCACACTATGGAATGCTCGATATTAAAGAGCGAAAATGGAGCGAGCAACTACTTGCTCGATTCAGTATTAAACAGGAGCAGTTACCGGAGATTGTACCGCCTGGCCAGATTATGGGCAAGTTGACCAGGCGAGCAGCAGCCGAAATACGGTTGAAGCAGGACACACCGGTGATAGTGGCATCTTCCGGTCCATCTTGTGCCGCGGTAGCTTGCAATCTTGCCCAATGTAGTTGTTTAAACGTAATGGCGGAAAATGAGCTACTATTGACCAGGCTCTCCGCAGACCAAGCCTTTACGGTCAATCCGGCAGATGGCTACTCATTAGAGCCACATATTAACGGATCTGACTATCTGGCCATCGGGATGCTGCCATTTTCTGCGCCGACATTTTTATGGGTTGTCGAGAACTTCTTTCCCAATTTAACTAGTCGGCCGATCGAGGAAGCCCTCTCTTCAATGCAGTCTAAAGTGGATTTGATTCCCCCTGGGTCAGATGGATTGCTCTTTTTACCCCACTTAATTGGTAGCGGTACACCCAAGGCTGATCCAAATTCACGCGGGGTGATAGTCGGCCTGCGGCCTGATCACACTAAATGGCATGTGTACCGTGCGGCTTTAGAAGGGGTAGCCTACGAGTTGCGGGCCAATTTGCAGACCATTACTAAAGCAACCGGCAGGGAAATATCTACGATTTCGGCTCAAGGTTGGGGGGCGGAAAACCGGATTGCCGTGCAGATCAAAAGTGATGTCACCGGCATTCCTTTTGCGGTGAACTCCGTTAGTAACGGGGCTGCCAGTGGGGCAGCTCAGTTGGCTGCTAAAGGTCTGGGCTATTCGGAAGTATCTGAGCTGTACCGGGCTCAGGCTAGTCGGACGGGGGCCATCTACAGCCCAAATACTGAGCGCAAAGGCCGATATAATCTGATGTACACTCGGGTTTATACAGATATATACAATGCATTAGAGGAAGTATTTGCAAAACTAAGCTAGCGTCATAACTTCTAAAACCACCTTCTGCTCCATAAATATGGTAGCAAGGAGGGGGTAGTCTTGAGTTTTTATGTTATTAACCCCGTCCACCCACATCTGGGGGCGGCAATAGACCTCCGGGTTTTTCCCTTAGCGGCAGCTCTTGAAGTCGGCTTTGCGGATATAGCGGAGGCCTATGTTTTTTATGGTGATGGTGTCTGGCAGCAAGGGCATCGGATGTATAAAAAAGATGGAGTTTTTAGCTATCGAATTCAGCAGTTCACCGGTGCCCGATTATACCTGCGCTTTTATCTGGTGAATTCTGCCGGTCAGGGCGCCTTCACCAGGGGCTCGGAACACGATGTTACCTATGGCCAGTACGCTCATCTTTTTGATGATCATCAAGCGCGCAGGGTAGAGACCGGAACCTACATATCCATAGATACACCTGAGTCGATCCGATCTTTACCCGAACAAGTCAGTCGGGCTCTACGCAATGGGACCGAAAGCCTGTGGTTGGCCATTGCTGCTGAGGTCATCGCTAACAGCGAATCCTTAAGTTCCTTAATCGAGGTGCTGGACTCAGTCCAAAGGCTCCCCAACACTTTCGTCGAATTCCCCGCTGCACTGGTCGAAAAAATCCCGGATTTGCCGGAGATCACCGGCAAGTCGTGGGTTAAAGCGATTATGTTAACGGCGCACAACTCCACAGAGGCTTTGGCCGCAGTTGAATTTGCCGAAACGTTTGGGGGCAAAACAATATTAATCGTGATGTCACCACGAGATTTTCTTGAGGTGCCGGCCGATAGCTATCCACGCATCGTTCCCGTCGGCCGCAGCCTTAAGGAACTTGAAATTTCGTTGTTGCGCGGTATCACAAGCGCCGCGGAAGAATTAGCGTGGCTGATTTTGCCAGATTCCGCCCAGGAATCAGACGCTTTCTGGCCGGAGTATGCAGCGGCAACAGGGGTTGGGCATTGTTTTGCCGGTTTTCTTTCTGCGCCGACCGGAACCCCTTTCCTCGCCCGACCCCTTATACCGGATATCGCCCTGGTTTGTCCCAAGGAATACTTAACCGAGAGTGAGCTTCCGGGTGGTTATAGCTTAGTCGAGGTCCTCTCGCAACTGGAGGCCAATGGTTTTCTTTGTTCGGTAGTTCCCGAAGACAAACCATGGAAAGCGCGGGCGGCGGTCTGGTTGCCCAAGACTGTCTCGACAGAGGTCTTAAAGCGGTTTGCTACTGCGCGTCAACCTGTGATGATCCTGTCAGATGAGGACGAGAGCGAAAGTGAGGAGAGTTCTGCAGTAGAATTTCGCTCTTGGCCGATTTCTGTTAGTGCTTTTGCGCAAGAAATTGCAGAGTGGTATGGTCTGCAGGCAGCGGAGCAAAGCAGTTGGGTCGTGATTCCTGGAACAGTCAAAGGAGAAAAAAGGTAATTCAGGCCGCGCCGTGAATTCACTTGTTATGAGGTCACGCTAAGTGGCTCATTTTTATTCAGCAAGAAACTGGGGGTATGTTTGATGCTGTATATTCTAATTCTGGCCGGAGGCCCTGGTACCAGGCTATGGCCGCTTTGTCGTAATAACCATCCCAAACAATTCCTGAAGATACCGGGGGACAAAAGTCTGTTAGAACAAGCAGTTGAGCGGGCCAGGGCCCTGGTGCCTGATGAGAATATTTTCATCGCCACTCGTGCGAGCTATGGGGATCAAGTCTATGCAGAACTGCCCGATTTTCCGCGGAATCATGTCTTTTTAGAGCCGTATCGGAGGGACACCGGTCCGGCAGTGGCCATGGTGGTTCGTTACTTGATGGGAATTGACCCGGAGGCAACATTGGCGGTATTGACAAGTGATCACCACATTACAGATGTTGATGCTTTTACCCAGTGCATCAGCATCGGCTCGAATCTAGCTGAGGAGCATAATCTACCGGTTACCTTTGGGATTGCCCCATACAGGCCGGAGACCGCCTTCGGGTATTTGCAGGTCGGTCCCGTCTATAAAGAAGGTCCGCCCAAGGTATATCCCCTGATGGCGTTTAAAGAAAAGCCGGATCTCCAAACAGCTCAAGAGTACCTCGCCGCCGGAAATTATTATTGGAATAGCGGGATGTTCGTCTGGAAGGTTTCAACCATTGCTGACCTGTTTCAGAAATACACCCCAGCAATCTGGCGGGGTATGGAGGCGATCAATAAGGTTGGATTTGAACCGGCGAAGATGGCTTCTATTTATGCTTCCTTACCAGCCTTGTCGGTAGATTTTGCGGTGATGGAGCATGTCAAGCAAGGTTTCGTAATCGAAGCTACTTTTGGTTGGGAAGATATCGGTAGTTGGCGAGCCTTCGCGGATTTACGTCGCCAAGACGAAAACTATAACGCATCGACCGGACCATTGGTTGCCAGAGACACCTCGGGATGCTTATTTGAGGTCGGCAATAAGGTTGTGGCGGCTATTGGGGTTAAAGATTTGGTTTTGGTTGAAACCCCGGATGCCATTCTGATCTGTTCTAAGGAACGTGATCAGGAGGTTAAAGACCTTTTGAAGGACCTGGAAAGAATGGGCAAATCGGAAATCTTATGATCTAATGGCAGGAAGCAACGAGGGATGAGTAAAATACTCCTGTAGTGGTTTTTTCAGGGGGTAGTTTTAATGTTCTCACACATGCCCAAACGTCAGATAGCTGTAATCTTAGTATTGGCTCTCCTAGTTCCTGTTGGTCCCCTGCCGAGTAATCTGAGTACGGTCAAGGCTGAGCAGTTAAGCGCGGCCTCGGATAATGATGGTAAGGCATTACTGGTGACCGGAATAATTATCGGGGCGATTATCTGGGTAGCGTCTGCGATCAGTAATAAAAACAAGGCCAAACACTATGAAACCGGTAAGGCCTTACTGGAGCAAGGCCATTACGATGAGGCTATTGTAGAGCTGAAGGCGGCCGGTAGGTATAAAGAGGCCCAGAGATTACTCGTTGAGGCTAAAGATAAGGCTTGTGCTTTTCATTATGCTGAAGCAACCCGTGCGCTCAGCGGGCAAAATTACTTCTCGGCTTATCGGCATCTCCAAAAAATAATGGAGCTTAACCCGGCTTACCAAGATGTGCCTGATTTGTTTAACAGATCAAAATCATGGCTCAAACCATTTTTAACAATTCGGGTAGCAGTTTTGGACTTTAATAATAATGCCGGTTACTATAATTTAGGGCGCCAAGCCTCCAGTATCTTGGTTAATCAGATCGTCAATGCGCAGTTAGAATTTGTCGAGGTTATCGAGCGCGTCGAACTCGAAAAGGTGCTCCGCGAGCAACAGCTGTGGAGCAGTGGTTACCTTGGCACCCAGAATGTCCAAGAACTCGGTAAGATTCTCGGCGTGGATTACCTGGTGCTTGGTGATGTTTTGGGCGCCAATTGCAACACTAACACCACCTACACTCAGGTCACCGAGGGTGATAAGGTACGGGTGAGGTACCGACTTGAACGAGAGGCTTGGCTTAATACCGCCTTTAGGGTTATTGATGTGCAAACCGGCGCTGTGGTCGTAAGCGAATCAACTATTGAAAGGGCCAGTGATGTTGAGTATTCTTACTGGCGGTGGGGATTTGGTACCCTGGATTCCGAATCCAAGCTCATCGATGAAGCTTTACGGCGAGCAGTCCGGAAGTTTGGCAATAAGCTGACCAGTTTCTTAGAACAAGCAATTTCTAAGGGGCTAGAGGGCAGCTACAAAGCAGTGGTGTAAGGATGTTCAAAATTACTTTAGCGGTGGTTTGGTTAGGTGTGAACCTGCTTTCAGCGATCCAAACTTTTCGCAAACCCCTGGTTCACTTGGATAGCGGAGATCCTCCGGTATCAGCTGTTTGGTTGGCCTTAAATCTCAGAGGCTTTTTAAGCCAACGGCAGGAGGATATTGTTCAGTTTCATGAGACCTTGGTTGCCGATCTCGACTTGCAGCGAAACTTTCGCCAAGGATTGCTGTTTACAACTGTCGGCCTCCTGGCTGAGCTAGTTGTTTATGGGGCGATTACGTTTTCTTTTGAATTTTGGGGAGCTCTGATTTTTGGCGGGCTCGTTATGGCTGTGCATATCCAATCGCTAATCCTCTTGGGGCTCTTGGCTATCTTGACCAGTAACCGAGAGTGGTTTATTCTCACCTATAAAAAGGCACAGTTATTAGTGAAGCCGGCGGTGATCATCGAGATTTTGTGGCTAGCTTATCTAGTGCTGTATTGGTTGGGGTTATAAGTCTTGTGACCGTTACCCTGACTTTTCTGATTGCGGACATCATCGGCTTGTCAGTATTCACCAATTTTAGAGAAGGAAACTAGTAATGACAAAGTATTTGCCAGGATTATTGTTAACAAGCACGATAGCCATTATCTCAACTCAACTGCAGCAATTAGGTATTATTAAGAGAATGCATCTGAGTTCTTTGATCTTGGCAATTCTACTAGGCGTTTTAATCAATAATATCGTTCAATTACCTCCGGCGGTTCGGCCGGGGATTCAGTTCTCAATGAAAAAAATTCTGCGTTTGGCCATACTTGGCCTGGGCTTTCGCTTAAGCCTCGCCCAAGTCACAGAAGTTGGCGGCAAGGGACTGATCTTGGTCATCGTTGTTACCTTTGCCACCTTGATCTTTGCCAAGTGGATCGGTGAAAAGTTAGGGCTGAGTTCAAATCAGTCTGTGCTCCTCGCGGCCGGCACCGCCATCTGTGGCGCCTCGGCTATTGCGGCTGCCTCATCGGTGCTCCCGGAGGATGATGAAATAGAAGATGATATTACCGTTGCCATCGGGACGATAACTCTGTTTGGTACGTTAGCGATGGTTCTGTACCCGGTGACACAGCAGATCTTACAGCTGCCGACTTTAGTTTATGCTGCTTGGACAGGCTCATCTGTGCATGAGATTGCCCAGGTTGTGGCGGCAGGATTTGCTGTTGGTCAAGAAGGAGGACAATATGCTATCTTGATCAAGCTGACCAGGGTGCTCCTGATTATCCCGGTGACCATTGCTTTAGGTATTAGGCAGCTAAAAAAAGAAAGGTCTAGTGGGGAGCGAAAAGCGATAACCATACCCTGGTTTGTCTTTGGATTCTTAGCTGTGGTTTTATTCAACTCTGCAAACATATTAGCAGCAAATCTTGTCGCTGGCCTGGTTGCTATTGACGGCTTTTTGCTTAGCGTGGCGATGGCCGGGATGGGACTAGAAACAAATTTCGCCAAGATGCGGCAAGTGGGAGCTAAGCCTGTTTATGCCGGCTTGTGGACAACCCTTTTTATCAGCCTTTTAGGACTGATACTTTCCGGCCTCTTATTTAGCTAGAGCTATTTTCGGTAAATCATGCACCTCATCCACCATAATTGAGCTGGCATTACCCCTTTTTTGGACCCTTCCGCTAAGTCCTAAAAGCTCTCGGGTAAAGATAAGGTGACCATAGGTTTGATACTTTTTTTCGAATACGGTAGCATCAATTAACCCAAATTCATCCTCCAAGGTCAGAAAGACCACCGTCCGGCCGCTTTTGGTCGGTGGTCGGTGCGGTCTAACCACCTTACCGGCGATCCGAACCCGGGTATCGGCTGGTAACTCTTTGATATCCTGACTGGTAGCATAGGCGTTGATACGTAAATACTCTCGATAAAACTCCAGCAAATGGCGGCTGGCGCTGAAGCCCAAAATACCCCGCTCTTGATTGAACTTTTCCCACCGAGTAAAATCGGTCATTTCGCTGGTCACCTGAGGTGCGGTGGATTGAATCACCAAGGGCAAAGCTGCAGTAGTGCTTGTTGCGAGAGTGGTAGCCTTGCCTGATTTTAAGGCCTGATTAAGCACCCACAGGGCTTGTTTGCGGTTGGGATGAAGGCGGTCGAAGGCGCCGGCCAGAACAAGGTTCTCAGTGATAGCTCTGTTTGTCGGTACTCGCAAGGCAAAGTCAAAGAGGCTCGTAAATGGAGCGTTGGCTCGGGTGGTCAGAATAGCCTGGATGGTCTGGTCGGTGATCCCTTTGAGCTGCTTAAGGCCAACTCTGATCCCAGCAGGTGTAACAGTAAAATCGCGTTGGCTCTCGTTAATCTCGAGCGGTAAGATGCTAATCCCCCGTCGCCGCGCCTCTACACACAGAGTTTCTGGAGAGTAAAATCCCATCGGTTGGTTATTGAGCAGAGCGCAAAAGTATTCGGCGGGATGGTGTCTAATCAAGTATGCCGTCTTATATGCCGTATCGGCAAAGGCAGCTGCATGAGCTTCACAAAAACCGTATCCGGCATAGCCCATGATGTAGCTGAAAATGGTTTCGGAGACCTCCGGTGAAACGCCCCGAGCCTGAGCTTTTTGACAAAAAAGTGCTCCTAAGTTTTGCATCTCTGCTCGGGAGCGGGCATGGGTCATGACCCGGCGCAGCTGATCGGCTTCACCAGGGGTGAAACCGGCAATGACGGTGGCAATTTCAATGACCTGTTCTTGAAAGAGGACAACTCCATAGGTTTTTTTGAGGATTCGCTCTAAATCAGGGTGCAGATAACTTATCGCTTCGCGCCCCTGACGGCGAGCGATATAGGGTTCGACCATATTCCCCTCGATCGGACCCGGGCGGATCAGGGCCACACTAGCCACTAAATCTTCCATCCGCTCAGCGCCTAGCCTACTTTGCAAGCTGCGCTGGGCGGGGCTTTCTAATTGAAAAACACCTACGGTTTCTCCGGAATTAAGCATCTCATATGTTGCCCGGTCGGCTTGGGGGATTGTCTCCGGCGAACGAGTCTGGGCTACATCACGGAGCACAGACAAGGTTTTCAGCGAGAGCAGGTCAAATTTGATTAACCCTAGATCCTCAATGTCATTTTTGTCAAATTGGGTGATGAGCCTAGACTGATGACCATATTGTAGTGGTGTCAAATCAGTGAGCGGTAGTGATGATATTACAACTCCGCCCAAATGGGTGCCGATGAAGCGCGGTTGCCCACTTACTTGAGCGACGAACTTAAACAGTTGCTCGTAGCGGTGGAAAGGAAGCCCGCTATTACGCAGCTCCGGGTATTGTTGAATCGCCTCGACAGGGTCGTTTATCTTAAACCAGGGGAAACGTTTGGCTAAACGGTCTAGCTCGGCTAAGGAAAAGCCCATAGCTTTCCCCAAGTCCCGAATTGCTGAGCGAGTACCAAAGGTGTTAAAGGTACACACGGTGGCAACCCGGTCGCGCCCATACTTTCGGTAAATGTACTCAATGACCTTTTCTCTACCTTCGGCTTCAAAATCAATATCGATATCCGGTTTTTCACCACGTTCTAAACTGAGAAAACGCTCAAAGAGTAGTCCGCGGGCGATGGCATCGACATTGGTGATATATAGGCAGTAGGCTACGGCCGAATCAGCAGCCGAACCTCTACCGGCATAGCGGATTTTTTCGGCGCGGGCGAAACGAGCTACATCCCAAACGGCGAGGAAGTAGTCGGCGAAGCCAAGTTGGTTAATAATTGAGAGCTCCTTGTCAAGCCGGGCGGTGATTTCCGGGGTTAGTTGACCGTATCTTTCTTTAGCCCCCGTAAAGGTGAGACGACGCAGAAACTCCTGCGCGGTTTCGGCCTGTGGGGTGTCAAAAGCGGGGAAGATGTTACGCGGAAATTCGATCCCGTTGCTACAAGCCTCCGCGATCAGCGCGGTATTGGCAAGGGCGCGGGGGTATTCTCGAAACAACCGGCTCATCTCCTCAGGGGTCTTAAGGTGATTCTCGGCATTGAGGCGGCGCTCCGGATGCAGATCGGGTAATGTGGTTAGTGTTCGTACACAAGTCAAAAGGTCGTGGAGGGGAAAGTCGGCTTTGTGCGGGTAGTGGACGTTGCAAGTGCCAACCACTCCTATTTTGAGCAAGGCAGCTAAATCGGCCAGGTATTTATTGAGGCGGGCTTCATGGGGAAGCAAATTGCCCTGGAGTTCTAAAAACAAGTTATCCCGGCCAAAGATGGCTAAGTACTCTTCTGCAGCTTGACGCGCTGCTCTGAACTTGTTTTGCAGGATCAGAGCTGGGATTTTACCTTTGCGACAGCCCGACAAAGCGATGAGGTTACGGTTAAAAGTACGTAGGCTTTCGATGCTCAGGGCAAATTCACGGCCATTAGTAGAACGAAGCCATCCTTCGGTTAACAAGCGGCAGAGGTTGGCATAGCCAATTTGGTCTTTTGCCAACAGTACCAGATGGTAGCCTCCCTCTAAAGTTACCTCTGCCCCGATAATCGGTTTGACTCCGACCTGTTTAAGCTCACGTTGAAACCTCAGCGCCCCGGAGACGGTGTTATGGTCGGTCAACGCTATCGCCCCAATCCCGCTTTCTGCTGCTATCCGGGCTGTTTCCGCAAAGTCTCCCGTCCCATCAAGAAAAGAAAATGGGCTATGAAAATGTAAATGTGCAAACATTTCAGGTTACTCCTAATCAAAAACGCGAGTCAGATACCAGCTGCCGGTCTGAAGAACTTGATAGACCTCATATGATTTCTGTGTTGTGGTGACTACCAGGTAAACCTGGCGTTCGGGCTCGGCATCCCACCAAGCCCCGACTTCACGCCACTGATCAAGGATTTCCGCGATTTTTTCGCTCCGGCGCTTGGTTGGCCAGGTTAATTTGACCGGTAAACCATGCCGAGTACAGGTGACTTGAAGCGGATAGTCAGTGCGTCTGGGCATTTGTCCGCTCCTGGATTAGTGATAATACCGGCTTAGGATGAGCTCGCGCCGGGGAGGTGCGTAGGTCTTGGCCAGGTCTATACTGTCTAAACCAAAGCGATCCTTGATTGTCAAAAGCAGCTCATCCATGGTTTGCTCTTTTTCGACCTTGGCCAACTCCGCAAAGAAACCGAGTTGTTTACCGACGGCCAGGTGGAGCTCGGTAGCTTTCAGCCCCACTTCATAAATTGGCGAGGAAACAGTACAAGTGTTGAGTAAATCGATAGCATTGCAAGCCAGTGCTGAGCGGTTGGCGGTCGGGTCAATCAGCCATTTGTCCAGCTCGATTTCGTCGTCCTCGGTTGCTAAGAGCAGGGTCAGGCAGCGGGCTTGCCTCGCTGACCTATCTAAAGCGGCGGCAACCTTTTCCGCCAACTGTTTAAGCACAGGAATTAGCAGCTCTTTGCTGGTGCAGCCCTCCAAAAAGTTTTGCCGATAAACAATTTGGGGTGCTGGGTAGAGCGCCCGCACCGGTTCGGGGTCTACTCCCCGACAAAGGTCGGCGAGTCTTTGCCCCTCGGCGCCAAATTCCTTAAATAGTTTGTCTGAGGGCAGTTCGGCGACCTCGCCGATGGTATATAAACCCAGAGAGGTCAGTTTGCGCGTAGTCCTAGCACTTAGTGGCCAGAGGGCGGAGGTCGGCAATCCGGCTAAAAAAGAGCGCTCACTACCGGGGTAGATAGCCCTGATAAAAGAAGAGAACTTGTGGAGTTGCTGGTATGAATTTGCCTCTGCGGCGGCAATTTTGGCCATAAATTTGTTTTGTGCGCGGCCAATATTAGAAATTAATCCGAGAGTATCCCAGATGGTAGCAGCCAAGGTGGCGCTGAGGGCCGAGGCATTGCCACAGCCGGTGATATCCACAAACGCTCCGTCAAAACTATCCGGCTCTACCAGAGGGCTAAACTGGCTCAACAGGTCCCAAAAGGCGGTAGCACTTCTGCGCGAATACTCTGGGTTATAAGGTCTACTTTCAAGGCCAAGATAATACCTGGCCGTATTGGCCCGCGAACCGGGTAATAGCCCTAACATCAGAGCCTCACGAGAGGCGGATTTGATAAACCCATGCTCCTCGATGATCAAGGGTTTGCCGGCCAGATCCGGCTCAGCCTGGATTTGCATTTTTAGATAGAAAGTGGGAAGATGAATATAAATAATTTCGCGCATATAATAGCCTCCTATAAGAACAGTTGTTCTGAGAACGTATGTTCTATTAGAATTATATTCTCCACTTTGTGGAGGTGTCAAGGTCAATCCAGAATTTTCCGGAGGTTGTAAAATGAAATTACGTATTGGAGTAATCGGCCAGTCAGGAAACGGTCCACTCTCCATGGCACCCGGTTTACTGGAAAAAGCAGAAGCTATCGGCAGGGAGATAGCGGTAAGGGGCGCGGTCTTATTGTGCGGAGGTCGCTGTGGGGTGATGGAAGCGGCTTGCAAGGGAGCAAAATCCGCAGGAGGTATTACCGTCGGGATCATGCCTGGAGAAGGTACTGAGGATTGCAACCCCTATGTTGACATTGCGATTACAACAGGGGTTGGTTTGGATACCCGTAGCGCCATTTTAGTCAAATCGTGCGATGCCTTGATTATGTTAGGGGGCGGCAATGGTACGCTGACTGAGCTCTCTCTAGCCTATACCAATGCACGTCCGGTTATCATCTTACGCGGGACCGGTGGGTGGGCCGACCGGATTAAAGCGGTTTGCTATGACGGACACTATCTTGATGAGCGGCGCAGCGTACCGCATGTCTACGCGGATACCCCGGTTGAAGCGGTAGAGAAGGCGTTGATGCTGGCCCAATCCCAGGGCTGCAAAAGTGAAGTTGCAGGTTAACAGACCAAGTAGTTGTTCACGGAAAGGATGTGGGTGATTAGATGAGTTTGAGTTGGAAAACAGCAATTGAAGGACGGCGCAGTATCCGTCGCTATAAGTCCGATCCCCTTCCGGAGGAGGATATTAGAGAGTTGGCGCGCTTAGCGACCCTGGCCCCAAGCGGTTCAAATAAGCAGATGTGGCGGTTTGTCGCGGTCACCAACAAAGAGGTCTTGGCCCAGATGGCACAGGCGGTTAGTGATGCAGTCGACAGGATGGCAGCCTGGCCGGAAGCAAAGGGGCGGGAACGACGAATTCTGGGAATCAAAAACTACGCGATGTTTTTTACCGAGGCCCCGGTCACCTTTGCCGTTTTCATGGAGCCGTACCAATCGGCAACCGACACGATCATGCGTGACCACGGCCTTACCCGAGAAGAAATTGACCACCTTCGTGGAGGACCTGCTACCCAAAGCATCGGGGCGGCCATTCAAAATCTGTTGCTGGCAGCGCATGCGATGGGTTATGGCGGGTGTTGGATGTGTGCCCCGGTGGTGGCGGCGGATGAGATTAACCGAATTTTAGGGGTGGAGCCGCCTTTTAGCTTGGTTGCGCTGGTACCGATTGGCATACCGGACGAGAATCCGCCTGCTAGACCACGAAAGCCGCTGGATGAGGTATTTCGTTTGGTCGACTAAAATAAAGTAAGGCGGTGCGGATTATGGGTGCAGACTACTACAACAGTCTGAGTTTAACCACGTTAACTTATGAGAATCTGCAAGAGGTTTTGGGGAAAATTGCCCAGGAGCATAATCTGCTAGCAACTGATGTACAGGTGGTCTCGGCTAGGCCTCTGACGGTTGAGGAATCCATCGGCAACCCGATCAGGCAGGACTATCCCCTAATTAAAGGGAGAGAAACAATGTTAGAAGCCGAAGTTTGCGGGGCTAAAGGTCAGGCCTTTACCGATATGCCGGGCTCATTTTCGGGATCGCTGCAAGAGGTTGTTGAGGCTAAAATTAGCACTAATTTTGATCGAGCTATTTTAATAGCTACGCTCAATGCTACCCTGCGGCATCTTGGCTGGATTGATCGGACTATTCACTGCCGAGATGAAGAGCCGGAAGAGTGTGCAAAACAATTAGTAGAGTACGTGCAAGATCTTGTAGCCGAGCCCAAAATAGCGTTTATTGGGTTGCAGCCGGCGATGGTCGACCATCTCTCCAAGCATTATTCGCTTAGAGTAACTGATTTAGATGCAGAGAACGTCGGGCAGATTAAGTACGGGGTGGAGATTGAACCGGCAGAAAAAACCGCGGAGATAATTGAGTGGAGCAATATCATCTTATCCACGGGAACTACTTTGGTTAACAATACCTTCTCCGCGTTGCTGACGGATAACAAGCCAGTGGTTTTTTATGGGGTGACGGTCTCAGGTATCGCCTTTTTAACTGGAAGTCGTCAGTTTTGCCATTGTGGCCGGTAGCGATTAAGATTTTCTAAATAATAACTTCAATACATCTAGCGGTCTCTCGATCCATAGCCAGCTCGCTCTGTCCGATTTGTACCAGGTAGGCTGGATATGTCTGGATGAGGGTAATCGGCAGCCCCGGCAAGACCCCCAGGGCTGCCAGCTTATTAATAAATGCTCCATTGGTGCTGCGGACCCCGGCTACCCGTGCAGTGACGCCCGGTGCCATCCGGGTCAATGGGAATTGGTTCATCTCATCACCTCCATCACAACCCGCAAAAGCCGAGCAGCATGTTAACGGCAAAACCAATCGCGAAAGCGGTGGGAATGATAACCCCAGTGATCAAGAGTGAAGCCAGCGGTCCTCGTTCCTTCCACATCACCGCAAACTGTGCTATACACGGCAAAAACAGGGTTAGTGTAATTGCTGCTGTGATCAAGTTACGCACCGAGAGCGCGCCGCAGCTAGTTAAATCGTAAAGGCCGGCTGCCCCATAATCCCGGCGGAAAAAGCCGAATAGAAAGACCACTGCTGTTTCTCGAGGTAATCCCAGAGCCTTTACCGCAGGTTCGATGAGCTGCAAAAGAGCTTGGAAAAATCCGAAGAGCCGGCCGGCCCAAATTAAGACGGAAACCCCGATAAAAACAGGCAGGATCTCTAGGAAATACCATTGCATGCGCGAAAGGGTCTTGACGATGATGTTGCCTAACCGGGGCAGCCGTAGCGGCGGTATTTCTAGGTAAAAGAGGGTCGGCGAGCCGGGCAGAAGCCTTCCCAACAAGTGGCCGGTAAGCAACAAGACAAATAAGACTACTGCTCCCCAAATCAAAACGGCCCCCGGATTAGGGCTAAGCAAGGACAGGATTACGCCTAGCTGAGCTGAACAAGGCACCGCCAAGGCCAGCAGGAAGGTAGCGATGAATCGTTCGCGTTTCGTCTCCAGTATCCTGGTGGTCAAAGTAGCCATGGTATCGCAACCAAGCCCTAAGACCAAGGGAATGATCGCCCGTCCATTGAGGCCAAGGCTCTTACAGGTACGATCCATAAGCATCGAGAGCCGGGGCAAGTAGCCGGAGTCTTCGAGCAGTGAAAAGAAAAAGAAAAAACAGCCGACTATCGGTAGGATTATCACCACTGCATACCGTACGCCTAAGGAGATAATGCCATATTCGCCCAAGAACAAGCTTTGCCAGAGGGTAGAAGGGATTATTGTTGTGACTAGGTCTTCGCTGGCAGGGATTAAAACCTTTTTAAAGAGAATATCTAGATGATCGACTACAAAGCCGGCTCCAAACCTGCCGACAAAGAGGTAAAGGCCAAAGTAAATCACGGCCAATAGAATGGGAAATCCGGTTAGCGGGTTGGTGGTGAGTTTGCTGAGCCAGTTTTGTAGATGTCTAGTTCGGGATTCAAAGCGCAGGATGACGCCTTTAAGGATGCGTTCGGCCTGAGCATGGACTTCGATCGCTAACTGATAGCCGGCTCCCCAGGGGTATCGATTATCGGCAGCGTTGACCACAGCTTTGATTTTGCGCCACCGGAGAGCATTTTCTTTACGCCGGATGAGCTCTGCGATCTCCTCGTCGCCGGCTAGGATTAGGGTGGACAAGCTTTCTGGTGGTAGTGGGTAGGTAGCCTTTAAGTTAGCGGCTATGGAGGTTAAATCTGCTTGGATCTCGGGGGAAAACCGAAGCTCGATAGTCTTTTGATAGCTTACTTGTCCTAGTAGCACCTGGGAGAGAATCTCTTTTAACTGATCCAGACCTTCTCCGCGGGTGGCAATGGTGCCGATAACGGGGATCCCAAGTCGGTGGCTGAGGACTTCGAGGTTAAGACTAAGACCTTCCCTGACAGCCTCGTCCAGCATGTTTACGGCCAGTACGACCCGGAAGCGGGCTTGGAGCAGCTGCAAAGTTTGTGGCAGCATTCGCGCTAGGTTGCGAGCATCGGCAACTTGCAGAACTATACTATCAGGAGCTGTCATCAGGTAGCGCCGGGCAACTCGTTCCTCTTCGGTAATGGCTTGGAGGGAATATAGCCCGGGGGTATCAATCACTTCGACCAGACCACAGGAGAGTTTGGCTTGCCCAGAGGCGATCTCTACGGTGGTTCCCGGATAGTTGGAGACAGTAGCATAAAGGCCGGTCAGTCGATTGAAAATGATGCTTTTTCCGACATTGGGGTTTCCGATGATTAAAATTCGGCTTTTCATGCGTACACCCACCTGTCCAAAGAGATACTAAATTGTACGGGATAAATTGGGGAAAGATGATAATGTTGTTATTTTATGGTCATACAGGAGGAGTTAGCGTGTTACGTTTTCAGCGGCAGAACAGGTTGATTTTAGTTGGAATAGTGTTACTAGCGATGCTAATAGGGGTTCAATCTCTCCCAGCATTGGCTCAGGTAACCTTCGACATTCCCTCCGAATCGGGGATTTTAATTGATGCGAATACCGGTCAAATTTTATGGCAAAAAGATGCGCACAAACAACTACATCCTGCCAGTATTACCAAGATCATGACCATGCTGTTGGTCATGGAGGCGGTGGATTCCGGGCGCGCTAGCCTTGATGACGTTCTGACCGTTTCTGAATATGCCCAATCGATGGGTGGCTCCCAAGTCTATCTCGAGACCGGCGAGAAGATTACTCTCGAAAACATCATGAAGTCGATTGCGATTGCCTCAGGTAACGACGCTTCGGTGGCGGCAGCCGAATATTTAGCTGGTACCGAGGCGGCTTTTACGCAGATGATGAACAATCGTGCCCAAGAGTTGGGCATGAGAAATACCATCTTCTACAATTCCAGCGGATTGCCGGAGGACGATGGAGGCAACTTAACCACGGCTTATGACATCGCGATTATGTCTCGTGAGTTGTTAAAGCACCCCAAGGTCTTGGAATGGACATCCACCCGCATCGATTCAATCCGTGACGGCAAATTTGTTCTGTATAATACAAATAATTTACTCTCCTCCTACGAAGGCATAGATGGTATAAAAACTGGGCATACGGAGGAGGCCGGGTACTGTCTGGCAGCTTCGGCAAAGCGGGGCGATACCCGACTGATTTCGGTGGTCATGCGGACAAACTCTCTGGAGGAACGAGCGAGTCAAACCGTTCGCCTGCTGGACTTTGGATTTAATGCTTTTACCCCGAAATTAGTAGTGCAACAGGATGAAGAAGTTGCAACCATCCAAATACCCAATGCGCGTAAAGTTAACAACCCTGTAGCTGCGGCCAAGCCACTCACCGTCTTGGTGCCGAAAGCCGATCAAAACGCAGTTGAAAAGGTTTTTGTTCCGAATAAAAATCTTAGTGCTCCGATCGAAGCAGGGGCCAGGGTGGGGACCCTCCAAGTCAGCGTTGCCGGGAACCCGGCAGGCGAGGTCCCGGTAGTGGCAACGGAGGAAATTCCGTTAGCCAACATTTTTGTCCGGTTTTTCCGGTGGTTGTGGCAGCTAGTTGCCGGACTGTTTGCCTAATATCGCAGGAATTATAGTGGTAAAAGGTCAATATACAGTATTATGCTGAGTATATTGGTCAAGGCCCATGCCAAGATTAACCTGTCCTTGGATATCCTCTACCGCCGGGTAGACGGCTATCATGAGATCGAAAGCATTATGCAGTCAATCGGCTTGCATGATGTGGTTACTATTAGCGTAGACCCCGATGCCGAGGTTAGGACGCTAAACCCTACTCATCTCATCAGAGTAGCTACGACCAGTCCCGAAGTGCCTGCAGATGAGGAGAATATCGCCTTTAATGCTGCTAAACTGCTGATGCGTCACTCTGGCAAGTTTATGCCAATCAGGATTAACATTCAGAAAAACATTCCTGTTTCTGCCGGTTTGGGCGGTGGCAGTACCGATGCGGCCGCGGTATTGGTTGGATTAAACCACCTTTGGCGGTTGGGGCTGCGGCCGGCTGAATTGGCAGAGATAGGGGAGAAAATCGGGGCGGATGTTCCTTTTTGCATCTCCGGCGGTACGGCATTGGTCGGCGGGATTGGTGAGAAGGTTACACCTGTCCGCCGTAGGGGTGAGGACTTCGGAGTAGTGCTGGTTAAGCCGGCCTTTGGCATCTCTACTGCTGAAGTATACCGAAATTTAGAATTGGGACAGGCCAAGCATCCTAATACGTTGGGTATGCTTGATGCCATTATCGAAGGCGACTTTACCAGAGTTGTGGATAATTTGGGCAACTTGCTCGAGTCGGTTACCATTCCTCGCTATCAGAGTTTGCAGGAGATTAAAGAGACCCTCCTGTCTGCCGGGGCTAATGGAGTCCTACAGACCGGAAGCGGCCCAACAATCTTTGGCTTGTTGCCAACCGGTGCCGCCGCGACGGAGGTAGCTGCAAAATTAGCAGATCGTTATCCGACGGTGCTTGCCACAACGCTATTTTCCAAAGGCCAAGAAATCGTAGGGTGAGGTGACCAAGATGAGGAGCCCTCTAGGCCAGATCAATCTAGATAACTATAAACCACTTAGGGAATTGGTCTTCGAAGTTCTCCGGGAGGCGATTATTTCAGGGAAATTACGTCCGGGGGAACGGCTGATGGAAGTACAATTAGCAGAGGAGCTCGGGGTAAGCCGGACTCCGGTGCGGGAGGCCATTCGAAAATTAGAGCTGGAAGGGTTAGTTCTGATGATCCCCAGGCGTGGTGCTTATGTCGCAGAAATCTCCATGAAAGATATTGCCGATGTTTTCGAGATTAGGGCTGCTTTGGAGGGGTTGGCCGCCCAGTTGGCAGCGGAAAAATGTACGCCCGAAGAGATTGAGAACCTGGAACGCTCTTTGGTTAAAATTAATTTCAGTGCAGAACGCGGCGATATCAACGCCGGTATCGAATACGATACGACCTTTCATGACCAATTAATAGCTGCTTCCCACAATAACCGCTTAATTCAGATGGTTTCAAATCTGAGAGAACAGGTGCAGCGCTTCCGCAGTACCAGCTTAGCGCATCCGGGACGTATGAAAATCGCCTGGGAAGAGCATAAAAAGATCGTTGAGGCCATTGCCCAAGGTGATGGCGAGTTGGCCAGACAACTAGCTCACGAACATATCGAAAATGCAGAGAAAAGCCTAATGGATGTAATAAGGGAATCAAAAGAAACCAAGTAGGGGGATGCCCATGGTTGCGAAGGTGAGTGCAATTGTTCTAGCAGGCGGGGAAGTCAGCGGATCTTTGGCCACGGTGACCTCTGAACGTTATGAAGCATTAATACCTATTGGCTCGCAGTCTATGGTTTCTTATGTGATTTCCGCATTGCGTTCGTCGGAACGAGTCGGCAGAATTATCGTAGTAGGCCCGGCTGAACTTGCAGGCGTAGTGTCCGCAGACTCCTGCGAATTTGTGGACAGTACGTCATCAATGGTGGAGAACCTGGTGCGGGCTTTGTCTGTTGTGGGCCCTGCGGAAAAAGTGTTAGTGGTGACCGGGGATGTGCCGCTCGTGACCGGCGCGGTAATTGACCGGTTTCTAGAGCAAACAGAGCCCATCGAGGCTGATATTTATTATCCGATAATCACCAAAGAGAGTAATGAGGCCCTTTTCCCCCATATTCGCCGGACCTACGTTCGCCTCCGCGAAGGTGTGTTTACCGGTGGGAATGTCGTCTTGCTTGACCCGGACTGCGTACTGAAATGCCGTCAAACCATTGAACAAGCGGTAGCTATGCGCAAAAAACCTTGGCAATTAGCTCGGCTCTTGGGTTTTCGGTTTATTCTCAAACTGTTGTTGAATCAGTTACATTTAGCGGAGATCGAAAAGCGGGTTGAGCTAATTTTAGGTTTTAAGGGCAAAGGTATTATTTCAACTTCTCCGGAAATTGGCATTGATGTTGATAAAGCAAGTGATTTACAATTAGTTCAGTCTGTCCTAGCAGGAGAATATGTGACTCCGCAGAATGTAAAAAGTGAGAATGCTCCCGGTACCATTGACGCCTAGCTTAAAGGAGGAGTTAAGTAATGGAGATTACCGAGGTTAAAATTTGGCCTTCTCGCAACGCAGATAGCAAGATCAAAGCTACTGCCAGTATTACTATTAACGGGGTCTTTATGGTCCATGACTTACGCGTAATCGAGGGGTCAAACGGTTTGTTTGTAGCGATGCCCGCTCGGAAGCTATCTGATGGTAACTACCGGGATATCGCTCACCCGATAACTCAGGAGGCCCGGGAGACGATCCAAAAAATGGTCCTGGCAGAGTATCAAAAACGCTTATCTAGTGCCTCCTAACCCCT
>CAZAAT010000036.1:0-23549 GCA_964483175.1 uncultured Bacilli bacterium
GGTTAATCCGCCTGCTGAGATTAGAATTATTGCTGATCATGCTCTTCAGGTCGGGGGACCGTATGTTGTTGGGGCCAATAAAGATAACCATCACTTGCGCAATGTAGTCGTCGGGCGTGACTTTACAGTTACAGCCTTTGCGGACTTGCGCCAGGCGGAGCCGGGCGATTCCTGCCCGCGCTGCCAGGGCAAGTTAGCCGGTGCCCGTGGTATCGAAGTAGGCCAGGTTTTTAAACTAGGGACAAAATACAGTAAGGCTCTTAATGCCACCTATCTAGACGAAGATGGCGCTGCCCGTGAAATCGTGATGGGTTGTTATGGCATCGGAGTCGGCCGGACCATGGCGGCAGCGATCGAGCAAAACCATGACCAAGATGGGATTATTTGGCCGCTGCCGATTGCTCCAGCCCAGGTAATTATCGTTCCGGTGGCCTATACTGACCCCGCGCAAAAAGAAATTGCCGATAAACTGTATACTGAGCTCACGGAGCTTGGTTATGAGGTTATCCTCGATGATCGGAATGAACGTCCGGGGGTAAAGTTTAAAGATGCGGACCTGATCGGAATACCATATAGAATTACTATAGGTTCAAAAGGCATCAAAAATGGAATTGTCGAGCTAATCAACCGACAGACCAAGACTACAATTGAAATAGCGCTGCAGGAGGCATCTAATGAGATTCACACGATTATAGGGAGTGTCTGATATTCATGGACTTCACCGTAATTATTCCAGCATTTAACGAAGAACGTACGATCGGAAAAGTCATTGAATCCGTCCTGGCAGCCAAAGAGAAGGATCATCGGATTAAAGAGGTGATCGTTGTCGATGATGGCTCATCCGATGATACCTCCCGAGTGGTTCAATCGTATGGAGTAACCCTCATTCGTCTTGCCGCTAACAGTGGGAAAGGGGCAGCTCTGACCGCTGGTGTCCAGGCGGCTCAGACCCTAGGCTTATTGTTTATTGACAGTGACTTGATTGGATTAACCCCGAGCCACATTTCCCAACTCATCGACCCGGTAGCCGATGGCTCAGCCCGGATGACGCTCGGTATCTTTGAATCCGGTCGAGTTGCTACTGATTTAGCCCAGCATTTCGCACCGGAGATTACCGGTCAACGTGCGATGCGTAAAGATGAATTTTCGTTGGTTAAGGGGATTGAGCGGACCCGGTAAGGTGGGGATAATTCCTTGACCAACCTCGCCCATAAGTTGAATTGGAAGATTAAAAAAGTATCGATAATCGGCGTCACCCAAGTGATGAAGGAAGAAAAGTATGGCATAGTCAAAGGTGCGGCTGCCCGATTTCGCATGTATCTAGATATTTTAAGAAATTATCGAGCATAAGGTTGGTGAATATTTCGTGAGTTTGGCCGAGGAGAGGATGGCTGAGAGACCGCTAGCCTGGTCGGAAACTTGGCAACGCCTCCTAGCCGAATGCTTGACCCAGCAAGAGAGACAGCGCTGGGGAGGGCGTTTGTTAGTCAGTCAAGTAATTGTATCGCCTGATTCTGGTTCATGGCATCTGGTGATTCAGGGCCCGGCAAGTTTTCCGCGGCAATCCCGAAACCGGATGTTATCATTTTTAAACGACTATTTTTCCAAATTAGCCCCAACAACCTGCGAATATCTTGAGCTGGACAAGTCCTCCACGGAGCTAGATGACTGGGAGTATCTGCAACAGCTTGAGACGATTAAGCAGACCCAGGTGCCAACGGAGAAGGGATTGTATGGTACTTATCATCAGGTTGAGCAGGTTCCGTTGTCCTATATCGAGCATGGCGGCGACGAGGTGACTGTGATCGGTGAAGTGTTGGCGGTAGAGACCCGCGAGTTGCGTAACAGGAAACAATTGATTACCATCGACATCACCGATTATACTGATTCAATCACGGTCAAGGCTATTGGTGGTGAGGAAATATCTCGCTTAGCTGATAAAATTGGTATTGGCAGCTGGTTAAAGGTGGTCGGGTCAACCGAAACTGATCAATATTTACAAGAGATTGTCATCACCCCCACTTTTATCGATATGGCCACCCCTCCGGCGCAAGTGCAGGATAATGCCGTCGAAAAACGCGTTGAATTGCATTTACATACTAAAATGAGCGCGATGGATGCAATGGTAAATGTCGAGGAAGTAGTCGCTTTGGCTGCTGCATGGGGGCATCCAGCCATTGCCATCACCGATCATGGGGTTGTCCAGGCCTATCCTGAAGCCTATGCTGCCGGGAAAAAGCATGGAATCAAAATCATCTATGGCCTTGAAGGTTATCTCTGCGAAGGCGACCAGGAGCCGGAGTTTGAACGCACCAATCATATTTTAATTTTGGTCAAAAATGCTACGGGCTTAAAAAACCTGTACAAGCTGGTCTCAGAGTCGCACTTGCAATATTTTTATCGTCATCCACGTATTCCTCGCTCTGAATTGGAGAGATATCGTGAGGGGCTTATTCTTGGGACAGCTTGTGAGATCGGGGAGCTATACCGGGCGGTGGCCGCTGGCCTACCCGAGGATAAGCTGCTGCAGATAGCGAGCTTTTATGATTTTTTGGAGATTCAGCCCTTGGGTAATAATGAGTTCATGGTCCGCGAGGGTAGGGCGACGGTTGAAGACCTCAAGAATTACAACCGCACTATCTGTAGATTAGCCGAACAATTAGGCAAGCCGGTTGTGGCGACCGGCGACGTCCATTTTCTCCGGCCTCGTGATGAAGTTTTTCGCCGGATTCTCATGTATGGTCAGGGTTTTGCTGATGCGGAAAAACAGGCGCCACTGTATTTTCGTACAACCGAAGAGATGCTGGAGGAATTCGCCTACTTAGGTGAGGAACTGGCAGCAAAGGTCGTGGTCGAATACCCCAGACAGATTGCGGAGAGTGTAGAAGAAGTTCTCCCGGTTCCTTTGGAATTTTGCGGGCCACAGATACCTGGAGCCGCCGAAGACCTGAGGCGCATCTGCCTGGAAACAGCTCAGTCTCTTTATGGCGACCCTCTGCCGGCGATTGTTAACAAGCGGTTAGATCGGGAACTGGATTCGATTATTTCTAACGGCTTCGCCGAACTATATATGATCGCCCATAAGCTGGTCCAGAAAAGCTTATCAGATGGCTATTTGGTAGGTTCACGCGGTAGTGTGGGATCTTCATTGGCAGCTACTATGGCCCGGATTACGGAAGTCAATCCTCTACCACCCCATTACTTGTGCCCAAAGTGTCAGTTCTCCGAGTTTATCACTGATGGGTCGGTAAACTCCGGAGTTGACTTGCCTGAGCGCAATTGTCCGCTGTGCCAATACCCGCTGGCCAAAGAAGGTCATGACATCCCCTTCGAAACATTTTTGGGTTTTGATGGTGACAAGGTGCCAGATATCGATCTGAACTTTTCCGGCACTTATCAGCCAGAGGTTCACAAATATACCGAGGAGTTATTTGGTGAGAGCTATGTCTACCGGGCGGGTACCATTGCAACCCTTGCCGATCGGACCGCGTATGGCTTTGTCCGAAAATACCTCGATGATAAGGGTGTATATAAACGCAAGGCGGAGATCAATCGGCTGGTAATCGGATGTTCGGGGGTTAAAAGAACTACCGGCCAACACCCGGGGGGATTAATGATTGTTCCCAGGGGCCGCGAAATCTTTGATTTTTCTCCGATTCAGCGGCCGGCTAATGATACCAAGTCTACTACGGTCACAACTCATTTTGACTACAAGGCGATCAGTAGTCGACTGGTCAAATTGGATATCCTTGGCCATGATGATCCGACGGTCATCAGGATGCTTCAGGATATGACCGGGGTTAAGCCACAACAGATTCCCCTGGATGATCCGGAGACGATGGCAATCTTTTCCGGACTAGAGTCGCTCGGACTTTCCGAGCAGGAGCTAGGCTCTAAAGTTGGCACCTTCGGGGTGCCTGAATTCGGGACGCGTTTTGTTAGGCAGATGCTCGAAGATACGAGGCCGAAGACCTTTGGCGAGTTGGTTCGGATTAGTGGTCTTTCTCACGGGACCGATGTTTGGTTGAACAATGCGCAAACCCTGATTCAAAGGGGACAAGCTACCCTGGCTCAAGTTATTTCCACCAGGGATGATATCATGCTCCACTTGATGCAGAAAGGTGTCGATCCTCTTAAGTCTTTTAAAGTGATGGAAAGGGTGCGTAAAGGCAAAGGGGTAGACGAGAACGATGTCGAGATTATGAAACAGGCCGGAGTAGAGGACTGGTTTATCGAGTCTTGTCGCAAGATAAAATACCTATTTCCAAAGGCTCACGCAGTAGCATACGTAACAATGGCTTTCCGTATCGCTTGGTTTAAAGTACATTATCCTGAAGCCTTTTACGCTGCTTATTTTTCGGTGCGAGCCAATGAATTTGATATCAGCTATGTTGAGGGAGGGCTGGGTAAAGTCAATTCATTGATCCGAGAGTATGAAGGAAAAGGGAACTCTGCCACCGCCCGTGAGAAAAGTGTTTTAACCATCCTCGAGGTGGCGAAGGAAGCATTGCTTAGAGGGATTACCTTCGGCCAAGTTGATCTATATGTTAGTGATGCGACAATCTTTAAGGTCAGCGGGCGTAAACTGATTCCCCCCTTTATTAGTGTGGCCGGTTTGGGGGAGACCGCAGCCAATTCGATTGTCAAAGCTAGAGCAGAGTCACCTTTTACATCTTTGGAGGATTTGCGGACGCGGACCGGTTTATCCAAGAACGTGATCGAGGTGCTCAGGGAACAAGGGACCTGTGCTAAGCTTCCAGAGAGCAATCAGATGAACCTTTTTAGTTTCTAGGCTTGCAAGTGTCGCCCATTGGTGGTAAAATATAACGAGAATAACGGCTTTCGAATGAGTGGGTTGCCAACCCACTCATTCTGCGTTAAGCCATGTGAGAATTGACACGAATCTGCCAGGCAAAACTAATCTTGGTTTTGATAGGAGGGTTGGCATGAAAAGATCAGAGGTTGAAAGGCTTGTCACTCAATTGGCCCAGGTCGAAGTAGAGGCTTTAGGTTTTGATCTAATTGATGTTGAATTTACCAAAGAGGGTAAGCACTTTTTTCTGCGTTTGTTCATAGATAAACCCGGGGGTATTACGATTGATGATTGCCAATTGGTGGCCAAGCGTATCAACCCCATCCTGGATGAACGTGACCCAATTGAGCAGTCTTATATTTTCGAAGTCTCTTCACCAGGAGCTGAGCGCCCTCTTAAGACTCAGCGTGATTTTGAGCTGAGTCGAGGTAGATTTGTGCACCTTACGACATATGAGCCGTTTAACGGAGCCAAAGTGTTTGAAGGTATATTACTGGCGAAGGAAAATGGTTTCGTTTCTTTGCAGATTGGTGACGAAAATGAGACGATTACGATCCCGGAGGAAAAGATCGCCAATGTGCGCTTGGCGATCAGATTTTAATGTATTTGGGGAGGTCAAGTCGGAATGAATTATGACCTGATGCAAGCGTTGCATGAACTTACACAAGATCGTGGTATATCCATGCAAGTGCTGCAAGAGGCTATTGAGGCAGCTATCGCTTCGGCTTATAAACGCCATTACAGCACGACAGGTAATATCCGAGTCGAGTTTGGCGATAAACGCGGGGGAGATATCAAAGTTTATTCTTTGCGGGAGGTAGTATCCGAAGTAACCAATCCGCAACTGGAGATTTCTCTCGAAGAAGCGAGGGCTACCAAGCCCACCATTAATGTGGGGGACTTTTTCGAAGAAGAGGTTACGCCGAGAGATTTCGGACGGATAGCCGCTCAAACGGCAAAACAGGTCGTAATTCAGCGCATTCGTGAAGCTGAACGGGACTTAGTTTATGACGAATTCATCGAAAAAGTTGATGATATCGTAACCGGTGTTGTCCAGCGAATCGAAAAGCGCAATGTCTTCATCGACCTGGGCAGAGTAGAGGCGATCTTGCCACCCAGTGAGCAGATTCCTAACGAACGCTATACTCACGGTGATCGCTTAAAAACTTATATAGTAGCAGTGAATAAAACAACCAAGGGCCCCGCTGTTACGCTTTCGCGGACCAACCCAGGATTGCTGAAGAGGTTGTTTGAACTCGAAGTGCCCGAGATTTTCGACGGGATTGTTGAGTTGAAGAGTGTTGCTCGTGAACCCGGCTACCGCTCAAAAATAGCAGTTTACTCTCATGACCGAAATGTTGATCCGGTCGGAGCCTGTGTCGGTCAGCGTGGAAGCAGGGTGCAAACAATCGTCAATGAGCTGCGTGGTGAAAAAATCGATATTGTCCAGTGGGATGCCGATATCGGCAAATTTGTCGCCAATGCTCTGAGCCCGGCCAAAGTAGAAGCGGTTTATCCTAGGGCTGATGAGAAGGTTGCCAGAGTCGTTGTGAATGAAGACCAACTCTCTTTAGCGATTGGGCGTGAAGGGCAAAATGCTAGATTGGCAGCCAAGCTCACCGGATGGAAGATCGATATTAAGACCTGGGATCAGATGCAAGAGATTTTAGCTCAGGAGGCCGAAGAGGAAAAGGCTAGGGCGGCTGAAGCGGAAGCCCAAAAAATTGAAGATCAAGAATCAGAGATCGATACTTCGTTACTCGACGAAATGGTTGCGCAAATCATCGCCGACGGCGTTGAGGAGCCCAAAGAGGGTAAACCTAAGAAAAGCAAGAAAAAAGAGAAAGAGAAAGAGACTACGGTACTACGAAACCTTGAAGATTTACGGTTGCTTGTCGAAGACGAGCCGGGCGAGCCATCTGAGGAGAAAAGTCAACCTACTTCAGAAGAGGCTGCGCCGAAGATTGACCGTGATCTCCTTGACGATGCTCTAGCTGACTTACTTGATATTTGATGGGCACTGGGGTGAGGGTGTTGAAAAAGATACCAATCCGGACCTGTATCGCTTGTCGTCAAGCGGGAGACAAGCGAACGCTAATCCGATTTGTGCGGAGTGCGGAAGGGACTGTGGTGCTAGACTCTACCGGCAAAAAGGCTGGACGAGGAGCATATGTTTGTCCTAATTCCGAGTGCTTATCCAAGGCTCTGGCCGGCCCACTGGAGAAATCATTGAAGATCTCGGTGGATCCGGAAGCTAAAGAGAGGTTGAGAGCGGAGTTTGCAACAAGGTTCTAGTGTACTTAAACAAAAAGTCTTAGGTTATGTTGGTCTGGCGGCTAAAGCCGGAGCTTTACTCAAAGGGGCCGATTCGGTCCTTGACGGCATAATGCGAGGTCGAGTAGTGCTGGTGTTAGTTGCGCGAGATGCTGGCGGTATAGCCGATGTTGTAGCCAGAAGTTGTCGGGAAAATGCAGTACCGATGCTGTCAGTGGTTGATAAAACTGACTTAGGGTGGCAACTAGGCCGCCAGTCGTATGCGGTTGTTGGGCTAACGTCGTTAGAATTAGCGCAAGCGATTATCAAGACGGTTGACCAAGGCCAAACAGCCGAGAAAAGTGGGGGTGTTTCTTGAGTGGAGAAAGTACGAGTATATGAATTAGCCAAAGAATTGGAAGTCAATTCTGCCGATATGGTTAAAATGTTGCAAAAGTTGGGGTTGGATGTTAAAAACCATATGAGTGTTATTGATGGTGCTATAGCTAACCAGATTCGGGAGAGGACGCGAGTGCTCCGTGAAAGAAAGGAGTCTCGCACTACAGTGGAGACGAGTGCAGAAACAACTCCCCATAAAGATGTTACCCCTCAGGCGGCAACACAGGCTAAACCGATGACTCCGCCAGCGACAGAGATCAGTACAGAGCTGGAAAGTCCGAAAAAGAAAAAAGTCTTATCAGATGAGGATACCGCTAAGCCCAAAAAAACCCCGAAAAAACCCGGTGCCAAAGCCAAGCGACCGGAAGTGTATGTGCAGGATGAAGAGGAACTTGATTATAAGCTATCAAAGCGTCGCTCGCGTCGCTCTGACAATCGTAGGAGCAAACAACAGAGCCAGCCGGTAGCTGTTCCTGTTCATAAAAAAGTAATCATCCCACAAGAAGCTACTGTTAAAGAGTTAGCTGCCGAATTTGGTATTCAGGCAACTGTGCTGATAAAAAAACTGATGGGTCTAGGCATCATGGCTGCGGTTAATCAAACCGTTGACCCTGAGGCAGCGATGCTAGTAGCGGAAGAACTTGGTTTTGAAGCGGAATTTGAAAAATCTAAAGATCCGGAGGAACTGTATCTGCAAGATCAAGAAGATGCTCCCGAGTCATTGAAGCCAAGGCCACCAGTGGTTACGATTATGGGCCATGTTGACCATGGAAAGACTACTTTGTTAGATGCAATCAGGGAGTCTAAGGTAGCAGCGAGTGAAGCTGGCGGTATTACCCAACATATAGGTGCGTACCAAGTTAAATTTAAAGATCAGTTAGTTACCTTCCTCGATACACCTGGGCATGAAGCTTTTACAGCAATGCGCGCTAGGGGAGCTCAGGTTACCGATATTGTAGTCTTGGTTGTTGCTGCCGATGATGGCGTAATGCCACAGACAGTCGAAGCGCTTAACCACGCTAAAGCTGCTGAGGTACCCATTATCGTTGCAATTAACAAAATGGATCGCCCCACCGCTAATCCTGATCGGATTAAGCAAGAGCTTACAGAGTATAACTTGATTCCGGAAGAGTGGGGTGGTGACACGATATTTGTTCCAATTTCGGCTTTGCGCAGAGAGGGCATCGATGATATTTTAGAGATGATCCTACTCGTAGCCGAAATGCAGGAGTATAAGGCAAATCCCGATCGGTTGGCTCGCGGCATAGTAATCGAATCTAAGTTGGATAAAGGTATGGGCCCGTTGGCTACAGTCTTGATCCAGAAAGGAACGCTAAGAGTAGGCGACGTAGCGGTTTGTGGCGAGACCTTCGGTCGTATTCGCGCTATGTCGAATTACCTAGGTGAACGGATCAAAGAGGCTGGGCCGGCCACACCGGTACAGATTCTCGGTTTGGCTGATGCTCCTTCTGCTGGGGATAGTTTCGCGGCAGTAGATGACGAAAAGATTGCGCGAGCTATTGCCGAATCTCGGAGCCTTAAATCACGCCAGGAGCAACTGCATCGTAGCTCTGCGTTGACACTAGAAGACTTGTATACCCGGATTAAAGAGGGGCAAGTCAAGAACTTGAATATTGTGCTTAAAGCCGATGTTGATGGCTCAGTTGAAGCCTTGAAGAGTTCATTGGAGCGTCTCTCCAATGAAGAAGTCAAAGTTCAGGTAATTCACAGCGGTGTTGGCGGGATTTCAGAAAGCGATGTCATGTTAGCAACCGCCTCCGATGCGATCGTCATCGGCTTTAATGTCCGGCCGGATCCAACCGCCAAGCGTACCGCGGAACGTGAGAAAGTTGACATCAGGCTATACAGGATCATTTATACCGCAATTGATGATGTTAAGGCTGCTATCGTTGGTATGCTCGAGCCGACTTATGAGGAGGCCGTGCTGGGCAGGGCTGAAGTACGTCAGGTCATCAGAGTTCCTAAATTCGGGAATATCTGTGGTTCTTATGTACTCGATGGTAAGATTGTGAGAAATGCTCAGGCCAGGGTTATCCGGGATAATATTGTCATCCAGGAGGATAAGATTGCCTCGCTCAAACGGTTCAAGGATGATGTAAAAGAAGTAGATACCGGATATGAATGTGGTATCGGTCTCGATAAGTTTCAGGACATCAAAGAAGGTGACATCATCGAAGCCTTCGTGATGAAAGAGGTTGCCCGGACAATATAGGGAGTGAGAACTATGTCAAACACCCGTAATGTAAGGATTGAGGATCAAATCCGTTCGGAAATTGGCGATATGCTATTAAAAGACTTAAAAGATCCACGGATCGGGTTTGCCAGCGTTACCAGGGTTCAATTGACTGGAGATAAACGGGAAGTCAAAGTTTATATCAGTGTTTTTGGCACCGACGAGGAAAAGCAGCAGACCATTCAGGCTTTGAATCATGCTCGAGGGTTTGTACGCACCGAAATAGGCAAACGAATTAAGCTCCGCCATACCCCGCAGATTCACTTTGTTCTCGATGAATCGATTGAACAAGGCTCAAAAGTAATGGCGATCTTATCAGATTTGGCTAAAACAAGCGAAGAGCCGAAAGGGGAGTAGTTGGTGGATTCGATCGGCTCAGCACAAAAAGTATTAACTCAGCTAAAAGCAGGAGATAACTATCTCCTGCTCTCCCATGTTCACCCCGATGGTGATAGTGTTGGGTCATTAATCGCGCTGGGTGATTTACTGCGCCAGTTGGGCAAGCAGGCGACGATAGCTGCATCGGAAGAGGTCGCTCAGGCCTTTCACTTTATTCCTGGGGTTGACAAGATTCGGGTCGGCGAATCTGATTTGGCCGAAAGCTATGAGCGCGTTGTCGCAGTAGATGTTTCAGACTACAGGCGGATTGGCTCCTTGAAATCCTATCTTGATTCAGCTCAAGAAGTAATAAATATTGACCATCATTTAGGTAATGAGTTTGGTGAACCGAGATATGTACGACCTAGTGCCTGCGCTACAGGCGAACTAATTTATGAATTATTCGAATTAGCCGGACTGCAGCCTAGCTATGCAGCTGCCGTCGCATTATATACAGCTATTGTAACTGATACCGGCAGATTCAGCCATGCGAATACAACGTCGGAGGCTTTTCGCATTGCCGCTAAACTAGTTGAACTCGGGGTCGATCCTTACCAGATCTTTCATCAGATTTATCAACGCAAAGATCTCGGGTTTATCAGACTGCTTGGCAGAGTTTTGGCAGGCCTCCAGTCTGCTTGTGGCGGCCGGGTAGTTTATATTATTCTTGATCAGGCCATGTTGGCCGAATATGTGCCTAATATGGGCGATAGCGAGAATTACATCTCCTATGCCCAGATGGTCGAAGGGGTCAAAGTTGCCCTGCTCTTTCGCCAATTACCAGATGGTCGGACCAAAGTTAGTTGGCGTTCGGTCCCCGGGGTTGACGTGAGTGTCTATGCCCGCCAGTTCGGTGGAGGGGGACATGCCAATGCCGCCGGGTGTGAAATTGACCTTGAACCACATCGAGCAGCGGAAAAAATCCTCGCCCTCCTGAACAATAATTTTTGTTAGAGGCTAGGGGTAATGTATTCTGGTTTTTTAAATGTACTTAAACCACCCGGTATGACCTCACATGACCTGGTAGCCTTCTTACGGAGGGTATTGCGGCAGAAAAAGATTGGTCATTCCGGAACACTTGATCCTAACGCCACCGGTGTTATGGTTATCGCCCTTGGAGCTGCTACCCGACTGTTAGAATACTTGGATGCCGAAGCAAAAGAGTACATCGGTATGGTCAGATTGGGTGTTGATACTGATACGTATGACTCCGAGGGAAATGTTGTCAAGCAATACCCAGAGATGGCTTGTACTTTGGCCGATCTGCAAGCAGCTGGCGCCAGTTTACGGGGGAGGCAACTACAGAAGCCGCCACTAGTGTCAGCCGTCCGGATTGGCGGTAAACGTTTATATGAGTATGCGCGCAGTGGGATTGAAGTTGAAAGGCCTGAGCGCGAAGTTGTCATCCATGAGTTGGATATTATACCTTTACAGGATAAGCCTTATTATGGGATCGGCGATTTGCTGCGGATGAGAGTGAGATGCAGCAAGGGCACATATATCCGGAGTCTTGCCTATGATTTGGGGCATAAAGTTGGTGCCGGTGCTCATTTAGCAAGCCTTTTACGCACCGAAAGCGATGGATTTGTCATTGAAGATGCTTTGACCGTAGAAGAAGTGCTGCAATTGGCGGAAGAGGACCGGTTGTCTTCGGTTATCACCAGTATGGAGCAACCGCTTCGATTTGCAACGATTTATTTAAACGAATCCGAGCTAAAGCCCATTCTCAATGGAAACACTATTCAAGTCCCATGGGATGCTAAGCCGGGGGAGTTTTTTACCCTGATTTTTAATGGGCAGCTGGTGGCAATTGCGAAATATCGGTTTGGATCCGGCCATGGTTATTTGCAGCCAGTGAAGGTGTTGTTTAATGCACAATTTAGCTAATGCAGAGAATTACTTGATCCGAAGCAACCCGCCGCCAAAAAAGTCTGTTTTAGCGCTCGGTGTCTTTGACGGGGTTCATCTGGGCCACCAAAAGCTAATGTATACAGCAATTAGGGCGGCCAAAGACTGTTTGCCGACCCCGTGTAGCACAGGCGCGCTCTCCTTTTGGCCGCATCCTCAGAACGTTTTCAGGCCCGATAATCCGGCGAGTCAGCTAACGTTTCCAGATGAACAGGCTGAGATAATTAAATTGGTCGGATTAGATTATTTTGGTTGCTTTCATTTTACCAAAGAGTTTGCTGCCCTAACACCTCGTGAATTTGCTCAAAAAATATTGGTTGATCAATTAGCTGTTTCCGGCGTGGTCATCGGTTTCAATTTTCGCTATGGCCAAAAGAATACCGGCAATTACCAAACCTTGCAAGCGGCCGGCCAGGAATTTGGCTTTCAGGTTTGGGTCTGCGAACCAGTGGAGTATCAGGGCCAAGTGATTAGTAGTACTAGAATCCGCACTGAACTCAAGGTTGGAAATGTGGAGGTTGCCAGCGAGCTTCTGGGTCGACCTTATTTTCTCAAGGGACAGGTTACCCACGGTTTTGGTCGGGGCAAGAAATTAGGATTTCCCACCGCGAATTTGATTGTTCCGAACACGAGACTTATTCCCGCATCCGGGGTCTATGGCGGGCGAGCAACTATTGCTGGGGAGACATTTCTGGCTGCAATATTTATTGGCACCTCCATGACCTTTGGTGATTTTACTCCGTCAGTCGAGGTCTATATTTTAGACTGGTCTGGTGCTGACTTGTACGGTAGAGTGTTGCAAGTGGAATTTGTGCACCGGCTGCGGTCGATCACCAAGTTTGAAACCGGTCAGGAACTCGCAGGTCAAATTGGCCGAGATGTTGAGCGAATTAAACAATTGGTGAGCAAATAGTTGGCAAATTTTTTGTCGGTGTGGTAATATTAGTAGTGGCTAATAGCCGAACGTTCCACTCGGGTTGATGAAACTCCGACGCAATGCTGGGTGGACCGCGATTCCAAGTTTATGGAGGTGAAAATGGTGGCTTTAACTAGCGAAAAAAAGCAGTCTCTAATCGAAGAGTATAAGCTCCACGAGGGTGATACCGGTTCGCCGGAGGTTCAGATTGCGATGTTGACTCAGCGTATTAGCGACTTGACTGAGCATCTGAAGGTTCACAAGCATGATCACCACTCCCGGCGCGGCTTGTACAAAATGATTGGTAGGCGGCGTGGATTATTGAATTACTTGATGAAAAAAGACATCAATCGTTATCGGGAGATCATTAGTCGCTTAGGAATCAGAAAATAAAGTATTCGTTTTTGGGATGAGCGGGTGAGTAAATACCCGCTTATTTTTTTGCCCATAGTAACTGTAAAGTTTTCTCTGTTGCCGCTTAATTTAGTCCGGTTAAAGGGAATTCGAAATACAGTATGGAAATGTTTTCAATTGAAAAGATAAGGATAGAGAATGAGATAGAGATAGGAGGAAGTTTTCAAGTATGAGTTTGTACGAAATGGATTTCGGCGGGCGCAAACTGGCCATCGAGTCCGGCGAATTAGCCGAGCAAGCCAATGGTGCAGTTTTAGTTCGCTATGGTGAAACAGCTGTTTTGGTAACCGCGACCGCATCGAAAGAACCAAGAGAAGGTATCGACTTTTTCCCGCTATTAGTCGATTTTGAAGAAAGGCTTTATGCCGTTGGTAAGATCCCAGGTGGCTTTATCAAGCGAGAGGGGCGGCCAAGTGAACAAGCAATTCTATCGGCCCGGATGATCGACCGTCCGCTGCGCCCGCTTTTTCCGGAAGGGTTCCGCAATGATGTTCAGGTTGTCGCGCAGGTAATCTCAGTCGACCAAGATAATTCCCCGGATATTCCAGCTCTAATCGGTGCCTCCTGCGCCTTGAGCATCTCGGATATTCCTTTTCTCGGCCCGGTTGGTGGTGTACGGGTTGGGCGCATTGACGGCGAGTTTTTAATTAATCCAACCGTTGATCAGCGCGAACAGAGTGACTTTGACCTTGTGGTCGCCGGGACCAAGGATGCGATCATGATGGTTGAGGCAGGGGCTAAGGAAATCCCTGAGGAGATCATGCTAGATGCGATCATCTTCGGTCATGAAGAGATCAAGCGTCTCGTAGCCTTTCAAGAGCAGATCGTGAGCGAAATAGGCAAGCCAAAACGGGAATTCGTCTTATTTCAGATTGAGCCCGAGGTCGAGCAGCTTCTACGTGAACTAGGGACGGATCTGCTAAAAGCTGCCATTACCAATTCTGATAAGACTGCCAGGCAAGAAGCGACCGAGCAGGCTAAGGCTGATATTCGCACTCTGTATCAGGAGCGCGTCGGCGAAGAACGCTATCTACATACCGCGAAGATGGTCGGTGAAGTATTGGATAACCTGGAAAAAGAAATTGTGCGCGGGATGATTGTGCATGAACGCATGCGTCCTGATGGACGTAGACCTGAGGAGATTCGCCATATCTCTTGTAAGGTGGGATTGCTGCCGCGTACCCACGGTTCAGGACTTTTTAATCGAGGGCAAACTCAGGTCATGACCGTAACCACTTTAGGTATTCAGTCTGATGTCCAGATATTAGACGGATTGGGCGCTGAAGAGTTTAAACGGTATATGCATCACTATAACTTCCCTGCTTACAGTGTTGGCGAAGTTCGGCCGATGCGCGGACCCGGCAGGCGTGAGATCGGACATGGTGCCTTGGCTGAAAGAGCATTGTTGCCGGTGCTACCGTCACATGACGAGTTTCCCTATACAATTAGGGTTGTAAGCGAAGTTTTGAGCTCGAACGGGTCAACTTCGCAGGCTAGTGTCTGTGGCAGCACCCTATCGTTAATGGATGCGGGTGTTCCTATTAAAAGGCCGGTTGCCGGCATCGCAATGGGTTTGATTAAGGAAGGCGACGAACATGTCATCCTCTCCGATATCCAAGGACTCGAAGATCACTTAGGAGATATGGACTTTAAAGTGGCCGGTACCGAAGCAGGGGTTACCGCGATGCAAATGGATATCAAAATCGCCGGTATCGGTCGGGATGTCTTGGCTAAAGCCTTACGCCAAGCCCACGAAGGGCGGATGTTCATTCTTGGCAAGATGCTTGAAGTGATGCCTGAGCCTCGCCAGAATATCTCGCCTTATGCTCCGAGAATTATTCAGATCAATATCGATCCCGAAAAGATTCGTGACGTTATCGGGCCAGGCGGAAAGACCATCCGTAAGATTATTGCCGAAACAGGCGCTGATATTGACATCGAGGATGACGGACGCGTCTTCATTGCTTCGGTTAACGAAGAGTCTGGCCGGCTGGCAAAGTCTGTCATCGAAAGCTTAACCAAAGAGGTTGAGGTTGGAGAAGTATATGAGGGCGTAGTGAAGCGGATCATGAATTTTGGCGCTTTCGTTGAGATTGGCCCGAATAAAGAAGGTCTGGTTCACATCTCTAAACTCGCCAAGCACCGGGTGGAAAAGGTCGAAGACGTTGTGAGTATCGGTGACACCATAACAGTTAAAGTTATCGAGATCGATAGCCAAGGCCGGATCAACCTATCGCACAAAGAATTTGCCGACGAATAAAGGCTATCACAAGCAAAACCCCCTGTTTCCAGGGGGTTTTTGTTATAACTCCAACTTATTTCTTGTGAGCATTTGGATGGCATGGGGCACATTCCATTTTGGTAAGAGTATCGCTCATTCTGGTTACGTGGCAGGCACGACAGCTTTCGGTTTCGGCTGAGATTTTGTAGACTGGAGCAAAAGTCTTGTCGAAGTAGGCATTGAGGAGTTCGACGGCTCTTGCGGCGGAGTCTCCGGTAATCTTGGCGCAGCGGTCTTTGCGTTCATCGGAGTCTTCCCGTAAGCCGCTGGCATCGCACCATTTGCTAACCGAGGTGTGGCAAAGCGGATTACCGGCCACGCTTTGCACGGTTGTTGGGTACTTGGCATAGGCATCATGCTTGTAAGTCGGGAGCGCTGTTTCGGAGTACCAGCCCAGCAGTTCGCTGACCAGTGTGGAGATATCGGCGTTGGGCAGAACAAGGCCCATGGCGTACGCAGCACCGTTAGCAGCGCCACAAATTGTGCCCCAACCGCCGATGCCGGCGCTTCCGTAACGAAATACTTCGAGCGGCAGCATGGTGTAGGGGAAACCTACTTTCTCTTGCAACTCGGTAATGATTGCGCCGGCGGCACCTTTCATACATCCACCTTGCCAGTACATCTCCCAACCTTTTTTGCGCACAACTTCGGGGTCAAGTTTGACGTACTTCCACGGTGCCGGTGGCGCGACGGTTTCGGCGGCTTGTACGTCAAGCAGACCGAAAACGCCTCCGCCTAACACCGCACCGACCGCAGCTCCAGCAGCGAAGCTACCGGTGCCAACCAGAAATTCGCGACGAGTCAAGTTTTTTTCCATCATTTCACACACCTCCAATAATTCTAACGGTACTATAATGTACGATATCATTCTTCTTGGTTATGAATTAGATTCCTCCATGTTATTGATAAAACATTGGAATAATTGTCATTTTTTGATTTACGGCTCTGATTGGTATTCGGGCAGGGAAATGAGCTTATAGTGTGAAAAACATAAATTTTAACCTATGTGGTTGGCTGCAGATGGAGGGTAGAGGATGGCGAGGATCGTAATTGATGCCGAACGGTGCAAAGGCTGTCTATTGTGCTGTGCAGCCTGTCCGAAAGAAGTAATTGGTCCCGGCAAGGATATCAACAGCAAAGGCTACAATCCGGTGATCGTCGTGCTTCCGGAGGCGTGTACCGGTTGCGCCCTTTGTGCGAAGATGTGTCCTGATGTCGCGATTCGAGTCTGGAGATAGGGGAGGGATGGGCGTGGAACGCCGCTTGATGAAAGGCAACGAAGCAATTGGGGAAGCCGCGATTGCTGCCGGTTGTCGTTATTTTTTCGGTTATCCGATTACTCCGCAGAATGAATTGCCGGAATACATGGCCCGGCGTTTACCGGAAGTAGGCGGGGTGTACCTGCAGGCGGAGAGCGAAGTGAGCGCGATCAACATGGTTTATGGAGCCGCGGGGGCCGGGGCGCGGGTGATGACCTCATCCTCGAGCCCAGGTATCAGCCTCAAACAGGAAGGCTTATCGTATATTGCCGGTGCCGAACTACCATGTGTCGTAGTCAACATGGTGCGTGGCGGCCCGGGGTTAGGAGGTATTCAGCCGGCCCAATCAGATTATTTCCAGGCGACCAAAGGTGGGGGCCATGGAGATTATCATTTACTCGTATTAGCTCCGGCGTATGTACAGGAGTTGGCTGATCTAGTTAGGGAAGCCTTCGATCTTGCTGATAAATACCGCAATCCGGTCATGATTCTTGGTGATGGGGTTCTCGGGCAAATGATGGAGCCGGTGGCGATTGAGGAACCACTTTCGGTATCAGCCTTACCCGCCAAGCCCTGGGCTACCACAGGTGCAAGAGGCCGAGCTACTAATCTGGTAAATTCGTTATACATCGACCCGGTTGAGCTCTTTGAGCATAACTCGAAATTAATGGCGAAATATGAGCGGATGGCCCAAGAGGAACTGCGCTATGATCACTACTGTGTCGACGATGCAGAGATTATTCTGGTTGCCTATGGCATTACCGCCCGAATCTGTCGGACCGTGGTTGATCTGGCACGCCAAGAGGGATTAAAGCTGGGGCTATTTCGACCGATTAGCTTATATCCATTTCCTTATGGTTCCCTGGCTGAACTGGTCAAACAAGTAGGCGTCAAAAAAGTTATCTGTGTCGAAATGAGCGCCGGTCAACTGGTAGAAGATATTAGATTAGCTGTAGAAGGCCTGGTGCCGACTGTATTATTTGGTTATCCGGGAGGAATAGTGCCATTACCCGCACAAATCTTAGCCCGGGTAAAGGCTGAAAGGGGTGGCAACGGTGTCAGAACGGATTGAAAAATTAGTTTCAGGGTATCCTGAGAGCCTAACCGAACAGCCTTTCCACTACTGCCCAGGGTGTACTCATGGGATCGCACATCGGTTGATCGCAGAAACGCTTGATTCGCTGCAAGTTCGCGAAAAAACGATCGGTGTGGCTTCGGTCGGGTGCTCGGTATTTGCGTATAATTATTTTAACTGTGATATGCAGCAGGCTTCCCATGGTCGCGCTCCGGCCGTAGCTACCGGCATCAAGCGAGTACTGCCAGATTCGGTGGTCTTTACTTATCAAGGTGATGGTGATTTAGCCAGCATCGGGACGGCGGAGATTGTGCATGCGGCGGCCCGAAGCGAAAATATCACGGTGATCTTTATCAACAATACCAACTTTGGCATGACCGGCGGTCAAATGGCACCGACGACCTTAATTGGCCAGAAGACGACTACGACTCCATTAGGCAGGATGGCCAAAGACAATGGCTATCCGATCAAGATGGCGGAAATGTTAGCCGCTCTTGATGGGCCAGCCTATATTGCCAGGGTTAGTTTGCATAATGCGAAGGCGGTCATTCAGGCCGCTCGGTGCATCAAAAAGGCATTTGAGACCCAGGTCGATCAGGTCGGTTTCAGCTTGATTGAGGTCTTGTCTACTTGTCCTACCAATTGGGGCATGACTCCGGTCAAAGCTTTAGAGCATTTGGAAACGGTTGTTGCCGAGTACTATCCGGTCGGAGTATTAGTTGACCGAACCAGGGAGGTGACCGGATAGATGTTGCACGAAATTGTCTCGGCCGGGTTTGGGGGCCAAGGAGTGCTGTTATTAGGTCAAACTTTAGCCTATGCGGGTATGCTAGAGGGGATGGAGGTATCTTGGTATCCTTCATATGGGCCAGAGATGCGTGGCGGCACGGCAAATTGTACAACAGTAATTTCCTCGGGTCTAATCGGATCGCCGGTGGTTAGCAATCCTTCGGCCCTAGTAGCCATGAACCGTCCTAGTTTGGAGAAATTTTTGGGAACGGTAAAGCCTGGAGGCGTAGTAATTTATGACCAAACGTTATATAAGTCCGAACCAGTTGCGCTCCGCCCGGAGGTAACGATGATAGGTGTAGAGGCGCAAAAGATCGCCAATGAGTTGGGCAGCACCAAGGTGGCCAATATCGTCTTGCTGGGCGCTTTGATCGAAATAGTTCAACCGGTTTCGGTCACAGCGGTCCAAGAAGCCTTAAAAATGATCTTGCCGGTTAGGCGCCATAATTTATTACCACTCAATTATGCTGCATTGCAAAAAGGGGCTGAGGTTGTTGCTTGAACCAGTAGTAGCTGAGTTTATTCGGTTGGCCGAGATTGATAGTCCATCCAGACAAGAAAGAGCTCTGGCAGACTATTTGATAGCTCGCTGTGCTGAGCTCGGCTTGGAGCTATTCGAGGATAACGCAGGGGCTGAGATTGGTGGAAATGCCGGAAATCTTATTGGTTTCTTGCCAGGCGATGATCGGGAGCCGATTCTTCTGTGCGCGCACATGGATACGGTTCAGTCCAATCAAGGATTGAAAGTAGTTATTGAGGAAGGCAAACTGTGCAGCCAAGGCCGCAAACACATCCTCGGCGCTGATGATAAAGCGGGTGTAGCCGCTATATTAGAAGTACTACGCCGTTACCACCAGACCGATGCATCACATCCGCCGCTTGAAATCCTCTTTAGCATTGCTGAAGAAACCGGCCTCTGGGGAGCGAAGCTGGTGGATTTATCCAGGCTCCGCAGCAGACACGGCTTGGTTTTAGATAGTGGCGGTCGGATTGGCAATGTGGTCAAGCGCTCACCGGTTCATTATGAGTTTACGATCAAGGTTTATGGCCGGGCCGCCCATGCGGGAAATAGTCCGGAGGATGGGATAAATGCGATCCAAATGGCTTCGAAGATTGTTGGCGCTATCAAACTAGGGCGAATTGACGAGTACACAACGGCCAATATAGGCAAAATATCCGGTGGCGCGGCTTTTAATATCGTACCTGATTATGCCGAACTAAGCGGGGAAGTTCGTAGTCACCAGCCAGAACGTGCTGTGGAGTATCTAGAGCAACTTTCGGCGGCGGTCGACAGGGTTTCAGCTGAGCTTGGGGGCAGGGGTGAGGTGGAATCCACCCAGTCTTTTCCGGCGATGCAGTTAGATGAGGCGTCACGGATAGCCATGGCTACTCGCGAAGCAGCTGCAAAGATAGGTTTACGTTATGAACTAGTCACGCGCGGCGGCGGCAGTGATGCCAATATCTTAAATAGTCGGGGACTGACCTGCGCCAATCTCGGAATAGGCTCGTATTTGGAACACTCTACTGATGAGTATATTGCGATTGATGACTTGAATAAATTGGTTGACTATCTGATGGCCATTTGCGAGGTGTGGTAGGTGCTAGACCGCCAAGCTGGCGAAGTTACCGAAATTACCGCTCAAACGGTCCAAATTCAGAAGGTCGTTGTCCGCTTGGCTGATGGCAGTGAAGTCGGCGCGATCTGCTTTGGGGATCTGGTCGGTTGGTGCCAGGTTGGTGATCGGGTAGTGCTCAATCGAACTGCCCGTTCTTTAAATCTAGGGTCTGGCGGATGGGATTTTGTAATGGCTATAGTTGATCGCACTGAGCTGCAAAAGCAGCCCTCCGGTCAATTAGGCCACGGGCACTTGATCAAGTTGCGTTATACACCGGCTCAAATGGCAGTTCTGGCCTGGGATGAGGAGGCTAGCCCTGTGCGCCCACGGGATCCGGCTTCCTACGGGGACCTTGACGATACACCGGTGCTGATTGCCGGGGTACATAGTCTGGTAGAGCCAATAGTCCGTGGTCTAGCAGTGCTGGCTGAAGGCTGTAAAATCGCTTATATCCATACTGATGCTGCCTGCTTGCCGGCGGCTTGGTCCCAGGTTATTGCACTTTTGAAAGCCGAAGGTTTATTAACCACGGTAATTTCAAGTGGACACTCTTTTGGAGGAGACTACGAGGCTTTAAATAATTATTCGGCCTTGGCTTGTGCCAAAGAGGTTGTTAAAGCCGACTTCATCTTGGCCTGCATGGGCCCGGGGATACCCGGAACTGGAACTAAATACGGCAGTACTGCTATTGAAGTGGGTGAACTGATTAATGCGGTTGCAGCCCTTAACGGACGGCCGCTGGCGGTGCCCCGGCTTAGTTTTGCTGATCGGCGCTCTCGACACTATGGAATCAGCCATCATTTTATCACCGCTCTTGAAGTTGCGGCTTTTGCTCCTGCGCAGATTACTTTCCCTTTTTATCGTGAAGAGGAACATGCTATACTCCAGCAATTAGCAGAGCTTTCCGGTTTAACCCGGCCCAATCGCAATGGGGTCTTGCACGAGCTAGTCTTTTGCAATGTGACTGAGCTTACCGATCGTCTTAAGCCACATTTGGACAGCTTTAGCAGTATGGGCCGGAGTTTTAGCGAGGATCCGCTCCACTTTGCAGCTGGTTTGGCTGCGGCCCAGACTGCGGTATCTGTTGGGCCAATAGCGCCCTCAATTCTTTGACCTTGCCGACGAGATAAAGCCTTTGCGGGTAAATTAGAATCTTCAGGATGTTCACCTCCGGACTTTTGGGAGCTAGCCTTAAGGTATACAGTTTTGAGGATAATTATTCCAGGTAGAAGGGGTTGTGTTCTGGTGGACTTAACCGAAAAAACCATTCATTCTGAGGTTGTTTTTGCGGGCAATCTGTTGACTGTGCAAAAGAATACGGTTGTTTTGCCCGATGGTCGACAAAGCGAGCGAGAGGTGGTACTCCATCCGGGAGCAGCAGCTGTTGTTGCCATTGATGAAGACGGTTATTTTATTTTGGTCAGACAACACCGGACCCCAGTGGGAGCGGAGCTTTGGGAGATTCCGGCGGGCAAACTCGATGAGGGTGAAGATCCATTAGCGTGTGCTAAACGCGAGTTGCGCGAGGAAACGGGTTGCGTGGCAGATACCTGGGTTAAGTTGACCGCCATCTGGACTGCTCCCGGTTTTACGAATGAGAAAATCCACCTCTTTGCCGCAACTGATCTGACCCGAGATCATTCGGGACTGGGCGGAGATCCGGATGAATTTATTGTGGTTAACAGGTTTAGTGCCGATCAGGTCAAGCAAATGATTGTTAACGGAGAAATAACCGATGCCAAATCGCTCGCCGGTTTTCTCGCGTATTGGGTAGGAGCGGGCCGATGAGCAGTATAAACTGTTATGCGGATTTGCATGTCCATATTGGCAGGGCGGGGGGCCAGATGGTTAAAGTGACCGCGTCTGCCGATCTTACTCTGCGTCGGATTATCGAGTATGTACCTCGCCACAAAGGTCTCGGTATAATTGGGATAGTTGATGCAGCCTCTCCGTTAGTACAGCACGAGATCGAGACTATGATTGCTGATGGGGTGTTGACACCGGCCAACGGTGGTGGGCTGTTGGCTGGAGACTTGCTTTTGGTTCCGGCGGCTGAGATCGAACTCCAGTGCAATAACCGTGGGAGCGCGCACTATTTAGCTTATTTTCCCGGCCTGGATGAGGTCAGAGCATTCTCGGCCGGCCTAAAGCCTCATATGACTAACCCTAACTTAAGCACGCAAATGATTGCGCTGACGCCGGCGGAAGCCTACGATCTTGCGGTTGCCTGTGGAGGTTTTTTAATTCCAGCCCACGCTTTTACTCCCCATAAAGGCGTATTGGGCGCTTGTGTTGCGGATTTGCGAGATGTTTTTGGCGCGCGTGATTTAATTGGGCTAGAATTGGGACTCAGCTCGGATACTTCGATGGCTGACACGGTTTCTAGTCTGCGCCATTTAACCTTTCTCACCAGTTCTGATGCCCACTCGTTGTCAAAGATCGGCCGAGAGTATATGGAGTTTTCACTAGAGGTACTGAATTTCAGATCGCTCGCCGAAGCCTTACGGCGAGAGGGTGACAACCGCTTAATAGCTAATTACGGTATGGCACCGATGCTCGGAAAATACCACCGTACCTACTGTCCGGTATGCAATACTATCTTTACTGATCCGGACCCGGTTTTTGCTTGCCCGAATTGTCCACAGGACAAGATAATTTTGGGAGTCTGGGATCGGCTCCAACAGATTGCTGATCAACCAAGCTTATCGCCCAGCCATCGTCCGCCATATATTTATCAAGTCCCGCTCGAAATGCTGCCTGGGATTGGACCCAAGTCTATTAAATTACTAATTGACTCGGTAGGGCCAGAAAAATATATTCTCAATATTGCTACCCCAGATGAGCTTTCTCAGGCCGTCGGCTCTCGGGGAGCACAGGTGATTAAGGCTGCCAGGTCCGGAATGCTGACTCTAGTGCCCGGCGGCGGTGGTAGGTATGGCCGTGTGAAGCTGCAATAGCTTATCTTTTTCGGATTCACTTCGGTCTAAAGGTCTGTTTGGTGTCATAAAAATGATAACGAACAGGCCTTTTTGTCTCGGAGTGGTGCTAATGCAGCGAAATCGCATGAACTCTGCCCTGAACCAGTATGTTCAGAGGCGCGCTAAAATCTATCTCTTAGTAACCATTATTTTTGTGATGGGCTCTCTTTTTGGGGCCTTAGCTGTCAATATTATCAGTCCTGATCAGCAAGCAGC
>CAZAAT010000037.1:0-1154 GCA_964483175.1 uncultured Bacilli bacterium
ACCGTTTCAACGGAATTTGGTTGGCGCACAGCTGGATAGGGTATCCCTGTAGCGCTGACCTGATTTAACCCTTTAGTCACATTATCATCGGTCATAAAATAGATCGGCTCATTAGCACGGGGGAAGCACTCTTTACCGTATAACAGCGGGGCAAGATTGCGGCCAACGAACGGGTGCACCTCAGTATGATCTTTTTTCATGATTTCTTGAACTCTATCTGTGTTTATACCGGCTAATCCCAGCATTGTAGGTACAACATCAACATGGCTGGTCAACATCTCAGTTGATTGTGGCTTGGGGAAGAGTCTGCGGTTATGAATGATCAAGGGAACATGGATCGCCTCTTCGTAGGCCTGATACCATTTTTGGAATAGACCTCCGTGGGAGCCTAATAGATCGCCATGATCAGAGGTGAAAATGACGATGGTGTTATCATAGAAAGAAGAGTTTTTGAGGGCATCCAGAACGTCACTGATCTCTCTATCAACTTGTAACTGTAGACTATAATACAACTGGCGATAGAATTGAGTGTCGAGTAATGGCTGGAAAGCTAGCTGGTAAATCCGTTTGTAGCTCAATTGGGCGGTAGGCTTTGTCGATAAGCACTCGGAGGCTGTGGGCGCAGGTGGGATTAATGGCACCGAAGGATCCACTTTAAAACTAAAGCTAGCTGAGGCTTGGGTGAAAGCACCAAATATGGCGATGTCGTGTGGATTGACAAAGGAACAGACGATTAGCCAAGGCTTTTGCTGGTGTTTGCCTTCGGTTGCCGATCGCTGATCCAACGTTTTGATCAATTCAACGGTTTGCTGTTTATAGACTACATCTCGACCACTGATCCCAGTTGCGGCCGATGAACCGGAATCTCTGGGACTACTCCCATGGGGCTCTGGCCCTACCCAGCCGTCGAAGCCATAATCTCTGAGGTTATTGGCCTTGAGATATAAACGCTCAGCCTCAGGAACAGGAACTCCGTTATCTGGATTGTAGGATAAGAAGGCGTTATGAGTACCGGGGATTAGTATGTTTTCCGCCGAAGCATGCCACTTCCCTTTCCAATATGTTTGGTAACCGGCAGCCCGGAAATAGTCTCCCATTGTCGGCACGGTATTGGGATCAAGCCAAAACACATCAGGATCATATGCTGATTTGGC
>CAZAAT010000037.1:1254-23305 GCA_964483175.1 uncultured Bacilli bacterium
TCGGCACGGTATTGGGATCAAGCCAAAACACATCAGGATCATATGCTGATTTGGCTGCCCCCACTGTTTGGGAGACCCCGTGGAGAGATGGGTATTGTCCTGTGTACAGGGTAGCCCGACTAGGCACACAGGCGACACTCCCGGCATAATGCGCTTTAAACTCCAAGCCATGGTGCTTGAGAAATTCGTAAGCCTTCAGATTCTCCTGGCGCCAGGCCCGCACTTTATCAGTTTCATATATAACCGGATAGCGCTCTTCATCGACCATAATGAGCAGACAATTTGGTTTTCGTCCACCAAAAGTTGCGGCAAGATGGGATTGATCGAATATGTTATCCATTTACTTATCCCCCTCGACTGTTCCTGAGTAACTATATGTCACGCACCCCTTAGATAGCCCCCAGTAAAAAGAAGGACGTAATTAATCGATAGATTAGAGGAGGTTACAAAAGAGTGGGGTGAATGCATGCCTCAACATCCTAGCCATCGTTCTGCGAGCTGCATAGACAAGGCAATTATTTCATCAGGAGAGCCGGACTGGCCCAGTTTTTCAAAAAAGAGTCAGGCTTCTTCACGCAAGAAAATGATTGAATTAAGGCGAAAAAGCAACCTTACGGGAAGTTAATTGATTGTCTCCTGCAATAGGATTATCTTAACTTGTAAAGGCGCACTGGAGAGCCGATTTATCTTACTAATAAACGGAGAAGATGATCTTGTGGTTATGGATATTGAAGCCTTCGCTAGAAGGGAAAGCATGCTTCGGTTGTGGGAGAACTTGGTTGCTACCGAGAGGGAACGGCCGAAGGGAATAAACGGTTATTCCGTTGATGAGGTTTCTGCCATGATGAAAGCTGCTGTCCGTGGTACTGGAAGGACAGCCGAAAAAATGGTGGGTAAGGTTGGCCGGTTATGGCACATAGCCATATTATTATTTTAACAGGACTCCACATACTTTTCATGTAAGTAATGTACCCTAGGGAGGACATTTATAATTAGGGTTGACCCCGATGAACGTTAAAGAACTATCAGTTTAATCCATTGCCCAAAATATTGAAAATCCCAAAATTAAAGGTTGATTCAAACCCAAGAAGAACTGTATTAGCAACTTTCTTTGTTAGAGGAAGTTCGCTTTTACTAAAAACGTTAAGTTAATGGAAGCCAATCTAATCCATGTCTCCGAAAGAAAGGATTAATGTGAATGCATTGCCATTGGAGGTAGCTGTGTGCACAGTAAGCTTTCAGATCATAAATTCAAAAAAGGAAAGTTTATTAGTCCTTGGACTGAAATTATCTCTGAATTAAGTAGGGAGGAGTCCTGGTATTATGGGCGACTCCCAGAATACATTTGGATAGCATTAATTTTAGATTACTATGGCCGTGAAGTTGGCCTAATTAAGTGTTATGAAATAATAACAAAGCTTCATCAATTAGCACCTCACCTTATCACTCCGCGGTTATCAAAAATACTTGAACTAGATACTGAACTGCAACAACATTTTTATGATTTTATTTTAAACACTCTTTCAGCTAATGTAATGGTGCCATTGACAGCTATTTTCACTTACAGCAAATATCCATCTTTCTCAACAGCTTTCTGTATACCTGACTCTATTGTTGATGATCGAATAAAAAGGATATCTTCTTCGTTGAAAAAAGCTAGTAATCATCAATCATTTTTTTCCACTGATTTACGATTTGTTGTGTTGTATTTCGTATTACTTTCAGGCAAATTACATATGCCTAAAGAAACCTTGGAATTGATTTTGGAATATCCTTATTTGTCTCATGATAACGAGCAAATGAGAATGATAAGACCGACTATTCGCACATGTGAAATGATGCAAAACGTAATAGAACCATTTAACGAAAATTATTTAAGTCTTTTTTGGGAAGAAGTGAGCAGAATGAGTGATTGCGATTTGGTTTATATTGAGTTTGCTGATGATAATCCTGATACACAAGTTTTAGAACATTTTAAATCGGTTCTAAAATACTATTCTGAATTAATGGCTGCAACTAGACCTTTAGACAACAAAATGCTTGTTTTATTATCTATCGCAACCTATTCATACAAGCGAGTATTGGAATTAGTTGAACATCGGTTAACCTGTACTATTTCAGGGAGAAGTATTATGAGAGTACTAATAGAAAACTACATAATGATGAAATATTTGCTTCAAGAAGAAGCCAACCATGAGGATATTTGGACGGAATATCAGTACTATGGCATAGGGCAATATAAGTTGGTAGTAGAACGTATAAGGGAAAGTGGAAAAGAACTCACAGATAGTCACGTTCAAGTTGAATATTTAGATATACTCGTTAACGAGTATAAAAATAAAGAATTCATAGATATGGACACCACATATTTTGATAAAAAAAGTATCAGGGAGAAGGCAATTAGCGTTGGTGAAAAAGAACTATTTGGATTTTATTATGATTATGATTCTGCCTTTGAGCATGGACTTTGGGGCGCAATTAGGGAGAGTTCATTAATTAAATGTAATTCTCCAGCGCATCATTATCATTGTGTTCCTGATATTGAAAATCAGCAAAAGTTAAAAAGTGTTTGGACAGATTGTGTTTATATAATGAATAAAACATTAAACATTCTTCATAATGTCTATGGATGTCCTGCCTTTCTAAGAGTGGAGCAGAAGTAGATATGGAATCTCACTTACTCAAGGAAGAACTAAAGAAATTACAAAGAAGATACAGGGAAGTACTTATAAAAGCTACAGATAACATTTTCCGAACAGACTCTATTGCCGTTATTGATGAATTAACTGTTTTTTGGCATAAAAACAAACGGCTAGTCGAATTTGCTTTAAGAAATATTGCGCGACCATATGAGGCGTACATCTTTACTGGATCCACAATACTAGATGTGGAAGACTTTGAACACTATCCGTTTGTTGCCTTAGGAAAACTCCATATTTGGGATGATCCAATATTAAATTATGTGAAAATAGTTGGGAAAACTTCAAATTCGAACTTTGAAAAAAAAATGAAGGAACAAGTTATCGCAACAATTACGGACAATCTTAAAATTCTTGAAATTGCTGAAGAGATCATTTATATTTTGCCGGTAAGATATTTAAGCGACAATAGTGAATTGGTATATAAGGCGGCTATGCAAACTTTTTTAAGTCTATTTGATAGAAAATATAGTTTTGACGAGTACAAGGAAACATTCCGCTCTATTGAAGATGTTAAACGTTCTTTAAGATTAGGAATTGAACAGAGTATTATTTTTACAGAAGATGAAGACACCTCTATTGCTTTCGAAAGAAGATTTGCTAAGTATAAAGACAGTACTGTTCTTCCTCTAGCAAAAGACGCAAATGATGCACAAATCCTTTGGTATGCAATCTTCGGCTATTTAGCACAGGCCTTTGATATATTGCTCTTATGCATCGAATATCAGCTGAATCCTTATATACGATTTAATGTTGCTGTCAAATATATGGCAATGTTATCAAACAATTTTAAAGATCAAAAAGAAATACAAAATATCATTTTTAATGGCATTGTATCGCACATACTATATCGTGTGTTTGACAAAGAGAAAGCCAAACTTTTGGATTTTAAAACTTATCATAAGGTTATTAGAGAGTTGGATTTCGATACACGCTTGTTTGCCCAGTTAAAGCATCAGGGAGTTACAATAGATAATCTAAACCCAAAATTGATAAGCAATACTATAAATGAAGTATTGGGTTTACTTTATTGAATAAGTACACAATATTATTAGAATGATCAGAGGGAGTCATACTTTAACAGCATCCTTTTTTGCGTGCTTAAAGCTACTACGTTAGTATTGATAGTGATCGCATGTGGATATAGCTTACCGGCAGTTGTCGGAGTGGATAAAGCCACCAAACTGATAAAATACGGACAACAAATTCTCATGCGGGGGAACAGTGGAGTGCGTAGAAATCGTAGTCAAAGAGGGTAACAAACACCATGCCAACATTTGAAAGCAACGGTGCAACCTTATACTACGAAGTGACCGGCGAAGGCCAACCGCTCATCTTTACTCATGGCGCCTCCTGGAATCATTTACAATGGAAGAAGCAAGTCGCTTTTTTAAAAGACCGTTATCAAGTTATCACCTGGGATGTACGAGGCCATGGTTACTCATCATTGCCGGCTGGCCCCGTTGACCCGGAGCACTTTAGTGCAGATCTGATTGCTTTGATGGACCACCTGCACCTGAAGACTGCTGTTCTTTGTGGACTGTCAATGGGTGGCCATATCTCCTTACAGACCGCCATCAGATACCCTGAGAGAGTAAAAGGGTTGATCCTCATCGGTACGCCGTGCAGCAATACATTTAACTTCTATGAGAAAATAGCCGTTCCCATCAACCGCTTCTTCAATCGGCTGCTACCGCTCAGGCTTAGCGGCCATTTACAGGCCAAGATGTTATCGAAGTTTAATCCGAACAACTATCAGTACATCACGGAAGCTGTAAGCATGCTCTCGCCTGAGGCCTGGAATCGCATCTGGTCCGCAGTTACCCGCATGGAAAGCAAGAATGACCTTCATAAAGTTAATTGTCCCACGTTATTGTTAATCGGCGACCACGATACTTTAACCGGCCGTCAGCAACCATATATGCATCGCCAGATCGCCAATTCTGAGTTGAAGGTCATTCCTAATGCTCACCACGGAACGAACCTAGATAATCCCGATGCTGTCAACCAAGCTATCAGTGAATTTATTGAGCAGTTCAGTTGATTGTGGTATCTTATTTTTTCCGCACCGGAATCCAAACTTCGCTATAGGCGTAATCTTTCTTCTGCTCATTCATCTTGGTAAAGGAAAAAGTAGGGGCATTGATTACTTCGTAATCGGCTGAAGGCAGCCATTCGGAATACACTCTGGCCATAGTATTTTGTAAGGTAGCGGGGAATGGTCCTTCATTGGGGAATACTGCCCAGGTGCCAGCTTCGACCGGCACTTTGTCCAAGAGATCGCTCACTTGATCTTTAGTCGTTAAAACCCCGATCAGGTGAGTCAGATCCCCTTCTTCACGCAAGAACTTAGCATCAGCGTCATAAGAAACATTGACGATCTCATAGGGTTCAATATCCTGCACGGCACGCATTTCTTGTCTTTGCTCCTCGGTGATGCTTTGTGCGAGCTTAACGATCTCTTGATTAACTCCTTCAAATTGCATCGGGACCCGTTTGCTCACTCCGACAAAATTAAACGCCGGTTTCTCAACGATTCTAAACTCCATAGCAACTCCTCCCTTGACGGTTATGATAAATGAAAGCTTGGGAAACGATTTGCTTATCCCGGTCTTGGCTACATCAGAGGGCAAAAAGCCGCTCCAGTTTTTAAATGCACGTGTAAAGCCGTCGATTGACTGATAACCATACTTAAAAGCAACATCGGTCACTCTTTCTCCCTGTAAGAGGTCCTTATTTGCCTCCGATAGCTTTCTGTTTTTGATGTATTCGCTAAGGGTTAACCCGGAAAGATGAAAAAATACTGTTCGAAGGTGATAGTCCGTAACCCCAGCGATTTGGGAGATCTTCTCCAGTGACAGATCATCGGTTAGATGGTCTTCGATATAGTCAATCACTTGATTTAATTGCTTTAACATCGTTTCTCCCCTTTCATATCTACATAATACCAAGGCTATTTAAACCATGCTCGACTTTTCTAATCTAATAATGTCGAATCGTGATCATCTTTGGCTGGTCAAATAAAAGTATATATTTGAAAGCCTTTTGTGGCTAGAAAAGGTAACATCGGATGCGGTGGAAAATAAGGTTGGGTGAAGGGAGTGTTGCTATGAAGCCTTGGCTTAAAACCTCGGTTATACTATCAGTTATATTAGTAATTTCCTTTGCCTTAGTATCTGCGAAAAGGGGATGTGAAAATACTGCTTCTTTGGGAGAATTCACTGATTACCTGGATGAGCGTATTCCCGCGTTAATGGCAGACTATGGTATTCCGGGGGTCAATATTGCCCTGATTCAAAAAGGCCAAACCAAATGGTCTAAGGCTTATGGATATGCTGACCTTGAAACCGAGAGAAAGATGACTACTGATACTTATTGTCGGGTCGAGTCGCTTTCCAAGTCGGTCACGGCTTGGGGAGTGATGAAACTAGTTGAAGAGGGGCAAATAGAACTTGATAAACCAGTGATACAATACCTGAAAAACTGGCGATTTCCGGAATCGCATTTTTCAGAGGAGAAGGTGACGGTAAGGCAGCTGCTAACCCATACCGCAGGTATGCCGCTGGGAGATTTTTTGGATCGTTATTCTCCACAGGAAGAAATGCCCTCTATGCGAGAGAGTCTATCTAAAAATGCCCGTTTGATCCAAGAACCCGGGGTAGCCTTTTCCTATTCAAATACCGGATACAACCTGCTAGAGTTGCTCATCGAAGAAGTTACCGGTCTTGATTTTGCTGAATACATGGAGAATGAAGTTCTTATACCTCTTGGTATGTACAAATCCAGTTATAACTGGAGTGAAATGTTTGATCCTCCGGTTCCTGTGGGCTATGATCTCAAAGGCACCCCTATCCCGGTGTATGTGTACCCGGAGAAGGCTTCCGGCGGACTCTTTGCACCGTTGGAGGATATAGCTACCTTTGTTGCTGCAGGAATGACAAACGGTTTCCGTACGGATCATGAAGTGCTCAATGATCAAAGCATTAATATGCTCTATAGTCCGATGGCCGAAAAGATAGGTGTCTACGGCCTGGTTTTTGATTCATATGGTATGGGATATTACATCGAGACACTCTCCGATGGCAAGCGGTCCGTGGCCAACGGCGGCCAGGGCGCCGGGGTAATGACCTATTTTCAAGCTATACCGGAAACCGGAGATGGCATTGTTATTTTAACTAACAGCCAGCGGAGTTGGCCCTTTTTTGGTCAGATCCTGAGTGATTGGTCAAAGTCGAATGGATTTGCTTCAGTTGGCTTTGGTAAAATCATTGTGGCCCAGAAGGCATTATGGGTAATAGTCGGTCTGGTGTTCGTTATTAGCTTGTGGCAAGTATTACGACTGGTGCAGGGTCTTATGACCGGTAGACGCTGGTTCGCTCCACTATCGAAGGGCTCTCGTTACTTCAGTTTAGTGCAGAGCAGTTTTGCGGTCATTTTATTATCAGGTCTTTTATGGTCCGTTAATCAAGACTATCTATTTATCTCTTCAGTATTTCCCATAGCCTCTGGTTGGCTGGGATTAGCAACGCTTCTTTTTGCCGTGGTTTTATTATTGTCAGGATTGTTTCCCGACAAAAAAGAGCAAAATTCGGCTAGTTGCATCACTAGGGATGATACAGTATTATAGTCCAGCGGTTTCTGATTAGGAGCTAATTAACCATTCCTGTATAGCATCGAAGACTTTATTTCTCTGGGATATCCCCTGGCGATCTACAAAGCTATGGTTACAGTCCGGTAGCTCCAGAAAGAAAAGATTATCTTTTCCCAACTCCTCATATTTATCTCTGATTACATATCCAGATTGCACTGGGACACTGCGGTCGTTTTCGCCAAAGGCCAAAAATATTGGTTTGTCTAGATTCACATAGTAAGGTAAGGGGTCAAAGAATAATACGTGGGACCAATATTTATACGGACAACCGAGAAAGAAGCGGTCTGTTGCATCTGGATCGCTCAGAATCTCTTGATATTTTTGACTGAAAAATTCCGGTGTTCCGCCGTAATACTTGCTAAGGATCTTTAACTCCTCGGCTTGCGGGAGACCACCGCTACCCAAAACGACCAGATGGGTGATCTCCGAAAAAGTCGCAGCGGCTAACAAAGCCCGGTTACCGCCTTCGGATACGCCAAAGGCGATGATTTTTGGTGGCAAAGGACGATCGTAGTGCTCTAAAATGTATTTGATGAAGTAAGCATCATCACTTAACCATCTTTCTAGATAGTTATCTGTCATATATTGTTCGCTCGCTTTGATGCTGAACTGCCGGACATGCCTTTTTTGGAGGGCGAAGACGGTGGCGTTGATATCGAGCCCTTTAAAGTAGGATTTAAAATAATAGCGGAGACTTTCCGGGCTGGAACCGGTAAAGAAAAAGATTAGCGCCTCCGGTTGCTCCTTGCCGAGCTTGATTTGATAGTAAGTTCCCTGATAACCATCTTCGAGGCGAAGCGTATCTGATTTAGGCGGATTAAAGATACTATTCCACAAGTAACCTAATTTCTTAGCTCCAGCACACGGGGAGGAACAAATGATTAATCCTAGAACCAACACCTGTAACAATAGCCGTTTAGTTTTCACAGCGACACCCCATTTTAGTGAAACCGATTACGGTTTGCTCATGGTTTTCAGGTAAAGAGTTATATGGAATGATCTAGGAATCCTGTCATTCCATTTTTTTTGCGCTTCCCGCTTTTAGTACTAGACCGGTAGATCCCTACTGGCTATCATGAACATAAAAATACCGAATCGATTTTTGCTAGGATTTACGCGGGTCTGACAAGAATACGGTTGTTCAAGTGGCATCAATAAGGTTATTATTGTAAGAAGCGAATACAGCGTAGCGGTGTCCGCGCTAGTCGTGGCATGGAGCAGAGGAGAACAAGCGGATGAATCGATTATACTTGATTTTAGAAAACGGGATGGTTTTTGAGGGGGAAAGCTTTGGCGCCGAAGGTGACGTGACCGGTGAGATCGTCTTTACTACCGGGATAACCGGGTATTTGGAGTCCCTTACAGACCCAAGTCACCATGGACAAATTGTCCTCCAGACCTTTCCACTGATCGGAAACTATGGCATCATACCGGCCGATTTTGAAAGCACAGCCGGCGGCCCCTTGGGCTATATTGTCAAAGTACCGTGCCAAACGCCCTCTAACTTTCGCAGTGAGGGCGCTCTTGATACCTTTTTACGTGAAAGAGGAATTGTCGGGCTTTCCGGCATCGATACCAGGGCGCTGACCAAAATCATTAGGGAGCACGGTGTGATGAACGGGAGGATCACCAAAACCCGCCCGGATGAGGTTTCGCTTGACGAAATTCGCGCTTACAAAATCAAAAACGCCGTGTACAATGTTACCTGCGTCGAGCCTACTCTCTACACAGCGAACAAGGCCAAATATACGGTTGCCCTGTTTGATTTCGGACTCAAGGAGAGTCTCAAGCGTGAGTTGTTACAGCGCGGGTGTGATGTCTGGGTCTTGCCCGCCGAAACTTCGCCCGCTGCTGTGGCGCGGCTAAACGTTGACGGGATTTTTCTTTCCAGCGGCCCCGGTGATCCAGCTGAAAACACCATCATCATCGAACATCTCAAGGAACTTTTGCGGTCGAACATACCGATCTTCGGTATTTGCTTAGGCCATCAGTTGTTGGCTTTGGCCGCCGGCTTTAAGACTCATAAGCTCAAATATGGGCATCGTGGAGCTAACCATCCGGTCAAAGACTTGCAGAGCGGACGGATCCATATTACCAGTCAGAACCATGGATATGCCGTAACCCAGGAGAGCATCGATCCGCAGATTGCCGCTGAGTGGTTTGTCAATGTCAACGACCGAACCTGCGAGGGGCTGCGGTATATACACGCTCCTGCATTTTCGGTGCAGTTTCATCCCGAAGGTTGTGCGGGGCCACAGGATACCAGATTTTTGTTTGACTTATTTATAGAGAAGATGGAGGAAAGAAAACATGCCGCTCGATAAAAGCATCAAAAAGGTTTTGGTCATTGGCTCCGGTCCGATTGTGATCGGCCAAGCGGCAGAGTTTGATTACGCTGGTACGCAAGCTTGCCGTGTGCTGCGGGACGACGGTATTGAAATTGTCCTGGTTAACTCCAATCCTGCCACCATCATGACCGATAACAATAGCGCCGACAAAATCTATATTGAGCCCTTAACACTTACAACCATCAAACGGATTATTGAAAAAGAGCGCCCCGACAGTATCTTGTCCGGACTCGGCGGTCAGACGGGTCTGACACTCTGTATGCAGTTAGCCCGTGACGGCTTCTTGGACAAGATGAATGTGCGACTCTTAGGCAGTTCTCCGGAAACCATTGATAAGGCCGAAGATAGGCAGTTGTTCAAAGAAACCATGCAGCAGATCGGGCAGCCGGTGGTTCCCTCGATCATTGCAACTGATGTCGAGACGGCACTTGACTTTGCGAGTGAGAACGGTTATCCGGTTATTGTCCGGCCGGCCTTCACCTTGGGCGGTAGTGGTGGCGGTATTGCCCACAACCGGGCGGAGCTAGTGGAGATCGCCGCGGGTGGCTTATCCCTCTCTCCGATTCAGCAGATACTGGTGGAAAAATCGGTCGCCGGTTGGAAAGAGATCGAATTTGAAGTGATGCGGGATAAGACAGGCAACGCAATTGCCGTCTGCTCGATGGAGAACTTTGACCCGGTGGGTGTGCATACCGGTGATAGCATCGTCGTTGCCCCGGCCGTCACGCTATCCGACAAAGAATATCAGATGCTGCGCACGGCAGCGCTCAGTATCATTCAGGCTTTGGGTGTAGAGGGCGGCTGCAACTGCCAGTTTGCCCTGGATCCGCATAGCTTTGAGTATGCGGTCATCGAGGTGAACCCTCGCGTTTCGCGCTCTTCGGCCCTAGCTAGCAAGGCGACTGGGTATCCCATCGCCAAGGTGGCCACCAAAATTGCCATCGGATACACCTTGGACGAAATTGTAAACGATGTCACCGGCCATACCTATGCGGCCTTCGAACCAACCCTTGATTATGTGGCGGTGAAGTTACCCAAATGGCCTTTTGATAAGTTTGTTTATGCTAAAAGGGATTTGGGCACGCAAATGAAGTCGACCGGCGAAGTCATGGCCATAGCAGATACCTTTGAAGAAGCACTATTAAAGGCGGTGCGCGGCGCAGAAATCGGACGTGACAACCTGGTGCACCCTAGGCTACAAGCCAGAACCGATGAGGAGATCCGGGCATTATTGCATCAAGTTACCGATGAGCGGATATTTGTGCTGTATGAAGCCATCCAACGCGGTGTGAGCATAGACGAGCTACACGAAATCACCAAGATTGACCCTTGGTTTTTACAGCGGTTGAAAAATATCGGGACCACCGTCCCCAAGCCAAAGGTATATAAGATGGTGGATACCTGTGGCGGAGAGTTCGCCGCCAAAACACCTTACTTCTACTCGATCCATAATGGCTCTGAGAATGAAGCCTTGCCCTTTATTGAGAAATCAGAAAAGCCCCGCATTGTGGTACTGGGCAGCGGACCAATCCGTATTGGACAGGGTATTGAGTTTGACTATGCTAGCGTCCACTGCATCTGGACGCTTAAAAAGATGGGCTATGAGGTTATTGTGATCAACAATAACCCCGAAACGGTCTCGACAGATTTTGACACTGGGGATCGGCTTTATTTTGAGCCGCTTTGTCTTGAAGATGTGCTGAGCATCATCGAAATCGAGAAGCCCGTCGGGGTTGTGGTAGCCTTTGGCGGTGGTACCGCGATCAAGTTAACCAAAAAACTGCATGAACGCGGCGTATCGATTATTGGCACATCAGCTGACAGCATCGACATCTGTGAGGATAGAGAGCGATTTGATGCCTTGCTCGCCGAGCTGAATATCCCGCGTCCGCAAGGCTTGTGCGTGATGAATGAAGCCGAGGCATTGGCGGCGGCAGAGGAGCTTGGATTTCCTGTACTCTTACGGCCCTCCTATGTTTTGGGTGGGCAGAATATGATTATCGCTTATGAACCTGCGGATATCTCCGAATACATGGAGATCATCCTGCGCCAAAAACAAGAAAACCCTGTCTTGATCGATAAGTATCTGTCAGGGCGGGAGATCGAGGTAGATGCGATCTCTGACGGTGTGGATGTACTGATACCCGGCATCATGGAGCATATTGAACGCACCGGTATTCACTCCGGGGATAGCATTGCCGTTTATCCGGCAATAAATATCGAGGATGACCTAGCAGAGCGGATTTTCGAGCTGACTAAAAAGCTATGTCTGGCGCTAAATGTCAAGGGGCTAGTCAATATCCAGTACGTTCTATACCAAGATGAGCTGTATGTCATCGAAGTTAACCCCCGAGCATCGCGGACAGTGCCTTATATCAGCAAGGTTACCGGTGTGCCCATGTGCGACCTGGCCACTCGGGTCAGTGTGGGTGAGCGCCTTTCTGAACTAGGATATGGCTCAGGATTTGCAAAAATCCCGCCTTATGTGGCGGTCAAAGTTCCGGTGTTTTCTTTTGAGAAACTCACCGATGTCGACACCCATTTGGGGCCAGAGATGAAATCCACCGGTGAGGTACTGGGGATTGGCAAGAACTTCGAGGAAGCTCTATACAAAGGACTTGTAGCGGCAGGTTACAAACTGCAAAAACGTGGTGGTGTTTTGATCACCGTGCGCGACAGTGATAAGCCGGAAATTATCCCGATCGCCGAAAAGTTGGCTGAGTGCGGATTTACACTTTACGCTACCAGCGGTACGGCAGATCTGCTGGCCAGCAAAGGCTTCACGGTGCAGAGGGTGGAAAAAATCCATGAATGTGCCCAGAATAATACGGCGACCTTGCTTGAGAGCGGCAATATCAGCTATATCATTTCCACCTCTGCCAGGGGTAGGGATCCCCTCTCCGACGAGATCCAATTGCGCCGGAAGGCGTGTGCATTGGGCATACCCTGCCTAACATCGGTCGATACGGCAAACGCCCTGGTCGACAGCTTACTATCCGGCTACAGTGAAATTAATACCGAGCTTATTGATATCAACGATTTGCGCAGTGAGCGGATGAAATTAGAATTCACCAAAATGCAGGGCTGCGGCAACGACTACATCTACATTAACTGCTTCGACCTGGAAATTAACTCGCCCGAGTCGCTATCGGTGCTGCTTGCTGATCGCCACTACGGTGTGGGTGCTGACGGTGTAGTGCTGATCATGCGATCTGATCTTGCCGACGCTAAAATGCGGATGTTCAATCGTGATGGTAGTGAAGGACGAATCTGCGGCAATGCCATTCGCTGTATTGCTAAGTATTTGTGGGATAACAATATGGTCCGCAAACGGGAGATGTCAATTGAAACACTATCCGGCATTAAGCGGTTGAAACTTCATACCAGAAACGGACTAGTATCATCGGTACGGGTGGATATGGGCCGGGCAGAGCTTCGCCCGGAGCTAATACCGGTGAATTTACCCGGTGAGAGTGTTATTGCCAGACCGGTAACGATTGGCGGCAAAGAATATGCCATTACCTGTGTTTCGATGGGCAATCCGCACTGTGTCGTCTTCTGTGATGATGTTGACCGTCTCAACCTGGCCGAAATCGGCCCGCTCTTTGAACATAATAGCGCTTTGTTCCCTGACCGAGTGAATACTGAATTTGTGGAACTGATGGGGAGAAATCACCTGAAAATGCGGGTTTGGGAGCGCGGCAGCGGCGAAACGCTGGCCTGTGGTACAGGTGCGTGTGCCTCTGCTGTGGCGGCGGTACTCTGTGGGTACGCAGACAAGGATACCGATATCAAGGTTTCCGTGCTCGGCGGTGAGCTGATTATTCGGTATACCGATGATGCGGTGTGGATGACCGGCGAGTGCAAAAAGGTCTTCGACGGGGTGGTAGAAATTTAATTGGTATATTTAGACTGTTCCGGTTTCTAAAAGAAACGAAAATTAGCTTTTCTTGATCTGCTATGGCTATTTCGTAGAGAGATTGATGGTGGATCTTTGAGCTTCTTTTTCTCTGATCGTGGCGCAGGGGGGGGTAACACTACCATCACACAAGACGGCCCGGTTTGCCGGCACCTGGATGTAGTTGTTCGTAAAGTTCTTGGTTTACCGTGGAAACATGGGCTGATATCAAACCATTCTCAGCTACAGCGATTGCCTGCTCCATTACTGCTTCATCAGCCAGAGGTAATCCGCTGGTCCAGATATTGTTTCTAAAACCCAATGCCTTTCGTCAGAAAGAGTATTTCTTGGCTTTTCCACTGCGTTCATATAACAATACGAACATTTTTGGCAACAGATATCACCTGCTTCTAGTTGTAAGGCGTAATCGAACATCCCGATTTAACGACCAAAGAGTTGGTATAAAAATATTTACGATTATTTGTAGAAAGTCCTATCGTAATAGGTTTGGCGCTGTTGATGTCGAATTGCCTAATTTAAAAGAAATGATAGTTGAGGAGTGATTTGAGGTATGGCTAATCAAGGCACAAAAAAAGTACCACCATCTATCGATAAATGGCTCCAAGAAGCCAAAGCAGATCCAAAGGCTGCGCAGGAAGGAATGTTCTTAGTTCATAACGGTATTGTCCGTGAAACGCCCAAAGCCAAGGTTCGCCAGGGGATTGACGATGGCTCAGTGGTAACAGGGATGTATTTTGCTTATGATGCGGAAAAAGTGGATGCGGCGATCGCGGAGACTTATCAACTGGAAGGAATCTTCTGCGTTAAAGTTTGGCTCAATGAAGGCCAGCTTGAGGTCGGTGATGACATTATGTATGTGTTGATTGGTGGGGATATTAGACCTCACGTTATTGATGCCCTGCAATTTTTGGTCAACAAAATTAAAACCGAGTGTGTTACGGAAATCGAGCACAAATAAGAACAGTGGGGAAATCATGTTTATTACTATCAAACAGAGATTGGTACGACCGTAAGCTATAAGAGGGTTGCAACCAAAATCGGTAAACTAAATGGTGCTCGAGCGGTAGGGCTTGCCAATAACCGTAATCCAATTCCCATCTTCATTCCTTGCCATCGTGTGGTGGGTGTTGATGGCTCTTTGGTCGGTTATCGCGGGGGACTTGAATTGAAAAAACGGCTGCTAAAAATGGAGTTCGCGAAAAGCAGATAGAGAGCCGATTAGTGTTATTTCTAGAAAAAAGGAGAGGTTCTGTGGCAAGGCGATTGTTTACATGGAGGCTATTTCCATCTACCTGGATATCTGTATTGTTGCTGGTACTCTTATTTCCTTTAGGATATTTCTTACCTGAATGGTGGGGATGGGAAAATGGGCCGCTAGAAAACATTCAGGTAGCTCTCCTCATTGCCGGAGCGGCATTATCTTGGTTAGTGGCGCGTCGCAATTCTGTAGACAGTCGCCTCCGTAAGATGTGGTTGTGGACAATTCCTATTTGGCTGTTACTTATTGGACACGAGTTGAGCTGGGGGCGAGTCTTTTTTGCGCCTGTATCTGTAGGGACGCACGGTCCCATATTCCCGGCAAAACAGGCAATCTGGTATGGAGCGTATGTTAATCCGATCATTGCCGTCATCGCTATTAGTGCATTAAGTGGCCTTTGGTACAATTTTCGCTGGTCGGAGATTAAGCGAGTCTTGCGGATACCGCTTATTGACCTGATCTTGTTATTTGTTCTTCTGATCGCAGGGCAGTTTGTTTTTGAAAAAAACCTTATTATGGCGCTCGAACCTTGTTTTCAGGTGCTCGAAGAATTGGCTGAGATGATAGTTTATTGGTGTTTGGTGAGTATTCTAATTGTGACCGGTTTTAACAGTTCGCAGAAGGAAAGCCGCTAGCCATAATTTGGGGGAGGTAAACAATGCAAAATGTTCTATTTGCTTTTGCCCTTACTTTATTAGCCGGTTTAAGTACAGGCCTAGGTAGTTTAATCGCTTTTTTTTATAAAAAAAGTAATCCGAAGTTCTTAGCGGTCAGTCTGGGTTTTTCAGCCGGAGTTATGCTGTATGTGTCCATGATCGACATTTTCTTTGAGGCCCGTGCAACGCTCGTTAACGAGCTTGGGCTTGTAGGAGGCTCATGGACTACTGTTATTGCTTTCTTTTGTGGTATGTTTTTTATCGGCTTAATTGATAAACTGATTCCTTCCTCCGAGAATCCGCATGAGCTTCACTCTATCGAAGAAATTTTTGATGAAAGCTTGGATGCAAGCCACCATATCGAACAGGTAAGAAAGCGAGAAGAGGCTCAAAAAAATAGTCAACTTTTACGGATGGGTCTGTTTACGGCATTTGCGATTGCCATCCATAATTTCCCCGAAGGCATTGCTACCTTTGTTGCTGCTCTGCAGAGCCCTCGGATTGCTATACCCATTGCGGTAGCCATTGCGCTGCATAATATACCCGAGGGTATAGCTGTTTCGGTTCCCATATACTTTGCTACCGGTAGCAGAAAGAAAGCCTTCTTATATTCCTTCTTATCTGGGTTTTCAGAACCTGTAGGTGCTTTGGTAGGTTACCTAGTCTTACGACCATTTATGAGTGAGACTTTAATGGGAGCTGTTTTTGCCTTTGTAGCAGGCATTATGGTTTTTGTCGCGCTTGATGAATTGCTTCCTTCTGCTAGAGAGCATGGCGAACATCATCTGGCTATTTACGCTCTCATAGCCGGTATGATGGTAATGGCAGTTAGTCTGCTACTGTTTATTTAGGAATGCTTTGGTTTTTGGCCTTGGCAGGCGGGGCCCCTGAGCATTCAGGAGCCGCGCCTCATGAACACAGCGTTGTTAGCTTAGTCTTTCAACACGGAAAACGCATGAGCAACTTTTCGGGCAAAAGACAACGGTTCATCGATTGACTCGAAGTGAATATAGAATAAACGCGGTTCATCGAATAACCAGTGATTGTGCAACGCGGTTACCAGTATATCCTGTCTGCGGAGAGCAGAAATAAATGGATTTATTTCCTCCTGTAAAATAACTGTTTCTCCTAAGTTTAACGTCATCCCCTGTGCATCTGGAGACTCGAAGGAAAAAAGTGCCCCACGCGTTAAACTGGATCGGCTAGGTCTGCCTAATATCTCTGCTCTGATATTTCGTAGACGCAGAACAGTACAGGGGTTCTTACTGAGAATTGACCCTCCAAGTATTTTGGCAAATTCTTGGCAGAGGTTAGTTTTTCCCATTATTTCATCCCCTTTCAGTTCAAATTATATGTGGATTCAACTGCACCGGTGCCAATATTTGCCAAAATATGCATCTGGAAGGTACCTCCGAGCAGGAGGTGAGGGAGTGCTTACATGGAAAACGTACCAGCTGAACAAAAGATCCAATCAATAAAATCTTTCCAATCGACTATCCGTAAAACCGAAAAGGCTTTGGCTCAGATGACTCAAAAAGGAGCAGATACTACCTTAATAAAGAAAAGACTAAAAGCTTTTTACATCGGCTTAGCCGTGCTTGAGTACGCATGGAATCAGAAACCTCATGATTACACCCAGGCAGAATTAGCAGAAGCTCGTAGTGTTCTGATTGCTTTATTTCCGTCAATTGAGAACGTGTATGCCAAGTCAAAGCCAGGTAGTCCGCAAAGAACGCTTTTGGAAAGAAGACTTAAAGCATTGGAATTAGCTGTTCAAGCCCTTGACATTCTATCCAATGAATGACATCAGTCGTTCACGTACTTGATCACCCTTGCAGGGTTTCCGCCTACTACTGCATTATCCGGCACGTCTTTTGTCACCACTGCCCCGGAAGCTATAACTGCGTTTTCTCCTATTGTGATGCCAGGATTGATGATGGCTTTGCCACCGATCCAACAGTTATGACCGATGGTTACCGGTATGCCAAACTCTTTTCCTGTCGCACGCTCGTGGGCAGGTAATGGGTGAGTGGCCGTGTAGATGTGTACGCCAGGACCGAGCAGGCAGTTATCACCGATTTGAACCGCGCAGACATCCAGAATGACACAGTCGAAATTGGCATAAAAATTTCTCCCGACATGGATATTGTAGCCGTAGTCACAACGAATGGGCGGTTCAATGAACGGATTTGCTCCAAGCGAACCAAAGAGCTCCTTCAGCAGCTCTATACGCCTGTCGATTTCAGTTTCTTCGGTTGTGTTGTAGAGGCGAGTGAGCCTGCGGGCTTTTAGCCGCTCTTGAACCAGGAAGGGATCCAAAGGATCATATGCTTTGCCCTGCAGCATTTTCATTTTTTCTTCGGTAGACATATCAATTTCACCGCTTGTTAGTATGCCCAATCTGTATCATGAAAATATACCTCGGAACAATAAAAATATAATGCAATTTAATAATTATATATTGTAAAACGATAAAATATAGATTATATTAAAATCAAGCATCAAGTTAGTGAGGTGTTCTTAATGAAACGGGAAACGCTCTTTTTAAAGACAGTTGTTTTTCTGATGGGCCTCGTGGTCCTGGCGCTGTGCATCTTCTTGGTGCCCCGGATAGCGTATTGGGTGGCAGTCGAGCTCCTGGAGTTGCCTTACGTGGAATACCTTGTTTACGCCGGTTTCTATGCCACTGCCGTGCCGTTTTTCTTTGCACTCTATCAGACATTAAAACTCCTCAGTTACATTGACCAGGATCAGGCATTCTCTGAATCATCTGTAGTAGCTTTACAAAAGATCAAAAACTGTGCCGTTGCCATCAGTATCTTGTATGTGGCGGGCTTACCCATGTTCTATCTGGTGGCGGAGGCAGACGACGCTCCTGGTCTGATATTCATCGGACTGGTCATCATTTTTGCTTCAATGGTGATTGCCGTCTTCGCGGCTGTGCTGCAGAAGCTGCTGAAAAATGCGATCGATATCAAATCAGAAAATGATTTAACGGTTTGAGGTGAAGATGATGGCTATTATTATCAATCTAGATGTGATGTTGGCCAAAAGAAAAATGAGCCTCACCGAACTATCGGAGAGGGTTGGGATTACCATGGCTAACCTTTCAATATTGAAAAACGGAAAGGCCAAAGCGATTCGCTTATCGACTCTAGAGGCGATTTGTAAGGCTTTAGAATGTCAGCCGGGCGATATTTTAGAATACAAAAATAACGAAGAGAGCTAAAGATCTCAGGGGGGAGGGAGGCGTAACCATGGACAATAGCAATTCGATTATTGAAAACATTGGTAACCCGCATGAACTGGAGAGAATGTTTAGAAGCAACCCCGAAGCCTTTAAAAAGTCCTTCGCAGCTGCCTGGGCACAACACCCTGATTCGCAGGTGCTTGCCGTTTGGTATGAACGTTTGCATTTCCAGGAGAGGCCAGACACACAAAGAGCAGCCTGGTTTCAGCAAGACTTATTATTTATGGGCATTTTAGCGCTACTGGCAGGGATAAGTACTAGAGTAATTATGTATTTTGTTGAGTAGCAAGCAATCGCTCCGATTAATCTCGTCTTTGGCATACTTCCCTTTATAGCCGCTTATTTTGTCCACAACAATAACCCCGCCAAAAAAGTGCTTTACACTTTAGCAGCCTTATTCCTAATCTCTGGGTTTTATCTGAATATGCTGCCGTTAGAACAGACCGACAGTATTATCATGGCCTATCTACATTTTCCCATTTTCGTATGGGTATTAGTGGGCCTCGCCTTTACTGGAGACGAATATCACCTAGGTAGCGCGAGGTTGGCCTATCTCAAATTCAATGGGGAGTTTTGCATCGTCTACGCTGCCATGGCCATTAGCGGAATGCTATTAGCAGCATTAACCACGCAGTTATTCCGATTTGTTGGCCTGGATATCTCGGAATTCTATTTTGAAAATGTCGTTTTATTTGGTGCAGCTGCGCTGGCTGTTGTGACAGCCTATCTGGTGTCAAAGAATCTCAGGCTTGCGAAGAATATAGCGCCGTATATAGCCAAGATCTTTAGCCCGCTGGTGCTAGCTACATTGGTGGTCTATCTTGTAACGGTCTTTTGGGTCGGGAAGAATCCATTTTTGGATCGCGATTTTCTCATCGCTTTCAACGGTATACTCCTTAGTGTATTGGCCGTCACTATATTCTCCATCACCGAAAGCCACACGGGTGGGAAGAAGTGCATTACTGACTATGTCAATTTTGCTCTTATTGCGCTTGCACTGATCATTGATGGTGTAGCCTTATCGGCTATGGTGTTCAGGCTTTCTTCTTACGGGATCACCCCGAACAGAATTGCGGTGCTAGGGGTGAACATAGTCATCTGTATCAACCTGATCTGGATTATGCTCTCCTATCGACGTTTCTTACAAAATAAAGTGGGACCACGGGCTGTCCAAGAGACCGTGACTAAGTATCTACCGGTCTACGGACTTTGGGCTGCTTTCGTTACATTTACCTTTCCATTAATCTTTTAATCTTGCGTGAAAAAGGTTGTGGGCTAAGCCAGCCAGAAATGATATGGGTAAGGGGTGTATTTTTTCCCCAAAATTGACAGTGGTCGCAACTAGGGCGTAAAATATTGCTGGAAAGTGATTATTTCCCAAAGAGAGGTGAAAGGTCATGGATGCTGATCCCAGTAGTAAGTTGCCAATAAGAACAGGAAGACTAACATGGGGCAGCCATTGACCTTCGAGAATCTCTGACGGTTTAAGATGGTTTACCCCCGCATGGGGGTTTTTATTTGGCCCCGGGAAGGAGTAAATATGGTTCAAAAAAGGCTGGAAGAGCTCTTATTACAAGAAAATTATGCAGAGGCGATAGCGGTATCTACTGCCTTGCACCCGGCTGACGTAGCAGAGACATTGGCGTTGGTGGCCTTGGATTCTCAGGTTAAATTTATTGCTACTTTGGCCGTGGAGCGCGCAGCCTTTGTTTTACAGCAGATGGAATTAAACAACCAAGCCTCCATTATTGAAAAACTCGGCATTGATAAGGCTACCGAGATTCTCACTTTGATGAGTACGGATGATGCAGCCGACCTGTTGGGAGAGCTTCCCGGGAAGGCTTCCAGCGAGTTGCTTGCCGAAATGGGGGATGATGGCACAGAGATCAAGCGACTCCTGAACTACGATGAAGATACCTCGGGGGGACTGATGGCGACCGAGTTTGTTGCCATCAAGGAGGGCCAGACGGCTGGACAAGTCTTGGCTTTGCTGCGACAGTTAGCCCCTTCCGAAAAAAATGCCTACTATATCTATGTCGTAGATGAAGATCGAACCTTAGCTGGCGTAGTGTCTCTGCGCGAATTAGTTATTAGCCCATTAGATACAAAAATCGAATCCATTACTAAACGAGAGGTAATTTCCGTCCCGGAAAACCTTGACCAGGAAGAAGTAGCTCGTATTTTTGAGAAATATGATTTCTTGGCCTTACCGGTAGTCAACCAGGAGAACAAGATTGTCGGGGTAATTACCGTTGACGATGTCTTAGATGTAGCAGAGGAAGAAGCTACGGAAGATATTCTCAAAAGTGCCTCTATTAATCCGCTGGATAGTGGCTATGACAGTACTAGCGTCTGGACCTTATTCAGCAAGCGCATTGTTTGGTTGATAGTCCTAATCTTTGTTAATCTGGTTTCTTCTGGAATTATCGCCGCTTATGAGAACGTGCTCTCATCCGCCCTAGCCCTGGCCTTTTTTATTCCCTTGCTAATTGGTACCGGTGGCAATACCGGGTCGCAGTCAGCCACGTTAGTCATCCGCGCACTAGTCACTGGGGATGTTAGGATGGCGGATTGGGGCAAGGTATTTTTAAAGGAATTATTGGTCGGAGCTTGCCTTGGTACTGTTTTGGGAGCGGCAGGGGTCTTATTAGGTCTTTTCCGCGGCGGGGTCGAAATTGGCTTGGTAGTTGGCTTAACGATGATGGCTATTGTGGTGGTATCCAACCTGATCGGAATGATCTTGCCCTTCGGGCTGACTCTTTTACGTCTGGATCCTGCGGTGGCTAGTAGTCCTTTAATTACTTCAATTTCGGATGCTACAGGGTTGATGATTTATTTCGCTATCGCCTCACAGATCTTGAAACTCTGACTTTACACCCACGGTTTGGCCGGAAGATAAGCGGGCTCTATATCACTTTTGAAAGCGATTTCCGGTGTTGGCGTAAATAAGAAAGGCGAAAACTGCGATAGTGAACAATACCCAACTAAATCCGATAATCCAAAGCTTGCCCAAGAATTCTCCGGCAGCTGCTAAGGTGGTAATGGCTGCTAACAGAAAGAGAAAGTTTCCCGTACCATTACATAGTGCTATGATATCGTATTTGGCCTTGTCTTTAGGGGAAGCAGTATTATAGCCGGCAATTAGCCAGCTCCACCTTTTATATTTGATTAAGTAGCCTAATACCACAATCATCAATGCGGTGATTAGATGAATCATCGGTGTCACCTCGGAATCTATTTTACCACATTTCTTTTTCCTCAAGGTTAACG
>CAZAAT010000038.1:0-22611 GCA_964483175.1 uncultured Bacilli bacterium
CTTTGAACTTGCGGTAGCGGAGCTAGGTGATATTACTGCAATCGCTGACCAGATAAGCAGGGAGAAGCGGAATGAGCTCATCGGGCAGATGTACATGGGTAGGAAAGTTCCGGTGGGTCGCAAGCATGCGCTAGGATATGTGATCTCTGGTGGAGTATTAGCTTTTGGGATCGTTGTTGCCTTGATAAATTATTTTGCGACCGGGCAGATCTTTACCGCCCTGGCGTCAATGATTCCGTTTCTGATACTACCGGTTTCAGCGCTGGTCTTCCTGCGGCTTACTCAGGAAACAGCGTCCAAGTACCCGATGCCTTGGAAACGCGCCTTAATCTACGCCGTGATTACCGCCATAACTCTGTTTGGCCTTAACGTCTCGGTGATGCTCTATTATATGGAAGACCGGGATCCGAGTGCTGTGCTTGGTGTGCTGATCCCGTTTGTGATTCCGGGGTTGTGTATGGCCGCCTTTATGATGCTCACAGAGAAGCAGCGGTATAAGCCCTGGGTAGCTGAGCACGAAAAGTACTGGACCAACTACTATGCTGCAGAGTATAATGATTCTCGCAGCTTGGAGCAGCGCGGTTTGCTCTCCGGTGCACTTTGGTTATTTGCCGCCGCAGTCTTTTTAGTACTTGGGTTTGCCATCGGCTTTCAGTATTCTTGGGTAACTTTTATTATTGCGATAGCCGGTGAGATGCTGATCGAATACTGGCTGCGGACGAAGAGCGTAAGGTGATGTAAAATGCCTTCAGTTTATATTGTCTTAACTCAAACCGGCACCCTGTTTTCGCGGGCGATCCGGAAATATACCAAAGATCCGTACAACCATGCCTCGATCGCCTTTGATTCGAGCCTTGAAGTGATGTATTCGTTCGGCAGGCGACGCCGCTACAATATTTTAAATGCTGGTTTCATTCAAGAGAACTTCGACAGTGGGTTATTTCCTTATTTTCCGGATGCGCGCTGTTGTGTGCTGGAAGTTCCGGTTGCCGAGGCGGAATATGAGGTGATGCTGGAGACGGTGGCGCAGTTTCAGAGTAATTCGCCCTGCTACCGGTATAATCTTCTCGGTATAGTCAGCTATCCTATGCAGCTTGGACTGGCGAGAAGGAACCATTTCTTCTGTTCGCAGTTTGTCTCCTATGTGCTGAGCAAGACCGATTTTTGGAATGTTATTCCAGAACTAACGCGGCCGATGGATTTTTTACAACTGCCCCAAAAAAGGGTGATTTACGAGGGGCTGGTCACTGACTACAAATTAACACGGTCTGATTGACTTTTAGCGCTGCAGGTGATAGTTGCCTGTAGCGCCTCTGGTTTTCCTGAAGGGTGGTTTATTGTGGAACTTCTTACTGTATCCGACTTGACAAAATACTTTGGTGCCGACCTTCTATTTGCGGATGTTAGTTTTCGGGTTACCCCGCGGGAGAAAATTACTCTTGTTGGCGGCAATGGCAGCGGCAAGACTACTTTGCTCCGCATTTTGTTGGGGCAAATAGATTATGATGCCGGAAGTATCGAAGTACATCCGAGCTGTCGCCTGGGATACTTGAGTCAGGATCAACACTTTGCCCCAGATAAAACCCTCTATGAAGAGGCTGAATCAGTCTTTGCCCATGTTCAAGAGTGGGAGCAATATCTGCACAGCCTCGAAGAGCAGATGAGTTCTGCCGATGGTGAAGAGCTTCAAGTGGTAATGGACAAGTACGCCCGGGCGACGGCCAAGTTTGAATTGATGGATGGCTATAATCTCACGGCCCTGGTGAAAAGGGTTCTGTTTGGTTTGGGATTCTCCGAAAGCGATCTGACGATACCGGCGGAGCGGCTCTCTGGTGGGCAGAAGGTACGTTTAGCTTTGGCCAAGTTGCTTCTAGAAGCCCCAGACGTGTTGCTACTGGATGAGCCGACCAACCACCTGGATTTGGCGGCTGTCGAGTGGCTCGAAGGCTACCTGGCCGCGCTCGATTCGGCGGTTATCGTGGTCTCCCACGATCGGTTTTTCCTCGATCGCCTTGGCACTCGAACGATAGAGCTGGAGAATCAACGGGCTATAGACTACCCTGGCAATTACAGCTTTGCGATGGCGGAGAAAGAACGTCGCCAGGCCGGGGAGATGGATGCTTATCTACGCCAACAGGCCGAGATCAAAAAGTTGCGTGCTTTTTATGAAAAATGGCGCTCGACACCGACCAAAAAAGGCCAGGCGATGAGCCGTAAGAAAAAATTAGACAAGATGGAGATCTTACGCCGGCCCAAAACGACCTCCCGTACGCTCAAGTTTTCATTTCAGATAGCAGAGGCCTCGTGGAAAGAGGTGTTGGTGACCGAAGACCTCGGATTAAGCTTTGGCGATAAGAACATCTTTTCCGGAGCTAACCTGCGGGTGGAAAAAGGTGAGCGAATTGCGCTGTTGGGCCCGAATGGAGCCGGTAAAACCACGTTTTTGAAGACAATTAACGGGATGCTTGAGCCGACCGCAGGAAGATTTCGCTGGGGTAATCGGGTCAAAATCGGCTATTTTAGCCAACAGCTCTCCGGGCTCGCTGAGGATCGGACCTGCCTTGAGGAGATTCTCCAGCTGCCTGGTTTCACCCGTAACGATGCTCACACGCTCTTGGGACAGTTTTTATTCTCCGGCGATGATGCCTTAAAGCAGATCAAGAATTGCTCCGGAGGTGAACGGAACCGGCTGATCTTGGCAAAATTGATGGTTGCCGGCGCGAACGTCCTGCTCTTGGATGAACCGACAAATCACTTGGATTTGGCCGCCAAGGCAGCACTAGAAAGAGCCTTGACCGCCTACCAAGGCACAGTGCTTTTTGTTTCGCATGATCGGCATTTTGTAGACCAGATCGCCACGAAGATCTGGGAGTTTAACGATGGCAGAGTAACGGAGTTTGAGGGCAACTATTCGGCTTATCGTGCAGAGAAGGAGCGACTGGCGGCCCTGGAGCGCCTGGCAGAAGAAGAGTCAAACACGATCAAGGCACGTCAGCGGATCAATCCACAGTCATCTAGTAGCCGCAAAAAGACTCAAGCCCAGCTACAGCAGATTGAAGCGGAGATTGAAGCACTAGAGGTACGCCAGATTGAGTTAGAGGAGACCCTGGCTGATCCGGAGATCTATAAGACGGCCGATGGCGCGCAAATAGTGGCCGAGTATAATGATCTGCTGGCGAAACTGCAAGAATTATACGCGCAGTGGGAGCAGACCGCAGAGTTATAAAGCAAACCTTTCAACATTTTTTCCAACCTGAGCAGGAATTAGATACCATAAAACGGAATATTGAGCGAAATTTCTGATTTAATATCGGCAACTGTGTTGCTAATACTGCAACAATGACAGGTGGGGGTGGCCATGTCTTCTGTCGATAAGACTCTGCAGATTTTGTTTAGAGCTTCTACGCAAGGGGAGTTTCGCGTAACAGATGCTGCGCGCGAGTTAGATTTGGACAAGGGGACCGTTTCTCGCCTAAGCAAAAAACTGGTACGCTGGGGTCTGTTAGAACAAGATCCGGTTTCGCGTTCCTATCGCCTGGGCTCGATGGTTGCCTGGCTCGGTGCTAGTTATCTCGCCCGGCAGGATCTCCGCCAATTGGCCCGTCCGTTGTTAATACAATTAAGCCAAAAGACCGAGCGGACTGTTGGTCTGGTTATGCTCAACGGTCGGCATGGAGTCTTTCTCGACAAAGTGGAAAGCAACTACTGGGTGGGTATTTCTGCCAATATTGGTGAACAGTTGCCTCTATTTTATCGAGCATCTTGCAAGGCGATTTTGGCCTCTTTGCCGGAGAACGAGATTGAGGCGCTATTTCAAGAAGCACCGGAGTTTCTCCCTAGTGGCCGACCTTTCGATCGTAAGAAGCGTAAAGCTGAGTTAGCGATTATCCGTTCTTGTGGGTATGCGATCAGCAGAGAGGAGGTGGACTTTGGGGTTACCGGTATTGGCGCACCAATATTTGATGCCGAAGGTAAGGTTGTCGCTGGTATTAGCGTTGCGACAGCCTCTACCGCTGTGAGCAGTAAGCAGGACGAAGTTAGATTGGCCGAAAACGTATGCGCAACAGCCAATGCCATTGCCAAGAAACTTGGTTATGTCGGTGTACACACACGAAGCGTGTAAAGGAAAATAAGTAATTTAGTAGCTTAGGAGGTTATTGCATGCACAGAAAGTTTGTGTCGTTCACGTTAGCTTTGGCACTGATCTTTTCAATTGGTTTGGCGGCCGTGGCTGCCGAGCGAGATACAATCACGGTAGCTCTTAGTTCGACCCTTACCACGTTAGAAACTCAGGATACCACGGACACAGATTCAGCTGCAGTTCGCTTTAGCATTTACGAAGGCCTGGTCACCATGAATCCCAGCGGAAATATCGAGCCGGAGTTGGCCGAGTCCTGGGAGATCTCACCTGATGGGCGCAGCTACACTTTCTATTTGCGCAAAGGGATCAGGTTCCACGATGGTACACCGTTTAATGCCCAAGCGGTAAAAGTTAATTTTGATCGCATTATGGAACCCGACCGAAACACCAGCGCCACCGCTTACTTTACCATGCTCGAGTCGGTCGAAGTGATCGATGAGTATACTGTAAAGTTCACTACCAAGTCTCCCTTCGGACCTTTCCTCAGTCATCTGGGAATTCATTCTGCGCAAATTATGAGTCCGGCAGCGCTTGAAAAATGGGGTGAACAAATCGGACAGCATCCTGTTGGTACCGGACCATGGCGGTTTGTCGAATGGGTACGTGGTGACCGGGTGGTCTTGGAGCGCAACGAGGACTACTGGCGTGAGAAGCCCAATGCCAAGCGGCTGGTTTACCGTATCGTACCGGAGGCCTCTACTCGGGTTGCGATGATCGAGACCGGAGAGGCTGACGTAATTTTACGGGTAAACCCCGAAGAGGTGGTCCGTCTCCGAGCTAATAAAAATATTAACGTCCTGGAAACCAAGACCAACCGGGCCATGTTCTTTGCGATCCACACGGAAAGGGGAGCCTTAAAGGACAAGCGGGTACGACAGGCGCTCAACTATGCGGTTGATAAAGAAGCGATTGTTAAAAGCATCCTCGGTGGGGCAGGTATCATCGCCGATTCACCGTTGGCTCCGGGCGTCTTTGGCTATACACCGATTAAGACCTACGAGTATAACCCCAAGCGGGCCAAAGAATTGTTGGCCGAAGCCGGGTATGCCAGGGGATTGACAGTAACTTTAGCCTCCTCCCGGGGTCGCTATGTCCAGGATTGGCTGGTTGCCCAAGCGGTCCAAGCCCAACTGCAGGCCATCGGCATTAACGCAAAATTGGATATCGTCGGTGACTTTGCCAATTATATTCAGCAGATCACCAGCCCCAATCGGGCCGACATGATGTTCTTGGGTTGGGCTACGTCGACTTTGGATGGCGAAGGCGGCCTGTATCAGATCCTACATGGTGACATGGCCAATAAGTTCGCCAACGCCTCGGCGTGGAACAACGCTGAGTTCAACAAATATGTCGAGCTAGGCCGTGACAGCACCGATCCTGAACTACGCAAAGAGTACTATCGGAAAGCTCAGGAAATTGCTGTCGAGGAAGCCCCGATTCTCTTCATGTATTCGCAGGTGATCTTCACTGCGGTCCGTAACAATGTAGACGGTGTCTATGTGCTTCCCAGCGAACAGTTGATCATGCGTAAAGCAGGTCTTAAATAGCCTAGGAGTAGGCAAGCCAGGCTTCAGGCGAGTTCCTGAGGCCTGGCTATGATTGAATAAGGGGGGAGCGATCAGATGCACCGGTATGTCTTACGCCGAATACTTCAAATGGTTCCAGTACTCTTGATTGTTTCGTTTATTGTTTTTGTTTCAGTACGCATGATCCCGGGCGACCCGGCCCGGATGATCGCCGGTCTAGAAGCATCAGAAGAAGTTGTGCAAAATATTAGGCAGCAACTGGGCTTAGATCAGCCGATCTTAACGCAGTATGTGCGTTTTTTACAGGGTTTGCTTACCGGTGATTTGGGCACTTCGCTATACTTTAAAACTCCGGTCTTTACCGAACTGGCTACTAGACTGCCGAATACCCTCAAACTAGCCTTCTCGGGCACCTTATTTGCAGCGCTAATTGGCGTTACCGGGGGTATTCTCTCAGCTGTTTACCGAGGCAGCATTCTCGATAATGTCGCGATCATCTTCTCGCTGGCCGGGGTCTCAATGCCCTCTTTCTGGCTGGCTCTGCTGTTTATTCAATTATTTTCGGTTAAATTGGGCTGGCTGCCTTCGAGCGGTTCCGGTACCTGGCAACACCTGGTGCTGCCGGCCTTAACTTTGGGGATGTATGGGGCGGGGAGAATTGCTCGTTTGACCCGTTCTAGCATGTTAGAAGTCCTGAGTGCTGATTATGTGCGTACGGCCCGAGCCAAAGGATTAGCCAACTATATTGTTATTTACAAGCATGCCTTTATGTCTGCGATAATTCCGGTGGTAACCGTGATCGGACTGGAGTTTGGCGGTTTCCTGGGCAAGGCGGTTATCGCCGAGACGGTCTTTGCCTGGCCGGGGGTTGCTCGCTTGATCGTAGAGGCCGTCTTGCAGCGGGATTTCCCCTTGATCCAGGGGGGCGTGCTCTGGCTGGCCTTTGGATTTACCCTGATTAATCTGGTGGTAGATGTGTTGTATGGTTTCCTTGATCCACGGATTCGTTATTCATAATTGGTGGGGGTGGGCTAATTGTCCGAGACAACAGTCGTAGATATTCAGCTAGAAACTTCTCAACAGATCGCCCGCAAAACGCGGCGCGATTTTCTACGGTTTTTGCGCAAAAACCCCATCACTTTGGTGGGCTTACTTATCGTGGCCGCTTTTGTCGGGGCCGGGATCTTCGGGTCCTATCTTGCCCCCTATGATCCGATGGGGATGGATCTCCTACATCGGTTGGAGGGGCCAAGCTCTGCCCACCTCTTGGGCACCGATGAGCTCGGGCGGGATATTCTGAGCCGGATTCTCTACGGGGCCCAGATCTCACTAGGCATTGGGCTCCTGGCGACTTTGTTCTCCCTGACCGCTGGGCTTGTTTTGGGCGCAGTGGCCGGCTATTTTGGTGGTTGGTGGGATACGATCATCATGCGCTTTATCGATGTCCTGCTCTCGTTTCCAGGCATTTTGTTGGCGATTTTGGTAATTGCGGTGATCGGGACGGGGCCCAATAGCGTGATTTTAGCCGCTGGGATTCAGGGCGTGCCGACGATGAGCCGGGTGGTACGGGGCGAGGTTTTGCGCCTCAAAGAGCGTGAGTTTGTGGAGAGCGCCCAGGCGATCGGGCTCGGCCACTGGGTTATTCTCGGTCGCTACATTCTGTATAATAGCCTGCCACCGGTGATTGTCATCACTACGCTGAATATCGGTTCCGCCATTTTGACCGGGGCCGCCCTCAGCTTTTTAGGGATGGGTGTGCAGCCGCCGGAGCCGGAATGGGGGGCGATGGTCAGCCAAGGGCGTGACTTTATCCGCACGGTTCCTCATGTAACAACCATTCCGGGGCTGGCGATCTTTATCGTCGTTTTAGGTTTTAATCTACTTGGTGATGGTTTGCGTGACTATTTGGATCCGCGAACCAACTAGATAGAGAGGTAAGGGTCAATGAAGATACTTGTTATTCATACGATGACGGGGGCTTCTTCGGAGTTCATCCAGCGTGAGCGGGAGATATTTGCTCGCTACGCTTCGGCCGGCACCCAGATTGAGATAGCCAAAATTGAGCATGGTGCAGCTTCGATCGAATCGCATTTTGACGAGTACCTTGGGGCGATCGAGACTTTTAAGCAGGTAGTCCGGGCAGAGCAGGAGTCCTATGACGGGATTATCATCAGCTGCTTTGCTAACGCCAATGTTGAGCCGGCGCGGGAGATCGCTGGGATTCCGGTGATCGGCTCGGGAATGGCAACGATGTCTTTGGCTAACTTATTGGGCCATAAATTTGGGATCATTATGTCCAAAGAAAGTTCGAACTATCGTCATCAGGACTGGGCCAACAAACTTGGTTTCGGTGCCAAGATGGCTTCTTTTCAGAAAATCGATTTCTCGGTATTGGGGATGTTAAAGGATCCTGAGGCGACCAAACGTTCTTTTCTAATTGCGGCCAAACGGGCCATTGCCGAAGGTGCCGATGTTGTCTTTCCGGCTTGTTTTGGGATGATCGGCTTAGCCGACGAAGTCCAATCCGAGTTGGAGGTGCCGGTGATCGATCCAGCCGGTGCGGCCATCGGGGTCATGGAAAGCCTGATCCGGTTGGGTCGGAGCCACAGCAAATTTGCATATCCTTACCCGCCGGCCAAGAAGCGGGATTATGATATCGGTTACCAAACACCACATGCTTAAAAGCCCCAGCGGCCGGAGGGCATGCTTGGCGAGGAAGGGATGATTTGTGCCAAAGGTTGTTTCGGTCAAGTTGTTTCAAGTTACTACCCAGTTGCCTGCGGATTTTGTTGTTGCCTCCACTGGAATCTCACGCCACCGAGAACACTTGATCTGTGAACTGGAGAGCGAAGATGGTGTGGTCGGATTGGGCGAGGCCTGTCCACTGCCGACCTTTACCGGGGAGACTCTGTCAGAAGTTGAAACCATCATCCGCAAGCATTTTGCGGAGTTATTGATCGGCACGGATGTCTATCGATTGCCCCGCCGACTTGAAGAGATTAAACGCAAATACCCGTATCACCCGGCGGCGTACGCAGCTATTGACCTGGCTTATTACGATCTAGTGGGCAAAATCACCCGACTTCCGGTAACGGATCTGCTCGGTGGCGGGTGCCGGGAGCGAGTCCCATTATACAAGGCGGTAGGGATCGGAAGCATCGCAGAAATGCGGCGCGAGGCCAGGGAGCTGGTCGAAAGCGGTTTTCGGTGTATCAAGATCAAAGTTGAGGGCAACGCGACCTTAGACTGCCAAAGGGTTTTGGCGATACGCCAGGAGGTAGGCGATGCGGCCCGGCTCATCGTCGATGGAAATGAGGGCTACTCGGTCGGTGATGCCATCAGGGTCGGGCGCTTTTTGGCCGAGGCTGGGGTGGCCTATTTTGAACAGCCGGTACACCGTGATAACCTTGAGGGGCTGCGGATGGTACGAAATGCCGCCGGCATTCCGTTAATGGCAGATGAGAGCCTGTGCACGCTGCGCGATGCAGTGAGGTTAGCTGAAACCAGATCGGTCGATTTGTTCGGCGTTAAACTGGTGAAGTGTGGCGGGATTGGTCCGGCCAAGCAGATTATTGAGGTCGCAAACCAGTATGCGATCCCTGTTGTCTTGATTAGTCCCTTCGAGACGGCGATCGGAGTTGCGGCTGCCCTGCAGCTAGCGGCGACATTGCCTGATCCGATTGAACCTCAGGGCTTGGGGACTAGTGTGGTGATGACCGGGGATCCATTCGCCGGTTTGCAGTGGGAAAGAGGGGAGATGCTGGTTCCACAAGGGCCGGGGCTGGGGGTAAGGATGAAATAGGACCTTTGGCCTATTTGTATAGGAAGATGGTCCTAACCCCGCAGGTTTACCATATTTTATCTATAAATAGTCTAGCAAAAAGTATTATTTTGGCAAACCCATCGAAAGGTGGGGACGCAAAGCTATGGGTCTACAAGCTATGTAAGGCTATGACTGCCAAGCTGCCTAGTGGATGCTAGTAATCGGGAGGCGCAATTGGCGCCTCATTTTTATTCTGAGGAGGAATGGCTCGTGGATGAAATGGCCGCAATCGATGAAGGAACAGAAACGATTATTCCCCTGCTAAAGATGAGCGAAGTAATCTCAGAGCACTCGCGCAGAGTATCCTTGTTGGCTGTACTCATCGGGCGGGTGCTGGAGCTTTCCCATGAGGAAATCCAGGACCTCAAACTTGGTGGGCTCTTGCATGATATCGGAAAGATGAGTATTTCGCAGGGGATCTTAAAAAAACCCGGGAAATTGACGAACGATGAGTTCGCATTGGTGAAGATACATCCCGTTCTGGGTGGTAACTTTGTTGAGGCCATTTGCTATCCTCGGAAGATCATCGACATGGTAAGGTATCATCATGAGCGATTAGATGGGTCAGGTTATCCTTTCGGGCTTTCCGAAGATTTGCTTCCGCTATCGAGTAGAATTATCGCTGTAGCCGATGTTTACGAAGCTATGACCGCTACTCGCCCATATCGGCCGGCGCTTTCGGTTAGAGAGGCCTTTGAGGAGCTCGGTCAGCCGGACAAATATGATCAGGCGGTTGTGCGGGCTTTGAGGCGGGCCTTGAGTTCGGTGGATTTGACGGATTTCTATGAATTGGCCAGAGAGTTTGGCACCCAGGATTTGAAGGTGGCCTTCTCTAACGGGGATAGTAGTGTTCGGTTAGCAGATTAAGGCGTTCTGTGAGAGTAATATCTAGTCGATGCTCCTCTTCTTTTACCCGCTCGTGTAGCGGGTTTTTTTGTAAAAGCTAGCCGAGAAGGGAGCATTTGCTAGCAAGAGCTCATGAAAATGGCAAATGAAGAGAAAAAGATGCGTATTGCTGAAAGAGATTCAAAAACAGAGCGGTGCGGCAGGTTTATGCAGTGATTCGGCGGATAACTAAGATAATTTCGCTGCCTTGGGGGTTGAGTGATGCGGTACGACTTGGCCAAGATCGACAGAGAACAGGTTTCCCCGTTTTTGGCATTGCTTGATGCGGTGAGTTTCGGCAATGTGGTCGCTCCCTATCTGAAGAGGGCATATAACATCAGTGGTCAGGTGGTCGAAGGTATTGGGTCGCTTGTCCACCAGGGTATTAAGCGGGCGGTTGGCAACCGGTCAACTTGTTGGCGTGGCAGATCCCGCGAGCTCCGGAAGTGGAGCTCGATACACGGGTTGCGGTGCAGCAAGCTTTGCTGGAACGGCTGTCCGATCGGGATCCTGCTTTTTGTCAGCTATGGTCTGCTGATGGTTAATGCGCAAGGTAATCGGGGCATCCATGCCGATCTGATGGCGATGTTTTGCAGTATTGTGCATGCCAACTTCCAACGGGAGCCCAAACCGTTCGACCTCGAGGTCGGAGAGGTTGAGGCCCGCAGATTGTTGGGGACGTGGGCGGAGGAGGTCTTTCGGTATCCGGATGTGAGGAACTATATCTCATTTCTGCCGAGGTTTTCATTGCTTCCTTTGAAGCGGTTGACACCTTGAGCTCGGCGCTGAGCCCATTTGTCATTACCTATTTTAAGGCGGTTGGACGTTCTTGTGCCATCGTTGTACTGAGATCGTAGGTGACCGGAAGATTGATTATACCAAGCCGTGGATGGCTGGCTCTGAACTGCGGCAAGTGGATTTTTCGCGCGAGACCATCGGTGATTTTGCGTATCATATCGCGAATAACCCTGGGATCTTTCTCCAAAAATCTTCGATGGCTAGCGAGATCAAGAACCAAATCCTCGCCTATGCCAAAGAAATCCGCAACTCCCGGACCCATAAACACGCTCTGTTGGATTGGCATAGGGTGGAGGCAAAGGAGAGGATATGCGAGTTGTTGCGGCTCCTGGTCAGGGAATGCAAGTAAGCTGGTGGTGGGAAAAGGTGTCAGTAAGATTGGGCATTTATGTAGGGAACAATTAATTTGAGAAGGAAATCAGCCGATTGATGGATAATGGAAAATATGGAAATTTCGAAAATGAAAGGGGTTTTCCTGCAGGATTGGCATTTGCGAGATTTTGTACCAGTATTTGGGACAAGCCCTAGTCCTGTAACCAGTTTGCCGTCGGCAATCGCAAAGACTGAATGATTGCGGTTGCAGATGTAGACCCGCTATCAAGGGGACTGAAACATATTGGTTACTATCTCTGAGAAATAAGTGCCATTGTTGCAGATGTAGACCCGCTATCAAGGGGACTGAAACTAAGCGTATCGCCCTCGCCGCGCAGGTGCATCCACAGTTGCAGATGTAGACCCGCTATCAAGGGGACTGAAACGACACGTACAACAAGGCTGAAGGAAGCCGCATCACCCGTTGCAGATGTAGACCCGCTATCAAGGGGACTGAAACGCAGTATTCGTCATCTAAAAAGCGGTTATCTTTATGTTGCAGATGTAGACCCGCTATCAAGGGGACTGAAACGCACCCAAGGGCGCCTTTAGCCTTACTTTCATATCGTTGCAGATGTAGACCCGCTATCAAGGGGACTGAAACATCAACAAAACCAGGATCAGGACAACTTTTATCATCGTTGCAGATGTAGACCCGCTATCAAGCGGACTGAAACTCAACGACGTAGTATTGAGACCCGGCAGGCGGCCAGGTTGCAGATGTAGACCCGCTATCAAGGGGACTGAAACATTGGGACTGCAACAAGCATGTTACGCGCTCTGGGAGTTGCAGATGTAGACCCGCTATCAAGGGGACTGAAACACCTCTGATATTGGTACAAATCCTGAAGAAATATAGTTGCAGATGTAGACCCGCTATCAAGGGGACTGAAACGCCATAATGTTGGTTGCTGGATCCGTGAGACCAACTGGTTGCAGATGTAGACCCGCTATCAAGGGGACTGAAACTCCCGAACTATCGCACTCATGGTACTCCTACGCTCGTGGTTGCAGATGTAGACCCGCTATCAAGGGGACTGAAACACACTAAAGAGGTCGCCAATGGCGTCGTATTTACGGCGGTTGCAGATGTAGACCCGCTATCAAGGGGACTGAAACTCCCGAACTATCGCACTCATGGTACTCCTACGCTCGTGGTTGCAGATGTAGACCCGCTATCAAGGGGACTGAAACACACTAAAGAGGTCGCCAATGGCGTCGTATTTACGGCGGTTGCAGATGTAGACCCGCTATCAAGGGGACTGAAACATGATGACGGGTAGGAGGTTCTCCTTCCTGGTGTAGGTTGCAGATGTAGACCCGCTATCAAGGGGACTGAAACCTCAATCATTTTCTCCCATTGTTCTAACGTGAACCTGGTTGCAGATGTAGACCCGCTATCAAGGGGACTGAAACTCTTTCTTTGAGGGAAACGTATCTGTCATCTCCAACAGTTGCAGATGTAGACCCGCTATCAAGGGGACTGAAACTTAGATATGTTTTGATGATTTGACCCTTGACTTTCAGTTGCAGATGTAGACCCGCTATCAAGGGGACTGAAACATGCGGTTGTATACTTAGAGCGCGAGGTCAAACACAGTTGCAGATGTAGACCCGCTATCAAGGGGACTGAAACGTATTGGTCGCCATTGACTTGTCCCCGGAGTTGGTGTTGCAGATGTAGACCCGCTATCAAGGGGACTGAAACGATTGTAGGCTCAAAATCGCATCGGCCAATTGTTTAGTTGCAGATGTAGACCCGCTATCAAGGGGACTGAAACGAGAATATCGGGGGTAATCCCGAAAGGTTCGCAAATGTTGCAGATGTAGACCCGCTATCAAGGGGACTGAAACCAGTCTCCAAAACCGGGTGCTGTGGGTTCAAGCCCGTTGCAGCAACGACCTTTATCTAGGACTGAAGCAGTCTGGGCATGCTAAATGTAACTATTGTTGAACTGTTGTTGCTGTTTACTAGATCTTGATCATTAGATCCTGATTATCATTAACCAATCTCAGTCTAGCAGGCTAAATCCAATGTCCCGTAACTGCATAGATCGTACTGCTTTACACTGTAGGACAATTTTTCCAGGACATTCTGAGTTATTGACTAACATATGGTTTAAAACCTTGCTTGGTGGTAACTTTACGGATGTATAAAGTTGTTTGCCCCAGTATAGATTATTAGTAAACTGACCATCTGGGGCTGAAACAGTATGGATTATTAGTACGTATATGACCCGAGACAAGGGGGCTAAATCTCAGTGTACTGTTACAAGATGGAGTGATGATCTATCTTAAATGTCGATTCTATTTCAGCTTTTAAGCTGGCCAAATATGTATTTACTTTAAATGCAATCGAAACAATTAATTTGCCACCTTATAAAGGCTCGACTTTGCGAGGGGCTTTAGGCAACATTTTGAGAAAAATATGTTGTTGCGGAAATAGTTTACCAGTAGCGACCAACAAAGACTGTTTTCAGTGCATACTAAGCGATAATTGTCCCTTTTCTATCCTTTTTGACTCCACACCACCAAAAAACAGTAAAATTCTCAGCAAGTTTACAGATATTCCACGGCCCTTTGTTTTGGAACCACCGTTAGAATCCAATGTCGTGTATCCTCCGGGTAGCGAGCTAAAGTTCAATCTTATCTTGATTGGTCGGGCGATTGAATACTTACCTTATTTTATCGTCGGTTTTACTGAGTTAGGGGAGATAGGGATCGGAAAAGGCCGCGGCAGGTTTCAGCTTAAAAAAGTATCTGCTATCCCCTACGAACCTGGAAAAAACGGAAAACAAGACTTCTTAGTATATGACCCCAATTCGCGCCGAATAAACTTGCATCCGCAAATGCAGATTTCTGGAGATCAGATTCTTGCCAAAAGCTCAATGGTTGGCGAAGATGGTTTACTCGCGATAAATTTCGTGACGATGACGCGCTTAACGCACGAAGGCCGCTTGGTTGACCGACCTGAATTCAGCATTTTGATCAGGAGCGTTGTTAGAAGAGCATTTGCATTGCTGGCTTTCTTTCATGATCTGATGCCGGAGATTGATTTTGCTAGGATCTACCGGGTTACTGAATCTGTCCAGTTAGCGGAAGATAAGACCAACTGGGAAGATTGGGAAAGGTATTCCAGTCGGCAGCAAACGCGGATGAAACTTGGCGGTATTGTAGGTTCAGCTACTTACGAGTCTAAGCCGGAAGTATTGGCCGAACTGCTACCTTGGGTTCATTTGGCGGAGTTAATCCACGTTGGCAAAGGTGCAACTTTTGGGTTGGGTAAGATCGAAATTGCATGAAAGGAGGGAAACAAATGCTTAACTATACTGGCCATCCATTTGTTGATGTGGGTATAGCCACTATAACTGCTTTTGCCGAGAAAAATAGCCCGGTAGAATTGACTATTGAAGATCTAGATCGTATTGCAGATTACATGGAACAAAACTATATTGTGGATCCGCTGAAGTCGTTTTTAAATGTAGCTTTTCCAAACTCGGGATTTACTAATCCCGCTTTTGAAAAAACTCCGGAAAAACGCAGGGAATATGCGCGGAAAATACTACGGGCTTACAAGCCAGGGAGACCACAAATATCTGGTCAGCAGTGCATTTTTACGGGAACACCTGCTGTAGCAGTTTCCTTTGATCTAAATGACAAGTTACCAATGGGCAGAGCTTTTCGCCAGCATATCCCCCTAACAACGGGAGAGGACGTTATTAATTTTGCTCCATACGGTAATGCCGGCTTGCCTTTGTCTGGTTTGGCTTTATTAGCGATTCACGCACTCCCATTAGGCTGCGCTAAAGTAAGTGGTCGCTTGTTGGCAGTTCATGCAGACAATCCCGAGTATACCCTAAAATTTGCCAAGCGTTTTCTGGAGCAGAACCGGAGAAACATACATTCAGCTCGGCAAAAAGGGGATAAGAAATTGGCTGAAGGGCATTATCGGATGGGAACTATGCTAATTGATACATTAATCAATATAGAAAGTACCCTTCATGACACCGACGATCCTGTATCAATATCCGCTTATCATTTTAGCAACAGTGGTCAAGGGGCTGATTTACAAGTCTTCCATTTACCATTGGAAATAATCGACTTTATAGCGGATGTTCATCGGGCTGACTATGCGGATAAGTGGCATAAGATCGTCCAACGCGGCTGGCAACTATCTGTGAAGAAAATAAGCAACAAAGAGCCTGATGAAAGCTTTCAACCATCATTTAATGTTTTGTATGAAGATCTTTTGCTCTTGCCTGAAAACTCCAGACAGTTTATTCGAAGATATTTTTTACGGACCCCAACGAAAACCAGAAGAGCGGATGATCCACGGGGGTTTTATTCGATTACCAGTGATGCAGATATTGTTTCTTGGAGTATTACCGAGCTTTTTTTAAGGAAGGTGATGCTAATGACAAAAGAACGCATAGCGCTGATTCGCGAGTTTGGCGACCGGTTGGCAGAATACGTTTATACCGAAAACGACACTGGTTTCTTTAATCAGTTTTTGCGCTGCAAGGATTATTTTGTCCTTCGGGCAGTCTTGATAAAACTCAGTGTTAAGCTGCTGAAGGCAAATAAGGGACCAATTATTTCTTTTGATGCATATGTGGATATTTTTGAGTGCGGCGTAGATCTACCATACTCAGATTGGCGTTTAGCAAAAGACTTGGTTCTCATTAGGATGGTTGAGCGACTACATGAGTTAGGTTGGATTCAACGTAATGTTGATGAGATCGCCGATAGTGGTGAGTTGGAAGAGTAATGTAGATAATTAATGAGGGTAAAGGAGGAATTGAGACAAATGGCATTTTTAACTGGACTAATGTTGATTGATGCTCCGGCTTCGGCGCTGAATAATTTAGGCTTGATCGAGGGGTCCATGACTGATAATTCGGTTGGCGTTAAACATATCAGAACTAAAGAAGGGGCTTATCCTTATGTATCTGCTCAAGCGGTGCGGTATTGGTTACGGCAAACCCTCGAAAACAGTGATTACGGCTGGCAATCCTCACCGATTTATCGCGAAAAGAAAATTGCTTATACTGATGCCAATCCGATTCGTTGGTGGGACGATGATTTATTTGGCTATATGCGAGCTCCATCGAAAAAAGCTTCAGCTAATAGTATGCGGCCGGAAAGCGAGACTCCGGTTAGTGGTGAAACCATTACCCGTATCTCCCCCTTTAGGCTGAGTACTTTTGTTTCGGTAGCCCCGGTTATCTTAGTCAACGATTTTGGAGTTATGGCCCGCCATGAAGGCGATCCAGTTCCTCATGAACATCAGTTTTATCGTGCAACCTTGCAAGGACTTATGTCTTTAGATTTGCACGCCGCCGGGACTTTTAGCTATGTCAATAGAACCGGATATCTCAACTTGGACGAAACGCGAATTAAAGAGTGCCAAGAAACAGGCTTAGCTGAGCTCGTAGAGGAGAAAGCCTTCCGCTTACCTTTTGAGCAGCGAGTTCAGCGCATAGAGGCTCTGCTTAAAGCGCTTGCCGATCTTAATGGGGGTGCGAAACAGACATTGCATTATACCGATGTCTCACCTGATCTTCAATTGATGGCGGTAACGAAGGGCGGCAACAATATCTTTGGCCACATGATCGGGTACGATGCGAAACATCGGACAAAAGTCAAAATTGATGCGTTTGTCGAAGCGCTCCAAGTTAACCAGGATCAAATTATTAGCCCTATTTATATTGGCTGGGTGAGGGGCTATTTGGACGAAGAACGAGCACAAGTGGAGCAGGCACTAAAAAGTGCTGAATTAATTGATTGGACAGACAGAGTCTATATCCGTCATCCGAGAGAAATCGTAGCTCAAGTAGTAGCTGACCTCAAAGCTAATCCTGACTGGTTAGAATAGGGGCGTTGCTGATGCGAGTTCTTAAAATCGTAGCTGAGGGGCAGATGACCTCATTCCGATATCCTTTTTTCATGCTTGGCGTTCAACCAACTTTTACGATGCCTCCACCGTCAACACTGTATGGCCATGTGGCCAGCGCTCTGGGAGAATGGTTTGATCCGACCGGAGTACATTTTGCTGTGCATTTTATCTTTGAGAAAAGGGTATTGGAAATTGAGCACACGCATGTGTTGAAGTCAGCCACTGGCAGAATTCCTGGTAAAGGTGACCCTAAGGTTTTGGAAGGGGCCACCAATCCTTATCAGCGCGAAGTCTTGTTTCGCCCAAAGCTAACTCTGTATCTCAATCGTCCGGAGTGGCTGGACGCCTTTCGCTGTCCAAAGTATCCGGTGGTACTCGGACGTTCTCAAGATCTTTTTACCTATACGGATATTAGGGTCATTGATTTGCATAAACGAAATGAATTCTATGTCGAGCACACTCTTTTGCCGTACGAATTTAGAAGATATATCAGCAAAGGGATCGCTGTGTTGATGCCACAGTATCTAGATAATGACCGGCAACGTTTCCCACATTTCAGACAGTTTATAGTTCTCAATCGCCGGGTTCATGTCCGAGACTTCATCTATCCGGGCGACAACAAACTCTCTTTGTGGGTGGATCCGTCAGCACCGGCAGTCGATGGTGATCAGTTAGGATTGGTTTTTCACGCGTGGACTAGTGATGAAGAGACAAGTATCACGGCTTGAATTGTGGCCAAAAGAATTAGACAATATTTGGGCTAAAAGTAACATTGGGCCTGAAGCTGGCCAATCGTTGCCGCAGCATACATATGAGGTTATTATGCGGCTGACAGAAGTATTTCAGCTGCACCCAGGCTTACCAAAGCAAGTTGGGTTTCCTGATCTATGGAACACCATGTTTTGGGCGGCTTTCTTCCATGATTGGGGCAAAGCCGCCCCGGAATTTCAAAAAGTGCTTCGAGAGGGCGGTTATCCCGAAAACCGTCATGAAGTGCTGTCGGTTCTATTCTTAGTCTGGCTTAAAGATTTTTTCCCTGCTGATCAATTGTTATTAATTACAGCAACTATCCTGTCCCATCACAAGGATATGGGTGAATTAAAGCTACGCTATCCGGTCCGGCAAAGTGATCATGAGTTTTACGAAAAGTTGGTCGACACCGTAAAAGAGACAAAGCTTGGCCATTTATATGTCTGGCTCAGTCAATATGTACCGAGATGGATTGAACAGCTAAAATTATTTGAATATGGCGTTAAAATGCCGTGTAATTTGCCGTCATCTGAAGAGACTGTGCAGATCCTTGAACGAACAGGTGCCACTTTTCTCCGTGAACAGCTCCGGGCGTATTACCGTTTAGTTGATAGCTTGCTGGATGGCGGTAATAAACATCTGGTCCAACCTGGTATTGTTGCTCGCGGTTTATTGCAGATAGCTGATCACTTTGGTTCTGCTGGCACAGGTCCAATTCCTGATTTTCTGTTAACCAGCGAACAAGCCTTATCTCAGCTCAAGCTTAACAAAGAAGCATTGTACTTGCATCAGCGGGAGGTTATGAAGTCTACCGGCTCAACAGTTTTAATTGCCCCAACGGGATCAGGCAAAACCGAAGCAGCACTCTTATGGGCGGCTGGTCAGCATAGCAAGCATGGCATTGCGAAACTGTATTATACATTGCCATATCAAGCTAGTATGAATGCGATGTTTGACCGGTTGAATGCGGCTTTTCCCGGTAAAGTTGGAATTTTGCATAGTCGGAGCATTTTGGCACTTTTCCAGCGGGTGATGGATGATGGGTATGATTTAAAAGAAGCCCAATCTCGAGCCCGCTTACTTCACAACTTGGCTGTCTTACGATATTATCCAGTGCAGGTTTTCAGCCCATATCAAATGTTAAAAGCCGTTTATCAGGTTAAAGGTTATGAGTCCATGCTTGTAGACTTTGCAAATTCAGCTTTTATTTTTGATGAGATTCACGCTTATGAGCCCGCTAGATTGGCCCTAATCGTGGAAACAATTGATTATTTAAGGACTCATTTTGGGGCGAGATTCTTAGTGATGACTGCTACAATGCCTTCGATTATTTTGGAGTACATCAGCCAAGCGTTAGGTGAATCCAAAGTTATAAAGGCATCAACCTCGCTTTATGAAAAATTTATTCGGCATAGGCTGAACCTAATTGGTGGAGACTTGTTGACTGATGGTATAAATCAAATTGTTCAGGATTATGAGCAACAAAAATCTGTTTTGGTAACATGCAATACCATTAAGAGAGCTCAGCAAGTTTATAACCAGCTTAAAGAAGCTATTTCTTCCGATGCTATAGTGTTAATCCATGGGCGTTTTACGGGACGTCACCGCCTAGCTAAAGAAAAGCTAATTCTGTCTAAAACTGCAGTGTCTCAAGCGCAAAAGCAACCCATGGTTGTGGTCGCAACCCAAGTGGTTGAGGTTAGTTTGAATATCGATTTAGACGTGTTGTATTCTGATTTAGCTCCGCTTGATGCGCTGATCCAGAGATTCGGACGTATCAATCGTGGTAGGAGAAAGAGACTGGCCGAAGTCAATGTTTTTCGTGAGCCTGCTGATGGTCATGGAATATATCCAACTGAGCTTGTTGCCGCGACTTTGCAGGTACTAGAGGGAATAGATGGTCAGGAGATCCGCGAGGATTTGATTCAACTGTGGCTGGACAAGATTTACTCTGGATCAGTATTAGATGGCTGGAAACAAGAATATGATTCTGTAGCTCAGGAGTTTAAGTTGGCTTTCATCAAAAAAATTCGGCCATTTGATTCAGATGTTACATTAGAAAGAGAATTTGACAAGTTGTTTGACGGAGTTGAAGTTTTGCCGGCTGACTTGGTCAATGAGTATCGGGATCTTTATGAAAAGAATCCTATTTTAGCTTCACAATTACTGGTACCGTTCTCCCATAAACAGCTGACCATACTCCACCGGCAAGGGACAGTCGAGTACAGTAACAACAATCCACCTATCGTGAAAATTCCCTATTCTGCAGAGTTGGGATTGCAATTGGGTTCATAACTTATTTAGTGTAACCAAGTGCAAGAATAGAATATTCCCCCGAATACTTGGGATAATAAACCAATAATGGTATTCGGAGGAATATTATGCATTTAATGATTGACGGTTATGGGATGTCCATTGGCAAGCATAGCGAAAGGGTTCAGATCAAGCGTCAGGGTGAGGTGTTAACTGAGGTTCCGCTATTGGAAATTGACCGGATTACTTTGGCTACACGCGGAGCGGTAATTTCAACAGATCTTGTTGAGGCCTGTGTCAACAATGGGATCCAAATCAATTTTCTGGATTATTCCGGTAGACCGCTGGCTTTGATCTCGTCGCCAAATCTCAACGGGACAGTCATCACCCGTAGAAAGCAGATCGAGGCATTTCATGAGGTTACGGGTACAGTTTTTTCAAAACAATTCGTCCGCGCAAAATTGACGAACCAGCTGCATTTAATAAAGTATTTCGCCAAATATCGAAAATTGACAAACAGCCCAGTCTATAATGAGCTCCAGACCCGGTGCCATAATATTAGTAACAACATTAAAGAGGTTGGACGAGTGCCAAATCTGCCCATTGATCTAGTCCGTGGGCAGCTCCTGTCTATTGAAGGTCGCGCAGGGCGGGAATATTGGCGCGGGGTTAAACTACTCATCGGCAAGAAAGTCCCCGAATTTGCTGGTCGTGAGCATAGAGGTGCCAGCGATCTTTTCAATTGCATGTTAAATTACGGTTATGGCATTCTTTATTCTCAAATATGGGGTGCACTGATGTTAGCGGGGTTGGAACCATTCGCCGGGTTCCTACATGTGGACAGGCCGGGTAAACCTTCATTGGTCCTCGATTTCATTGAGGAATTTCGCCAGCCGGTTGTGGATCATGCGATTATAGCATTGTTAGGAAAAAGTGGACCAAGAGAGGGCAACTTAAAGGATGGAATGCTTTCGCCCCCATTGCGCAAGGAAATCGCCTTAAAGGTAGAAGAACGGTTAAACGCGGTTCATCGTTACCAAAACTGTAATTTAACATTAAAGGCTATTATACAAAGACAGGCTCGATTGCTAGCGGCTTTTTTCAGAGGGGAAACAAGGTATCGCCCGTTTGTAGGAGGGTGGTAAGGTGCTCACGTTTGTTATTTATGATATTTCGGATAATAAGATTAGAAATAAGGTTGCTGATATCTGTCTAGATTACGGGCTGGTAAGGATCCAACTAAGTGCTTTTGAGGGTTATATGAGCGCTGCTCGTCGGATTGAATTGGCCCGCCGGATCCAGGCAGTTCTCAAAGGCGATCAGGGTGAGGCACAGATAATTACTTGCTGTAAAGCTGATCGGGAAGAACATCTTCGGATTACTGCAAAGGGGATTGGAAACAAAGAGTATCGGCCGCGGTGGGAATCTCTCGTCTATGTGGTAGGAGGCGAAGAAGGGTGAGCATTCCATTAACGGTTACGGATGTCAAACAATATATGTACTGCCCTAGGATAATTTATTTTACTTATGTAATGCCGGTAGGACAGCAACCAACGCATAATATGCTGATTGGGAAGAGCAAACATTTGATTATTGAGAACTTGGAAAAAAGACGTACTCTAAAAAAATATCATTTGGAACAGGCACAAAAACGATTTAAAGTACGCTGTTATTCGGACTCATTGATGTTAAGCGGGCTGCTCGATATGCTGCTTGAAAACGGCACGGAATTGTATCCGGTCGAGTTTAAAAATACCAGCAAACCACCGCAAATCCATCATAAACTACAAATAGCGGCATACGCAAAGATTCTTGAAGAAGAAAGAGGCTGTGAGATCAATCGAGGGTTTCTTTATACGATTGCGAACGGAAAGGTATATTCGATTGCATTAACTTCTGAACTAAAGAATCGAGTATCGGTTATCTGCGAGCGTGTCAGGTCGATCATCTCGACGAAGTCGATGCCGCCTCCGACCAGGCACCGGAACAAATGTTTTGATTGTGAATGGCGGAGGTATTGTGGGGATATTTATTAAGTGGAAGGAAAGAAGGTGAATTTACTGTTTGGCCGAAATGAATATATTGGAAATTTCGAAAATGGAGGGGGTTTTTCTGCAGGTTTGGCATTTGCGAGATTCCGATGGGTTATTTAGGACAAGTCAAACCC
>CAZAAT010000039.1:0-22434 GCA_964483175.1 uncultured Bacilli bacterium
AGCAAAATTTATTTTATCATGTAGGCTCGTCTACGTCAACTGGTGCTTTTTACTAATCTTTAAAGTTTAATCCTCTACGAGCAACAGAAAAGCCGTCAAAATGCGACGGCTTACTTATACTACTATGCCCGAATGGTGTTTGTCAATACATTTCTGATCAAGATATCTGTGTTCCACCGATATCCCTGCGATAGAATGCATCCTCAATTTTAATTTTTTCGAGTGCTTGATATACACTCTCGCAAGCACGACTAAAACTATCCGCCACTGACATTACATTAAGAATTCGGCCGCCGGCGGTCACCACTTGACCATTTTGTAAACTAGTCCCGGCATGAAAAATTTCTACCCCGCAACGTCGAGCTTCATCAAGCCCATAAATCGGTATGCCTTTTTGGTATGGTCCGGGATAACCACCAGAAGCCATAACCACTGAAACCGCGGCTAAAGCGTTTATTTCTAGAGGACTAGTAAGCTTGCCTACTGCCGCTCCCCATAGTAACTGCGCTAGATCACTCTTAACCAACGGCAACACCACTTGAGTCTCTGGGTCACCGAAGCGACAGTTAAACTCAATCACTTTCGGGCCATCTTCTGTTAACATTAAACCCGCATATAGCAGCCCGGAATACGGAGCGCCAACTTTGGCCAAGCCCCGCAAGGTTGGTCGAATAATGGTCTCTTCAATCTCAGCCATCATTGCCGCGCTAACCAAAGATGTAGGCGCAAACGCTCCCATGCCGCCAGTATTCGGTCCTTCATCGCCATCATAGGCCCGTTTATGGTCCTGGGCGGCTGGAAACAATCTGATATTCTCGCCATCTGTTAGGGCAAAAACCGAAGCCTCCGGACCCACTAACCTTTCTTCAACTACGATAACATCGCCCGCCGAGCCATAGATCTTCTCCACCATTAATTCGTCTATAGCTTGAACCGCTTCCTCACGGCTGGCCGGAACCACCACACCTTTGCCGGTAGCAAGACCATCGGCTTTGATGACCGGTGGTGTCGGTAAACTTAATATATAATCTTTGGCTGCCTGGGCATCGCAAAAAATCTTGCTTTCAGCTGTAGGCACATTTTGGGCCTCCATTATTTGTTTAGCAAAACTCTTACTACTCTCAATCCTAGCCGCTGATTTAGTGGGTCCAAAAATAACTAGACCGCGAGAGCGAAAATAATCTACAATCCCATCCGCAAGTGGCGCTTCCGGTCCAACAACCGTCAGATCGACCCCCTTATTGGCCGCAAAGTCGGCTAGTTCCGGAATCGATCTAGCCGGACCGGTTTGGGCAATTTCCACGGTTCCGGCATTTCCCGGCAGACAGTAAAGCTCTGAAACCGACGGCGATTGCTTAAGCTTCCAGCATAAAGCATGTTCCCGGCCGCCGCTGCCGATAACCATGACGCGCATTACAAGCCCTCCTTTAATGTTTGAAATGGCGCATACCGGTAAAGATCATGGCGATACCTGCCTTATTGGCTTCAGCTATTGAGTCAGCATCACGAATCGAACCACCGGGCTGAATAATTGCGGTAATCCCTGCTTGGGCACAGGCCTGCACTACATCCGGCATCGGGAAAAAAGCATCCGAGGCTAAGACCGCACCTTTGACCTGTTCAGCGGCCATCTTTAGGGCATATTTGGTTGGATCGATCCGATTAACCTGTCCGCCGCCGATACCCAAAGTCCGACCATTCTTCGCCACCACGATGGCATTGCTTTTGACATGCTTGACAACTTTCCAGCCAAACAAGAGGTCGGCCAATTCAGCTAGGCTCGGTGCCCGTTCGGTGACAACTCGATATTCTTGTTCTGGAGATAGTAACATCTGATCGGCCTCTTGAACTAGTAATCCGCCAACGACTTTTTTGAAATCGTATTGATCCCGATAGCTGCTTAAATCTATCTCCAATAAACGGAGATTTTTCTTACTAGTTAGCACAGCTAAAGCCTCTGGGCTAAACTTGGGGGCGATAATCACCTCTAAAAATATTTCATGCATTTTTTCAGCCGTCTGCTTGTCCACTTCTCGGTTAAGTGCCACAATACCACCAAAGATCGAAACCGGATCAGCCTCATAAGCCCGGCAATAAGCCTCATAGAGATCTTTTCCAACTGCTACCCCGCAGGGGGTAGTATGTTTAACACAAACGGCAGCTGGCTCAGTAAACTCGACCAGGGCTTGCAAGGCAGCATTGGCATCGTTGATATTATTGAACGAAAGTTCTTTACCGTTAAGCTGATTGGCAGCAGCCAGACCTATTTGTTTAGCACCGGTTTCCTGATAAAATGCTGCTTTCTGATGCGGGTTTTCACCATAGCGAAGATCCATCGCCTTGCGGTAAGAAACTATTAATTCATCCGGGAACTCCTGATTGCCAAGTTTATTAGCTAAAAAGCCTTGGATAGCCGCATCATATCCTGCGGTATGCAGAAAAGCCTCCTGGGCTAAAGCTAAACGCGCCTCATAATCTAGGCCACCATTTGCCAGTTGCTCGCAAACCATCTCATAATTAGCCGGATTCACGACAACTATTACGCTCGGAAAATTCTTGGCTGCAGCTCGAATCATGGTTGGTCCGCCAATATCAATGTTCTCTAGTGCTTCAGACATTGTCACATCAGGTTTGGCAACAGTAGCTTGAAACGGATACAGATTCACAGCAACCAAATCAATCGGCACAATCCCCTCTCGTTCAAGCTCGGTCAAATGCGCTGGAATTTCGCGATTGGCTAAAATGCCGCCATGCACTTTGGGATGAAGTGTTTTAACCCTGCCATCGAGGATCTCTGGAAAACCGGTGACTTCTGATATATAGGTAACCTTTAAACCAGCCTCGGTAAGTTTTTTATAAGTTCCACCGGTCGAAACCAATTCGAAACCTAAAGATACCAGCCTTTCGGCAAATTCCGTAATACCTGTTTTATCATACACACTTAAAATTGCTCGTTTCTTAGCCATTAACCTTTCCTCCCTGGTCGATAATCACCCGTCGCCCAATAATCTTCAGTTGATCCAAACAAAACAAACGAACTGCCTCTGGATAAATTCGGTGCTCCTCGACTAAAATTCTTGCTGCCAAGGATTGGGCATCGTCATCCGAGTGCACCGGCACAACCGCTTGTAAGATAATCGGGCCCGTGTCCATACCTTCATCTACAAAGTGTACCGTACAACCGGAAAACCTGACGCCATATTGCAAAGCTTGTTCTTGAGCATTCAAGCCGGGAAAACTTGGCAACAACGAAGGATGAATATTGATGATCCTATTGCGATACTTACCGATAAACTCTGAACCCAAAATATGCATGAAACCTGCCAAGCAGATTAAATCAGGTCGAAAACCCTGAACTGTTACTAATAGTGCCTTCTGAAAATCAGCCTTGGTCGAAAAACTTTTCCGGTCTACAACGCTGTATGGTATGTTGTGCTGACAACATTTTTCGATCGCCGGCGCATCAGGGTTGCTACTGATAACTCCGACCGCCTCACCGGCAATTTGGCCTTGGTCGATAGCCTTCAGAATCGACTCCATATTGCTACCACGTCCAGAAGCCAAAATAAGAATCCGTTTTTTAGTCAAGCATGACCCCTCCTTCTCCGGAGGTGACTACCCCAACCCGGTAGGCTTCTTCTCCCAGTTTAGTCAGTTCCGAGAGGGTACTCTCCGCATCAGCGGCCGCAACCACTAATACTAGGCCTAAGCCCATGTTAAACGCATGAAACATCTCGTTTTTTGCCACCGAACCAGCTTCCTGTAAGAGTGAAAAGATCGGTGGAGTCGGCCAACTAGATGTATCGACCTGGGCAAGGCAATCCGGCGGCATAATTCGGCCAACATTCTCCGGCAATCCTCCTCCAGTAATATGAGCGATTCCTTTAATTGGGGTCTTGGTAAGTAGCTCCTGAATAGTGCGGACGTAGATTCGCGTCGGAGTTAGAAGTACTTCGGCTAAGGTACCGTCAAACCCAGCCAATCTAGTATCGAGCTCCCAGTTATTTTGGTCAAAACAGATTTTTCGTACCAACGAAAAACCATTACTATGGATGCCACTACTAGCTATGCCAATCAGAACATCACCTGGAGCAATTGTATTGCCGGAGATAATCCGTTTTTTTTCCACAATCCCCACTGCAAAGCCGGCTAAATCGAACTCTCCCGGATCATAAACCCCAGGCATCTCCGCGGTCTCCCCGCCAAGCAGTGCACATTCTGCTTCTTGACAGCCGGCAACCACGCCCTTGATTAGCCGTTCGGCCATCTCCGGAACAAGCTTACCCACGGCCAAATAGTCCAGAAAAAACAGTGGCTTCGCACCCATTGCTGCAATATCGTTAACGCACATCGCCACTAAATCAATTCCAACGGTTTCTAAAAGGTCCGCCTTTTGGGCGATCACCAATTTGGTTCCCACCCCGTCGGTGCCGGCGACAAGTACGGGTTCCTCATAACCTCCTGGCAGAGCAAATAATCCGCCGAAAGAACCGATTCCACCCAGAACTCCTGGCGGTTGTGCCGGGCCAAGCAGGTTTTTAATACGACGCACGACATCGTATCCGGCTTCAACGTCAACTCCCGCATTACGATATGTTAGCTGATCTCCCATTATACACACCTAACCTTATACTCATCATTTGGCTTATCCGCGGGGATAGGAACAGGATACTCGCCGGTAAAACAAGCCCGGCACATTTGATTTGCACCACTGCCCACGGCTCGGTAGAGTCCGTCAAGAGATAAATAATTGACACTATCAGCGCCAATCTTTGCTTTGATCTCTGCTACCGAATGATTAGCAGCAATTAACTCCGACTTACTTGAGGTGTTAATCCCGTAATAACAGGGGCTAATGTACGGGGGTGAGGCAACAACCAAGTGCACTTCGGCAACACCAACCTCCCGGAGTAGCTGAACAGTTTTGGCGCTCGTAGTTCCTCTGACCACGGAGTCATCAATCAGGATGACTTTTTTTCCTCTAAGAACCGAATTAACCGGGTTCAGTTTGATCTTAACACCTAACTCACGCATGGCTTGAGTCGGTTGGATGAAGGTTCGGCCAACATAGCGGTTCTTGATCAAACCTAATTCGAACGGTATCCCGCTTTCTTTGGCAAAACCTAAAGCAGCAGCTACTCCGGAGTCTGGAGCCGGGACGACCACTTCAGCATCAATTTTGTTCTCTCGAGCTAATTGGGCTCCAATCTCTAAGCGAGTCTGATAAACGCTGCGATTGCTCATGATCGAATCGGGGCGAGCAAAATAAATGTACTCGAAGATACACAGGTTCTCCTCACCGTGCAAACCGTAATAATAAGAATTAAACCCTTTTGGTCCGATGACGATCATCTCTCCCGGCAAGACATCACGGACAAACTCAGCACCAACCGTACTTAAAGCACAAGATTCGGAGGCCAAGACATATCCATCATCTGACTTGCCTAAACAGAGTGGCCTGATGCCAAGTGGGTCTCGAATGCCAATCAAGCACTGCTCGGTCATAATTAACAAAGCAAAGGCCCCCTGCAACTGGCGTGCCGCAACGATCACCGCCCTTTCCAGATCGGTTGTATCGGCTTTAGCAACTAAATTGAGAATTATCTCGCTGTCAGTCGTGGTCTGAAAAACCACACCCTGAGCCTGTAATTTCTCGCTAAGTTCTAGTGAATTGACCAGGTTGCCATCGTGAGCCAAAGCCACCTTTCCATATCGGCTCCTAACCAGTAAAGGGAGGGCATTGATTACACTCGACTCCCCGGCCGTTGGATAGCGGACATGGCCAATCCCGATGCGGCCTGGAAGACGACCAAGCCGCTCATCATCAAAGACCTCAGAAACTAAGCCCGTGGCTTTGTAAGCCGATATCGATTCACCATCGGAGGTGACAATGCCGCAGCTGTCCTGCCCACGGTGCTGCAAGGCATATAAGCCGAGATAAGTAAATCTAGCCGCATCATTCTGGTTAGACAAATGGGCCCCGAAAACTCCGCACATTGAAAAAAGACTCCTCTCAACTTAAACGTTTCGGCAAAGACTGTTCCCAGGCCGTTTTCAAACTACCCACACTGCTAGAGATCACCGACCAGCCCTGAGCAGTGGCAAAGACTACTTCTTCAGCCTTTACTCTGCCAAGTCTAGTTAATGGCACACCGTATTGGGCTGCGAGCTCATGCAATTTGTCCCAGTTTTCGGGGGCCGCCGAAATGACAATCCGCGCGGCTGATTCGCCGAAAAGCAGGCCATCCAGTCGGCCAGGCCACGGAAGGTTCACTTCAGCACCCAAATTACCCTGAATACAGGATTCTGCAATACAAACAGCCAGTCCACCTTCTGAGATATCATGGGCGCTTTTAATTAAGCCTGAGCGGATCACTGCTAGGCAAGCTTTTTGGAGCGCTTTCTCCCGCCCTAAGTCGATTACCGGAGCTTGCCCTTGCGGTTCACCCACCTTTAATTTCAACCATTCACTGCCACCGAGTTCGCTCCCTGGCCACCCGAGCAAACCAATCACATCATTAACATCCTTAAAGGAGCTAGTCATACGCAAGTCGATATCCTCGATTAAACCAACCATGCCGATGATTGGTGTTGGATAAATAGCTTGACCCGAAGACTCATTATACAAGCTGGCATTGCCACCGGTTACCGGGATTTCTAGTTCTCGCGCCGCCTCGGCCAAACCTTGAATAGCCTGCTGCAACTGCCAATAAACCTCCGGTTTTTCCGGATTGCCAAAATTCAATCCGTCCGTCAAACCGATTGGCTCGGCACCTGTACAAACCAGATTACGTGCTGCTTCAGCTACAACCCCCATTGAACCCTGATAGGGATCCAGGTAAACCAGACGACCATTACCATCAACGGTTACGGCTATCCCTTTCTTCGTCCCTTTGATCCGCAGTACAGCTGCGTCGGCTGCTCCAGGCGCTACTACCGTATTAAGCTGAACCAGATGATCGAACTGTTCGTACACCCATTGCTTGCTGGCAATGGTCGGAGAATCTAGCAAATCTAACAAATCCTGGGTGTAGTCTGTCTGTTCGGCAATTGTTGAGATATCGAAAGACTGAGTTTGGTCAAGATAAGCTGGGCGCTTAGCTTCACGCACATAAGTCGGAGCACCATCGGTGGACAGCGACTTTGCCGGAACCTCTGCCGCTAAATCGGAACCATCATAAACCCTAACCATACCGTCATCGGTCACTTTGCCCACTACCACCGCTGGCAAACCATATTTGGCAAAAATCGCCTTAACCTCGTCAACCGCGTCTTTTTTTGGAACAACAAGCATTCGTTCCTGGGATTCGGATAACATTATTTCATATGGACTCATTCCCGGTTCTCGGCACGGAACCAATGCCAGATCTATTTCAATACCACTGCCGGCTCTACTCGCCATCTCACAAGCAGAACTGGTCAGCCCGGCAGCACCCATATCTTGTATTCCGATAACTGCCCCGGACTCGATAGCTTCAAGGCAGGCTTCGATCAGCAGTTTTTCGACAAAGGGGTCACCCGCCTGGACCGTCGGACTCTTTTCTTCTGAATCAGAACTCAGCTCGCCAGAAGCAAAAGAGGCCCCGTGGATCCCATCTCGTCCAGTCTCTGAGCCGACAACCATCACCGGATTGCCGACACCGGATGCGGACGCGGTCGTAATCATCTCATGTCTGACCAAGCCAACAGCCATTGCGTTAACTAACGGATTACCAGCGTAACCGGGGTCAAAATAGACCTCTCCACCTACGGTCGGAACCCCGACAGCGTTTCCGTAGCCAGCAATACCGGCGACAATCCCTTTAAAAAGATACTTTACTTTCTCATCATCTAAGTCCCCAAGACGTAAGGAGTTGAGCGCTGCAATCGGACGAGCTCCCATCGTAAAAATATCCCTGAGGATGCCGCCAACACCTGTCGCGGCTCCCTGGTAGGGCTCGATCGCCGAGGGATGATTGTGGCTCTCAACCTTGAAAACCACCGCCCACCCATCACCGATATCAACTACGCCAGCGTTCTCGCCGGGACCCTGTAAAATTCGCTCCCCCGTAGTCGGAAACAGCTTGAAAAATGGGCGCGTATGCTTATAAGCACAATGTTCAGACCAGAGAACCGCGTACATGCCCACCTCAGTATAGTTAGGCAAACGGCCTAGCGTAGTACAGATCTGGTCGTATTCATCTTCTGTAAGACCCATCGACCGCCAGATTTTCTCATCGCGGATCTGGAGAGGGGTTGGTTCTTTCATTTTTTCGCCTCCCAATAATTAATGAGAGCTTTGAAGATCTTTTGCCCGTCTACCGAGCCTAGAACAGCTTCTGCGGCGCGTTCGGGATGGGGCATCATGCCGACCACATTGCCAGCCTCATTGCAAATTCCGGCGATGTCGCTTACTGAGCCATTCGGGTTGGACCCGACATACCGAAGCGCAATTTGCTTGTTGGCTTCGAGTCTGGCCTGGCCGGCTTGATCAATAAAGTAATTTCCTTCACCATGTGCTATCGGTAGATTTAACAACGTGCCGGGTGCGATCCCATGTGTAAATGGTGTCCGATCGACTTCGACCCGAATATCTTGCGGGTGACACTGAAAACGCAGTGATTCGTTCGCCAACATTGCTCCTGGTAAGAGCCCAGCTTCCAACAGAATTTGAAACCCGTTGCCAATTCCTAAAATCGGGGTTCCGCTTTCTGCCGCCTCAATTACACGGTCCATAACCGGAGAAAACTTGGCGAGCGCTCCGGGGCGCAAATAATTACCATAACTACTGCCACCGGGCAGAATAATGGCATCAAACCGGGCTAAATCGGTCTCGGTATGCCAAACGAGCTCAGACTCCAAGCCAAAAACTTTCGTTAAAACGTGGTAACAATCCCGCTCGCAACTCGAACCCGGAAAGACAAGAATCGCTACTTTCATGCTAAGCCTCACCTTCCATCGGCGTCAGCGAGAAGCTAAAATCTTCGATAACCGGATTAGTTAACAGCCGCCGACTTATCTCTTCAACGCGGCTCGCCGCAGCCTCAGCAGAATCAGCCTCCAGGATCACTTCGATATATTTTCCGACGCGAACCGACTCTACCTCGTTATAACCCAGAGAGGACAAACCACCGGCTACTGCCTTTGCTTGCGGATCCAAGACACCTGGCTTAAGGGTCACTTTAATTTCTGCCTTATACACTGCAAACTCCCCCTAACCTTGAATTATCCGGCGGTATACTTCTGCGTATGCCTCTGTTACACCGCCTAAATCTTGTCGGAAACGATCCTTATCTAACTTTTCACCACTTGTGGCATCCCAGAACCGGCAAGTATCCGGTGAAATCTCATCGCCTAATAATATTTGCCCGTGAAAGAGGCCAAACTCCAACTTAAAATCAACCAAATCTAAGTTGTGCTTAGCCAAGAAAGCCCGCAGGATCCGATTAACTTCGAAGGCTTGTCTACTTAATTCGGAAAGCTGTTCAAAAGTGGAGGCACCGAGAGCTTCTAAATGATATTCATTTACTAACGGATCTCCTAAAGAGTCGTCTTTGTAGTAAAATTCGCGAATAGCGCATGGGAGCATTTGCCCTTCCGTGAACCCTAAACGTTTGACCAGACTGCCAGCTGCAATATTTCTGATCACCACCTCCACCGGAATAATCTCCAGTTTCTTGACTAAAAGTTCCCGCTCGCTTAGCTGCTCGACAAAGTGGGTGGGAAAATCATGCTCAGCTAAGAGGTTAAAAAAGGCCGTAGAAATTTTAGCATTCAACTCTCCTTTGCCTAAAATACTGTCCTTTTTTAAGCCGTTGAATGCGGTGGCATCGTCCTTGTAATGAACTATCACGTAATCCGGATCATCAGTCGTGTAAATGATTTTCGCCTTACCCTCATAGAGTTGTTCTCTCTTTTCCATCTTATCTGCTCCCCTCAAATAACTCCATAGTCCATTTCCGGCAAATCAGTTCAGTTTTACGGCTTGCTTGACCGATATATAATCCAGGATCTTCTAACACAGCCAACTGGGATGGCGAAAGCTTCTGTATATATGGTGCAAGCTCACTATGCTTTTTAGCTAATTCCGCAACCGGCTGTCGGGTGTTTTCGGCCTCTAAGGTTATCAAGCGAACAGCCTCATGAGCATCCGGATGACCAGCCGAGGCCAGGAGGATATACAAGGGCTCGGCAACAATCATCTTCGCAGCCTCGGCGAAATTCGCTTGCATGCTTTCATGGTGGACAGATAATTTAGCCGTAACCTTGTTTATTCTGCGTAAAGCCAAAGTTGTTCCAGCAGCTAATTCCGCCAGGAATCTACTACTGGCGCTATTAGACAAATCACGCTGATGCTCCGAGATTTGATCCATATACACGGTAATGATCCGGGGCATAAAGGTTTTCCATAAGGACTTTACATGTTCGTAATTCCACGGATTACGCTTATGGGGCATGGTCGATGAGCCGACCTGGTTCGGGGCGAAGAATTCGCCAACCTCTTTGATCTCTGAGCGCTGTAGGTGGCGCATATCATCGGCGAAATTGGCTAGGATGCCCAGACAAGTCACGTATTCATGCATGAGGTGCAAAATATATTCGGGTTCGACGATTTGGGTCGCAAATGGCGATGCTTTTAAACCTAGCTCCTGCATAACTAGGGCCTCTAATTCCAGGGGATCTGAAACAACCAACGAAGAGGCATTGTATGCCCCAACCGCACCAGCCATCTTCCCGCGCAAATCTTGCGCAGCCTGGTCAATCCGCTGGTAGGCTGTTCCAAGCCGCTCAACATAACCGGAAATCACATAGCCAAAGGTAATTGGAACGGCATATTGTCCGTGTGTCCGACCGACCTGGAGGGTATCTTTGTTCTCCAATGCTAACTGGATCATTGTTGCAAGCAGGTTTTTCAGTTCAGGCAGGAAGACCTTGTTTGTAAACTCTTTAAACCTGGCCGCATTGGCGGTATCCATAATATCAGCTGAGGTAGCTGTGAAGTGCACCCAGGGCCTGGCCTCCGGCGTGACTTTGGCCTGAATGCAGTTGACCAAAGCCCGAATATTGTGGCGAGTTTTCGCTTCTTCGGCCAAAACCTCGTCAGGTGTGACTTGTAGGCAGGCCTCCTCGATCTCCCGAGCGGACGTGGCCGGAGCAACCTGCAAAGCTGCTAATGCTTTAGCTAGGGCGGCTTCAACTTTGAGCAAATATCTAATACCTGCTTCTTCTGACAAGTAATTTGAAAGTTCACTCCATAACTTGTCCTCATCAACTGAATACCGATGATCCAAAGGACTAAGGTTTGCAAAAATTTCTCGTTTCAAGATAATCCTCCTCAGCTTAGTGCGTTTTTTCACTATAGATAACAAAAGGGCGAGTAGGCTTAAGTAAACTTGAACCTACCCGCCCGGGCTTTTATCCCTCTAGGGTGTAGCGCCTTGATTGGCGCCTGCACCACTTGGACCAGTCCCGGAAAGCCCGGCGGAACCCTAGGTGCACTTCATCATTATCCAGTTGACGCTTACATATTAACAAACTTTGCCAGGAACGTCAACCACCTGACTCATTGATTATTCGATAAAACCGCCTAAACCCCTCTCCCGCAACTGTTTGTTTTTGGCTCTGATCTTCTCGGGTAAGTCTAAACGGTATTCCTCCAAGCGTCGACGCACCCGCTCGTCCACCAGAGCGATAATGTGTAAAGCCAGATAGGCAGCGTTAGTTGCATTATCGATGCCCACAGTTGCTACCGGAATCCCCGGTGGCATTTGCACAACCGAATAAAGTGCATCTTGACCATTGAGTGGGCCACCGGCTATTGGCAGGCCGATTACCGGTAAGACTGTCTGGGCAGCAATAACCCCGGGAAGATGAGCTGCGAGCCCAGCAGCTGCCACAATTACGCCAATACCTCGTTTGTGCGCGGTAGTTGCATACTCGGTGGCAAGCTCAGGACTGCGATGGGCCGAGATGATATCGACTTCGTAAGGTACCTCATACTCATCCCATACCGCAAAAGCGCGATCTATAACTGGCAGGTCAGAGTCGCTACCCACGACTACACCAATCTTCACCGCAACATCCTCCTCTACATAAGGCGAGTGTCTAAGGCTAGAGCCTTAGACCCCTTCAGGCAAAAACTTGTTCAGAATAATCCCTAGGATCGCCGCCAAAGCCATACTCGACAACCCGAAAATCGAGACCTGACTTAAGCCAAAAATCAGAATAACGGCTGAGATAATTAGGTTTCGTGAGCGGGAAAAATCCACTCTCTCCGCCACAGTGCGCATCCCGATGGAGGCGATCATACCAAAAAGCATAATACAAATCCCGCCCATAACCGCCTCGGGAATTGTCCGGATGATAGCACCCAACTTGCCGACCAGGCTCATAATGATTGCAAAGACAGCCGCATACCGCAAAATCTTTGGATCATAAACCTTAGTTAGGGCTAATACCCCTGTATTCTCACTATAGGTTGTATTTGCCGGGCCACCCAAGAACCCTGCTAACGCGGTAGCGATGCCGTCACCCATGACGGTTCTGGAGAGGCCGGGCTGATCGAAGAAATCCTTGCCGACGACAGTTCCATTAGTGATCATGTCCCCAATATGCTCCATGAGCGTGACGATCGCAACGGGAGCGATAATCGCAATTGCCCCCCAACTAAACTTCGGCGCCATAAAATCCGGCAAAGCAAAGATTGGCGCTTCTTTTATCGGGGTAAAATCAACTATGCCGACTATCATGCTAACAACATAGCCAACGGTCACGCCAATTAGGATCGGTACCATCTTAAAAAAGCCCTTCATAAATACAGAGGCTAGGATGACCGAAGCGAGAACTATCGAAGCAACCAACCAGTTACTGCTGGCCATATCGATGGCTACGGGGGCTAAATTCAGTCCAATCACCATAATTACCGGTCCGGTTACCGTCGGTGGCAAATAACTGCGAATCTTATCGGAGCCAACTACTTTGATGACCATTGACAACACTGCATAAATTAAGCCGGCTACAATAATGCCGCCGGTGGCATAGGGCAGGCCGAAGCTCTCTTTGACCACAAGAATCGGGGCGATGAAGGCAAACGAACTTCCGAGAAAGACCGGCACCATACCTTTGGTGATTAAATGAAACACCAAAGTGCCTAGCCCAGCGCAAAATAAGGCTACCGTAGGACTAAGACCGGTTAAAAATGGAACCAGAACCGTCGCTCCAAACATGGCAATTGTGTGTTGCAGAGCTAATATAAATTCTTTGCGCAGCCCAATCTCGCTTTCAGCGGTAACTACAGAGCTTGCAGATACTGTTGCGGTTGCAACGGCTACTTCGTCTAACGCAGTTTTTCGTTCAGTTTCGGACATCCTATTTTCCTCCTTTGATTTATTGCTCGCTAGTTTTTTGCAGAATTAGAACCTGATCGACACCATCAATCTCAGTTAATTGCACACTAATGATCTCTTGCTGTGAAGTAGGTACGTTTTTGCCGACATAATCAGCACGGATTGGCAACTCGCGATGGCCACGATCGATCAGCACCGCGAGTTGAATCGATTGCGGCCGACCGGCGTCAATTAGGGCATCCATGGCAGCACGGGTTGTCCGTCCGGTGAAGACTACATCATCGACCAAAACGACTTTCTTGCCATCAATAGAAAAAGGAAGTTCCGGTTTGGTTACTACCGGCTGGACCGAGAGGGTGGTCAGATCATCCCGATACCAAGTAATATCAAGTTCCCCGACAGCGGGGGCCTCCCCCTCAAAACCCGCGATTAATTCGGCAATCCGATAGGCCAAAGGTATGCCCCGTGTTTTGATGCCTACTAAGGCTAAATCCTTGACACCTTTGTTGCGTTCAACAATTTCGTGCGCAATGCGGGTCAACGAGCGTCGCAGGCGCTCAGCATCCATGACCTGCGTTTTAATCTCCCCAGAAACCGCACCCATGGTCATTCACCTCCAAAAAAAAATACCTTCTAGCCATGGCTAGAAGGTATACTTACAGTAATTAGACATACCGCACCCGTCTCCCTTACTAGCCTCGCAGGACTAATTTAAAGGGTCCTATTCATACTTTCTTTGTAGTCTAGCAGTCTAGCCCCCAATTGTCAAGAGCCAGATTATCATAATTATATCCGTCAGCGGAAAGAGTATCAACCACAGCTTGGAAATCTGCCGGTGGCGGTGCAAAGCAGTCTACTATTTCACCTGTGCGTGGATGAATAAAGCGTAATCTGCAGGCATGCAGTGCTTGTCCGGTCAAACCCAGCTCAGACCCTTTCCCATAAACCGGATCCCCGGCAACCGGAGTGCCGATAAAATGCAGGTGAACACGGATCTGATGGGTCCGGCCTGTTCTCAGTTTCAGCTGCAACAACGAGTAACCGGGATATCTAGCTAGTACGCGGAAATTTGTAATCGCATTCCGCCCCGCTTGGTGAACCGTCATCTTCTGCCGATGTATCCGGTGTCGCCCTATCGGAGCATCAATCAGTCCTTCGGACGAGGTGGGAGTCCCCCGAACAACAGCTAAATACCAGCGATGAATATGGCGAGCTTTGAGCATCGCGGCCAACGCCGTATGTGTAAAATCATTTTTAGCTACAACCAATAGGCCGGTTGTATCCTTATCCAGACGGTGCACGATACCCGGGCGCATTTCGCCCCCGATACCGGAGAGATCTGTGCAATGGTAAAGCAAAGCGTTAACCAGAGTTCGGCTGTGGTGGCCCGCACCTGGATGAACCACTAGTCCGCGGGGTTTATTAACTACCAGAAGATCACTATCTTCATAGACAATATCAAGCGAAATCGCCTCTGGTTTAACCTCTACCGGCTTGGGAGGTAGCATGACCACCACAACACGATCTCCGCTAGAAACCCGATAGCTCGGTTTTACCGGCGATCCGTTAACAGTGACCAACCCGCCGGCGATCACTTTTTCCGCCAACGAGCGGGAAGACAATGCCCGCCCGTTCAAATATCGGTCGATGCGCATCCCGGACGCTTGCTCATCAACGACGAGCTCCAACCGTTGCACTCCGTCTTGAGCACTCATCCTTGAATCCTCCTTTTTTGGGAGGATCGGTGAATCCGCTGGCCGATAATTAACGAAACGAAGCCAAGCACTGCAATTATCAAACTGGCGGTTTGAGCCATCGACAATACCGCTGAAAACTCTCGGACATCACGGAAAAACTCGACGATAAAGCGAACTGCTGAATACTGAATGGAAAAGATGATTAAAAGATAACCCGGAAATTGATTGTGTTGCCGACGCTTAGACAGATACCAAAACACACCAAACATGGCGAGGGATTCATATATCTGGGTGGGATGACGTGCTCCATCATGCCAATACGAACAGTCAAAACACCACGGCAACTCAGACGGCAATCCATAACAGCAGCCATTAAGCAAACAACCCAAGCGAACGATGGCAATCCCCAAAGCAAAAGCAGGAGTAACCGCATCAGCAATCTGGCCGACAGATAATCGATGCTTGCGTACAAACCAGACACCCACGATAATCGCCGCGATTGCTCCGCCATGAAAGGCTAAACCTCCGGCGCGCAAGTCGAAGATTGTTAGCAAATTGTCAGCATACTCCGACCAGTTAAGTGCAACATATAATAGTCTGGCACCCACCACCCCTGATACGGCCATCCACAAAGTGAAGTCGGCAAAGAGTTCCCTGGTCATATTGGCTTTGTTAACGTGTTTTAGGCTAATAGCATAGCCCACGATGAAAGCCAGTGCAACCATAAACCCATAACCATAGACGGGAATACCAAAAAACTCAAAGAGAATCGGTCTCACTCGCGTAAATCCCTTTCGTCCAAACGCAATAATTCGACGATGACCAGAATTCCACCGGAAATAATAAAGACATCAGCAAGGTTAAAGACCCCTGGCCAATAACGCAGCTGGAACATGTCTACCACATAGCCATACATGACCCGATCCAGCAAATTACCGAGGGCTCCAGCTAATCCTAGGCTGAGACCATAACGAGTCCACCGGCGTTCGGTAGGAATCCGGCGAAAAAAGAACAAAACGGCGAGAACAGTAATTAAGCCGACAGCCACCAAAAACTCGGTTTGCTGCGCCAGAAACCCGAAAGCCGCTCCACTATTGCGCAAGTATGTCAGTTTTAATATCCCAGGAATAATACTGATCGACCAGCCGGGATATAAACTATGCCGCACCCACAGCTTAATTGCTTGGTCAAGCAACACAAACAGGGGGACTAGTGCCAAGGGATGCAAGGTGTTGCTCCTTAACCTTTTTTCTCATTTTAGCACAGCCAAATTAAGGTGGCAATCATTGGGCTAACCCCTGCCACGTTGACTGCGCGTCTGATGGGGTTTGCGTTCTAAGTTACGGTCAGGTTCAGGAAAAATGATCTGGTCTTGGTCCTCTTCCCCCTCCGTTACATCCACGATCCCTTCGATCCCCTCTACAATTCCGACATTTTCGTCCGCATCAAAGTATACTTCATCATAACCGATTGAATCCGGAATATCTTGGGGTGAATTGGCATTACCGTATTTGGCCACCGCCTGCCAGGTATCCTCTCCGTCAATACCGACATTTTCATTTTCCGAGTCGTCCGTAAAAGTTCGAGCAAATGGCGGAGCAAGCAGATCTTCCTCTACCGGTCTTTGCTCGGTTATCTTGTCGAACTCATCATCGGCATCAGCTAGGCAAGTGGTAGCATACGGAAGTGCTTCTAACCTTGCGACGGGTATTTCGCGTCCACAAATGGAACAGATGCCGTATTTTCCCTGCTCCATGCGGTCTAAGGCCTCTTCGATTTGGGATAGAATTATGTGCAAATTATCGGCCAAGCCGATATCTTTTTCACGCTCAAAGGTCTCGTTACCTAAGTCCGACGAGTGTTGATCATAGCTTGAAAGCTCCCCGACGGAATCTTTGAGCGGCTCTTCACTCTGTGGTTTACGCAATCTGGCTAACTCGTCAGTGATTCTCGCTTGCTCAGAAAGCAATCTCTTTTTTAAGTGAGCAATCTGGGCCCTAGTTAACATCATCGATAACCTCCTACTACGGTTACCTGGCATAGCTCTCCAGCTGCCCTTGAACCAACTGGACCAACTCGGCGACGAACGACCCGATTACCGGCAGATTGAGTTGAGCCAAATAGCCCAAAAAATATACGAACAGCGCGGCAATTAAAGAAAAACCGACCGCAAATCCAAAGCCTCTAGCGACCCCGTTGAAAAAGTTAACCATTAACATCCGTGTTGGGTTCTCTAGAAACTTAAGGTATTCGGCGATACTGGCTTTTTCTAGACCGGCGATCAATTCACCGATCCGATCGGCCAGCTCCGCCATTACTCTGCGGTCGGTTGGTTCCATTGTGAGCTAACCTCCAGGCTCTTATGGTAGCCTGCCCAGGTCAGCGAGGTTTTTAATCACGAGTCAAGGTATCAGCACAGCGCAGGCAGATGGTCGGATGATCTTCATCTGCTCCTACTTGTTCGGAATAAATCCAACAACGCTCACATTTTTCTCCGGGAGCTTGTTCAACCATGATCGCCAAATCTGCTTCGGTTGCTTGAAGCGCCTCTGAGGGAGCCTCTACACCGAGGGGTGCTATCTCTGCGGCGGAAACAATAAATATCGTCGCAAGCTCTGTATCAAATTCGGTCAATAATTCATGAAGCTTCGGATTATTACAATAAAGCACGACTTTAGCCTCAAGACTATTTCCGATCATTTTAGCACTCCGAGCTGCTTCGAGGGCACGATTGACTTCTTCCCGGACAGCTAGTATCTGATTCCATTTCTCCGCAAGCTCGCAGTCAAGATATTCTTGCTGCACCTCAGGCCAGGAGGTTAGTTGAACGCTAACCGGTTTGTCCTTCGTCGCCGGCAAGTACTGCCACATTTCTTCTGCCGTATAGGTCAACACTGGACTAATGACCCGAACCAACACATTAATTATGTGATAGAGTACGGTCTGAGCAGACCTACGCTCATGCCCATCGGCCTTGGATGTATAAAGACGATCTTTGAGGACATCCAAGTAGAAAGATCCGAGATCCACAGCCGAGTAGTTGTGTACCGTATGGTAAAAAACATGAAATTGATAGTTATCAAACGCCTTGGTTAGTTTATCCAGGACTTCCTGGAGCCGATGTAAGGCAAAGCGGTCAATCTCAAGTAGGTCAGCATAAGCTACCAGATCGGTATCGGGGTTGAAATCGCTTAGATTGCCAAGGATAAACCGTCCGGTATTACGGATCCTCCGGTAGACCTCTGACAACTGCTTCAAAATCCCATCTGAAACTCTGATATCGTCGGTGTAGTCGGCCGAAGAGACCCATAAACGCAAAATATCTGCACCAAACTGGTTAATCACCTTATCCGGGGCGACTACATTACCGATCGACTTTGACATTTTCCGTCCTTGCTCATCCACGATGAAACCATGAGTTAAAACAGAGCGATAAGGGGCTTTACCTGTTGTTGCGACCGCAGTTAATAGGGAAGACTGGAACCATCCCCGGTGCTGATCGCTGCCCTCAAGGTACATATCTGCTGGCCATCTCAGGTCAGGCCATTGGGTCAGCACAGCTCGGTGGCTTGAGCCGGAATCAAACCAGACATCCATAATATCTGTTTCTTTGCGAAATTTCGCGGCGCTGCAGTGTGGACAAGTAAAGCCGGAAGGTAATAGTTCACCAGCTTCATACTTGAACCAGGCATCCGAGCCTTCCGCAGCAAAGCGGTCACGAACCGCAGTGATTGTCTCTTCGGTAATGATGGGTTCACCACACTCTGTGCAGTAAAAGACCGGGATCGGAACCCCCCAGACCCTTTGCCGGGAGATACACCAATCGCGTCGATCACGAACCATGCTGCTGATACGATTTTCACCCCAGGCGGGATACCATTTCACTTCTGCAATTGCCGCTAAAGCTTCGTCCCGAAAGCCTTCGACAGAGGCAAACCACTGTTCTGTGGCCCGGAAAACAATCGGCTCTTTGCAGCGCCAGCAATGCGGAAATTGATGTTTTACAGAACCGAATTTTAGCAGCGCTCCGACCGCTTTAAGATCATCAACAACTTTTTTTCCGCCTTCATCTAGATCCATCCCCGCATAGGGACCGGCTTCTTGCGTAAAATGTCCGGTCGGATCAACTGGGTTCAGTACCGGTAAACCATACTCAGAGCCAACGATAAAGTCTTCTTCGCCATGTCCGGGTGCGGTATGAACGCAACCGGTCCCCTGTTCGAGGGTAACATGTTCCCCCAAAATAACCAGCGATTCTCGATCAAAGAGCGGGTGCCGACAAACAGCATGTTCCAGCTCGCTGCCGACAAATTTTTGCAGAACCCGGTAATCCTGCCAGCCAAACTCCTGGGACAACCGTTCCAATAACTCAGCCGCCACCACAAAGCGTTCATGCTGCACCTCTACTAGGACATACTCAAAATCCGGATGTAAACAAATAGCCAGATTAGCTGGGATTGTCCACGGCGTAGTAGTCCAGATGACTATAAAGGTATTGGCAACCTCACCACCAAAAAGTTTCCGGTCATCAACTAATGGAAACTTCACGTAGATCGAGGCCGACTTCTTGTCCGCATACTCCACCTCTGCTTCAGCAAGCGCTGTCTCACAGGATGTGCACCAGTAGACCGGTTTTAAGCCTTTATAGATGTAACCTTTTTGAGCCATTAAACCGAAGACCTCAATCTGCTTGGCTTCAAAATGCGGCTGAAGCGTATAATACGACTCATCCCAGTTACCCCAGACCCCGAGCCGTTCAAACTCTTCTTTTTGAATCCCCGCAAATTTCAACGCATAGTCGCGGCATTTAGAACGGAACTCCAGAGTGCTAACGGCGTGGCGATTTAACCCGAGGTCCTTGATCACTCTAGTTTCGATCGGCAGACCATGAGTGTCCCAGCCATGAATATACGGTGTGAAATAGCCGCGCAAGGACTTATATTTCACAATAATATCCTTAAGGGTTTTATTTAAGGCATGACCGATATGAATATGCCCATTGGCATACGGCGGTCCGTCGTGCAAAATCCAGGCGGGGAAATCATGCTTTTTTGCCCGCTCTTGTACTTTGTCATAGATGTGATTCTCTTGCCAAAACTTCAGAATCTCCGGTTCTTTTTTCGGCAAGTTACCTCGCATCGGAAATTCGGTTTTTGGCAAGTTAAGTGTTTCAGAATAGTTAACTTTGTTTGTATCGCTCACCAACAGCACCTCCAACAATAGCTAAAAATAAATCTCGCCCCGAGCAGGGGCGAGATATCTCCCGTGGTACCACCCTAATTGACTACAAAACAATGTAGTCCACTTAAACGCTAGATAACGGCAGCAACCCGTAGGATCTACTGGCAAATGCTTTCAATACCTAACTCCAGGATGATTTTCACCATGGGAATTGGGGTCGAACTCTCACCTACATCGACTCTCTGTATCCGTAACCCTAGGCTACTCTTCCTATCATCGTTTTATCGATATTAGCTAAGATTATACTATATTCGAAAATTGAGAGTCAAGGTTACTCTTTGTTCTCGCTGCCGGCTGAAACCTGAGCGCGCATAATAATGGTCGAATCGGTAACTTGCTCATCCTCGTTATCCTTAAGAATATGAAAGAACGTCTGCAACATTGATTTAAACTGGTCCTTAAACATCCGACGCTGCTGCTTTAACTCCTCAAGCCTCATTTTTTCTCTAGCCACCTGCTGTTGTGCCTGGGCTAGCATTTCTTCGGCGCGGAGCTTGGCATCAGCGATAATTTCACTGCTTTGACGGAGAGCCTCTTCGTAGTCAATAGTAGTTGCCTGTGTCGCGCGCAGCTGGGCCAGCTCCTGAGCGGGGGTACTCGCCTCAGCAGTCAGCTTTTCGATCTGTTCTTTCAATTCGAGGTTTTCCCGATAAAGCTGTTCGTATTCTAAGAAGACCCGGTCTAAAAAGTCATCGACCTCTTCCTCATTGTAACCCCGAAAACTCCGATGAAAAGCTGCATTTTGAATATCAAGTGGTGTTAACATCTTAGCACCCTCCCTCAATAGTATCGCTCTATTTCAACAACTGTGCGGTTTTTCTTGGTTTGACCGCCGATGGCTGTTACGACAATCCGTCCTCTTCCTCCGACAGAAATAATATCGCCAACCTTAATCGGTTGAGACGCAGCCTTTGCTGGACTGCCATTTACCCGGACTCGTAAAGAGTTTATTTCCCGAACAAGTATAGACCGACTCTTACCAAACCCGGCGGCTGCAATGGCATCCAGGCGCAGAGAAGCAACTGTAGCTTTAATTAGCTTTTTCCGCTGAATACCTGCTGAAATTTCATCTAATTCAATTAGTTCGGCTTCAGCCGTGAACCTGCCGACCCTGTCCAGAGTGCGCACTATTTCTTGGGCAACTCCGTCAACAGCAATAACCTCTCCCCCATCCTTGGTCACCAGCACATCACCCAGGTAACGACGGTTCAGACCTAGCCCCATAACCGCACCATACAGATCACGATGGGTTATTTCGTCATCCGCACCACGCTTAACCCTGATGCGAACTGCAGAAAGAACAGAAAGATCTTGTAAATCAGTGTTTACCGGTCCAATAACCAGCCTTTTGCGTTCTGCCGTGGCAAAGCCGCCCGCAAAGAGATACTGCACGTCGGGGTATCTCCGCATAATCTGAGAGACCAAATCTTGCTCACTCAAGGATAAAAACCACGAAGCTTCGATGCTTTGCTTGGCTCGACTTTTTTCAACCTGATCAATCACATGTGCCGCTACCTCGCGTTCTTCATCTGTAGCCAAAGCACGCAGAATTTCTTCGCGCATGGATCTCCTCCAACCTAGAAATAGAGGCTGTTGTAGAGTAAACCGATAACCAGCCGTTGCAAAACCTGTACGATAATCAAGGCAATAAAGGGACTGAAATCTAACCCGCTCATTAACGGCAAACTGCGTCTTAGCCTACTTAACAGCGGTTCGGTCATGTCATAGACAAAACGGACCGCCGGATGTGCAGACATCGGAGCTACCCACGAGATAATAACTCGGGCCAAGATCAACCACTTATAAACGGTAAAAATACTATTAACCAGCGAAATCAGACTCATTTTTCGCCTCCCTTTCCTACTGTCCGTGAAACCAAAGTCGCCTCCCGAACCGCATTAAAAATCAGACCGCGAAAACCGTCCCTCTCCAGCGCAGCCAAGCCGGCGATGGTTGTCCCTCCGGGGGTAGTGACCGCATCTTTAAGGACTGCAGGATGTTTGTCGCTTTCCTTAACTAACCTTGCCGAGCCAAGAACTGTTTCAATCGCCAACTGACGCGCAATTGGACGTGAAAGACCTTCCCGCACCCCGGCAGCGGTCCGGCCTATGTTTATCTTTTTATCGCAGCCTTGATCGCTGCCGGGGTGCGGGAAGGAGCTTCACGTCCAA
>CAZAAT010000040.1:0-22287 GCA_964483175.1 uncultured Bacilli bacterium
AAAACCCGTATCAACAGGTGGGCTATCCGTTTCGGCTTTAAAGACAATGACCTTCACCAATATTCTACGGTTAGTTGGGGTCATTTGGGTGCTGGGATTATCCATGATCGGTTCTCCGTTGATCTTGGTAGTGGTGTTTACCAGGGGGTTTATCCTTGGATTCACAATTGGGTTCATTGTTAAAAAACTCGGCCTAAAGGGGGTCGCGATGTCTGTAGCGGCCCTGGTGCCCCAAAACCTTTTTTATATCCCGGCTATTATTATCATGAGTGTGGCAGGGGTAGCCTTCACCTTAAATTTTCTAAAATCCTGGCGTCATCGGGATGATGGTATCTTCCCTCAATTTGTCGGTTATACGTTGGTCGCTTTCTTTTGCACTCTGCTCATGGCTGGAGGGGTTCTTGTCGAGGGATATCTGACTCCAAATGTTATTACCTGGTTGCAAAGGATTTGGGGCTAAGAAAGGGTGGAAAAGATGATTGTTTTTAAAAGCATCAAAATCAATGGAAAATCCTTTATTTGGTGGTTAGTTGCGATCATCGCAATCGTCTTTGGGTTATACTTTGGTTTGCGCTAGGAATAATTTGCCATAGCTCGGCACTAATGTTAATTTATTAGTAAGTAATCGCACACAATGTACTAGAGTCTGTCACTTGTGCAGGAGGCTGAGGTATGGCTAACAAACGGGCTATTGTGATCGTGTTGGATGGCGTGGGTATCGGTCAAGCACCTGATGCACATGCATACGGAGATAAGGGAGCGGCAACGTTACAACATGTACTGGAGGCATCAGCAAATCTTACCCTGCCGAATCTTACCAACTTAGGATTAAAAAGGTTGCTTGACTGCTCGGAGCAACCAGATGAAATAATCCGCGAAACAGCCTTCGGTAAGATGATCCAGCGATCAGCTGGTAAAGATACAACGACTGGTCATTGGGAACTCTCCGGATTGATTTTGGACAAACCATTTCCCACTTATCCTCAGGGATTTCCGCCTGAGATTATCGGCGAATTTACCAAACTGATTGGCCGCGATATTTTAGGTAACTACCCCGCTTCGGGTACTGAGATCATCGAAGAGCTTGGTCTAGAACACCTCCGGACCGGGTTTCCAATTGTTTATACATCTGCTGATAGTGTCTTTCAAATAGCTGCTCATGAAGAGGTTATTCCGCCTGAATTATTATACGATTATTGTCAGATTGCTCGCGATATCCTGCAGGGTCAGCATGCGGTGGGGAGAGTAATTGCCCGGCCATTTATTGGGCAGCCAGGCGGGTTTCAACGCACCCAGCGTAGGCGTGATTTTAGCCTAGAGCCGACTGGGATTACCGTTTTGGATCTGGTTGCAGGTAGTGGCCTGCAAGTTCATGGTGTCGGCAAGATTGATGATATTTTTGCCGGACGAGGACTGACCAGTGCCGTGCATACCAAAGATAATGCCGACGGAATGCGCGAAACTCTCAAATGGCTGCACCAAGAGAACCAGGAGGGTTTAATCTTTGTTAATTTGGTAGATTTCGATACCAATTATGGACACCGTAATGATCTGCCAGGCTTTGCACAAGCTTTAACGGAGTTTGATGCTTTTGTCCCCAGCCTATTAGCTGAGCTTACTGGAGAAGATCTATTGATAATCACCGCAGATCACGGCTGTGACCCAGGATTTCCCGGTACTGATCATACACGGGAAATGGTTCCACTATTCGTGTACAACCCTTTAATTATGGGTCCGATAAACTTAGGGGTTCGTCAAACCTTTGCTGATGTGGCTGCGAGTGTGGCGGAATGGCTTAATGTTGCTAAACCCGCCAATGGCGAGAGCTTTCTGGGTCAGTTGAAAGGGGTTAGAGGATGAATCCGGTTGATCTGATTAAGAAAAAGCGTGATGGTCAGGAACTAACTGCCGAGGAGATTCAGTTCTTCATTTCTGGTTTGGTCTCCGGTGAGTTTGCAGACTATCAGGCATCTGCTTTTTGCATGGCCGTTTTCTTTCAGGGCATGACTGCTGTCGAAACAGCAGAATTAACCATGGCTATGGCTGAATCAGGACAGATGGTAGATTTGTCCGCCATAGATGGTATTAAGGTGGACAAACATAGTACTGGCGGTGTTGCGGATACCACAACTCTAGTTTTAGCACCGCTGGTTGCCGCTGCCGGGGTACACGTAGCCAAGATGTCCGGGCGTGGACTTGGACATACTGGTGGGACCATTGATAAACTAGAGTCAATCCCTGGTTTTCGCACGGAGTTATCGCGTGAGGAATTTATTGACTGCGTAAACACGGTGGGATTATCCGTAATAGGGCAATCACACGATCTGGCCCCTGCCGATAAAATCTTGTATGCCCTCAGAGATGTTACAGCTACTATCGAAAGTATTCCATTAATCGCCAGTAGCATTATGTCCAAGAAGATTGCGGCTGGGGCTGACGGGATTGTACTCGATGTTAAAGTGGGCAAAGGGGCATTCATGAAAGATCTCACCTTGGCAACTCAATTAGCCAAAACCATGGTTGAAATTGGCAAGACCGTCGGTCGCCAGACCATCGCTTGTCTTACCGATATGAATCAGCCTTTAGGTAAGGCCATCGGCAATTCGCTAGAAGTCCACGAGGCGATTAGGGTCCTCAAGGGTCAAGGACCGGAGCGACTACGCGAAGTCTGTCTTACTCTAGGAGCCCACATGCTGTTCTTGGCTTCAGGGCAGACAGTGAATCCTGACGAGGCTTACAAGATTTTAAAAGAAAAATTAGGTTCAGGAGAGGCTCTAGAGACCTTTTCCCGTTGGATTTATGCCCAGGGTGGTCCGGCTGATTTAGCCGAGCGTCCAGAGCATTATCTCCCCCTGGCGCCGGAGTTGGTCGTTACAGCTACCACCGATGGCTGCATTACTGAGATAGACCCTCTCGCCCTCGGTTTAGTTGCACTTGAGTTAGGAGCAGGACGCAAACGCAAAGGAGATCCGATTGATCCTGGAGTGGGGATTCTGATGGAGGTTACTAGTGGAGTGACTGTTCAGCCTGGAGATATTCTGGCTCGAGTTTATGCTCGTAGACCTGAACAGGCCGAAGAGTCCGCGAAAAAGGTGCGAGAGGCACTAACCATCGGAAACACCGAATCCACGAGAAAACCCTTAATTTACCAGATCATCGCTTAGTCAAGCGTTTGGGTTGACCGTATAATTCAAGACACCTGGCATACACTTATCATGAAGATTCCCGCCATCTATCAAAGGGGGTTTCAACATGATTAAGCGGTGTAGATTAGGTGTTTTATTGCTGCTTTTGGCGGTTGTACTTTTTTCCTTGCCAGTGAGTGCGGCCTCATTACCCATTAAAGCAAAATCAGCGATTTTAATGGAAGCACAGACCGGTGAGATCCTCTATGAGCATAATCCGGATGAAAAGCTACCGATAGCCAGTGTAACAAAGATAATGACGATGGCCCTGGCTTTGGAGGCTTTACGCGATGAAAAAGTGACTATGGATGATGTGATCGTAGGGAGTTACTTGGCTAAATCGATGGGTGGAACCCAGATTTGGCTCGAAGAAGGCGAACAGATGTCCTTCCGGGATATGCTATATGCCGTGGCGGTAGGATCAGCCAATGATTGTGCAGTTGCCATCGCAGAGTACCTCGGCGGCTCCCTGGAGTCCTTTGCGGCTATTATGAACGAGAGAGCTGCGGAGCTTGGCATGACCAACACCAATTATGTTAATCCGACAGGTTTAGACGCTCCGGAGCACTATTCGACAGCACGCGATGTCGCCATCTTATCACGCTATGCATTAACTTTACCTCAATTTACAACTTTAACCTCGACCTGGGAGTACTGGGTGCGCAAGGGAACACCGCAGGAGGTCTGGTTAACGACATTTAATAAACTCATCAAGCAATATCCGGGTTGTGATGGTTTGAAAACAGGGTATACCAGCAAAGCCGGTTACTGTTTATCAGCAACTGCTCAGCGCGATGGATTACGTTTGATTGCCGTAGTGTTAGGCGCTGATACCGCTCAAAACCGGACCAACTCGATAAAGGCCTTGTTGGATTATGGCTTTCAAATGTATAAGTCCGAAAAGCTGATCTCCAAAGGGGAGCCATTGGGTGATGTTCAGGTGCTACATGGCGTTGCCGACAAAGTTGAATTAAGTGCTGGAGAGGATTTGATCTTTCCGGTAAAGAGGGGGCAGAGCCTGGAATTAACTCGGGAAATCCAGGTTCCCGAGTATGCGGAGGCACCGATTAGTCAAGGAGATTATCTCGGAGATATTGTCTTTAAAGATCCGGCAGGCAATGTTGTAGCCAAAACCCAAATTGTAGCACAATCTTCGGTGGAAAGGGCCGGTTTCGTGAAGATCGTCGGCCAGACAATGCGGCAAATGCTCAAAGCACTCTTCTTCAGAAACTAATAACCTGTGCAGCAAATTTGGAAGGAATCCCCTTTGCAGTGTGGAATCTGAGAGTAAACCTGCAAAGGGGGAAACTCGATGAAGTTGCAGCTAGAAAAGATTGGGCGGACTCTGGTTGCCCGCATCAGCGGTGACCTTGATTTAGAGTCCGCTTCGCTTTTTCGAGAAAAGATCGATGAGGCACTGCTTGAATACGAAATGATTAATAGATTAGTGCTTAATCTAGCCGAAGTTGACTTTGTAGATAGCTCAGGCTTGGGCGTGATTCTCGGTCGCTATAAGAAGATTCGTTCGCGCATGGGTTCAATGTTTCTCGTTCAAGTCAATCCCAGTGTTAGCAAGGTATTTGAGCTCAGCGGACTGTTTAAAATCATTCCAGCTAAAGATTCTGAGCAGGAAGCTTTACAGTCAAGCTAGGAGGACCTACTATGCCTGAACAATCCGAAAGCCGCCCCGACAACTTTGTCCAGCTAACTTTCTTGTCTAAACCTGAGAATGTAGCTTTTGCTCGGGTTGCTATTGCCGCTTTTGCCGCCCAGTTACCTTTCACCTTAGAGGAGATTGACGAGATTAAGGTGGCGACCAGTGAGGCGGTTTCAAATTGCGTTATTCATGGATATCCTGATAGTCTCGGCATCGTGAGCCTTAAAGCCGACCTAGTCGATGGCATGCTGCGTCTAGAGGTTAAAGATGATGGAGTTGGTATTGCCGATTTGGCGGCAGCAAAGGAGCCTACGTTTTCAACTGACCCTGAAAGGATGGGCCTTGGTCTAGTATTCATGGAGTCGTTCATGGATGAGATGCAGATTGAGTCAGAGCCGGGTCGGGGGACTATTGTAGTGATGACCAAACGTCCGACAAGTTCCGGCCAGGAGAATGTACATGCCCAGCAGCCAGACCATGAATTATGACACCCGCTCTATTTTGGCAACTGCACCGCTAAGCGTCGAAAAATTAAATAGTTTGCTTGCCAAGGCTAAACAAGGTGACCTGGAGGCGCGAGACCAGGTGGTGCAGGCAAATTTGCGGTTAGTAGCCTCAGTTACCAAGCGATTTCTTAGCTTTGGATACGAATTCGATGACCTATTCCAAATAGGTTGTTTTGGCTTGCTTAAAGCGATCGAGCGATTTGATTTCGAGCGTGGCTTGATGTTTTCGACCTATGCAGTACCACTAATTATTGGGGAAATTCGCAGTTTTATTCGTGATGATGGTCCGGTCAAAATTAGCCGTAGTATTAAGGAACGTTTCTTGAAGGTCGAAGCAGTTAGACGCAAATATGTCAATGAACACGGGGAAGATCCATCCCTTGCTGAGCTGGCTAACCTCACGGGAATCAGCGCTGAAGAGTTGGTCGTCGTCTTAGATGTATCCGCTAAGCCTGTCTCTTTGGATGAAACCATCTACGAAGGTGATGGCCGGGCAGTTACCAGACAGGAGACAATCCCGTCTCCCGAGAGTAGGTTGGATCAGCTGACCGATAAATTGACCTTAGAAAAGGCCATCAGAGATTTACCGGAACGAGAACGCCAAATTTTACTTCTGCGTTATATCCAAAAGTATTCCCAAACTCAGATCGCTGAACGGTTCGGAATCTCACAAGTACATGTTTCCCGACTGCTCCGTAAGGCATTAAAACAAGCCCAACAAGCTCTGGAGTCCTAAGAACCTCCCTATTGATCATAAACATGACCGGGAGGTTTTTTTATGGTTAATACTTTATGGATTGGGATGGTCTTAGGGGGCATTCTATATGCTGTTTATGCTGGAACCCTAGCCGAGCTTACCCCGGCGATTTTCGGGGCTGCCGAGACAGCGGTTCAGCTGATCTTGGGGATGCTCGGGGTAATGGCTTTTTGGCTGGGTATGGCGAAAGTAATGGAGAAAAGCGGGATAATGCATCTAGTCGTCCGGATATTACAACCGATAATCAGGCCAATCTTCCCGTCAATTCCGCGTTCACATCCCGCAATGGGCTCAATCTTATTGAATATCACAGCTAATCTGCTTGGGTTAGGGAATGCAGCTACACCACTAGGTTTAGCAGCAATGAAACAATTGCAGACCTTAAATCCGTGGCCACGGGAGGCTAGCGATGCGATGTGCACATTTCTTGCCCTAAATACTTCGTGCATTACCTTGATTCCAAGTACGGTGTTAGCGGTACGGGCAGCTAGTGGGGCTGCAAAACCTACAGATATTATTGGAACAACGATTATCGCGACGCTCGTAGCTACCGTCGTTGCTCTAATACTGGATCGCCTCTTAAGGAAGGCGAGAAGGAGCAGATGAGATGAGTCAGATGGTCTCAGTAATAGCTCAATGGTTTGTCCCGATATTAGTTTTACTGGTTCTCGCGTTTGCTCAGTGGCGAAGGGTGAAAGTATTCGAAGCTTTTACCGAAGGAGCCAAGGAATCGCTTAGCGTAGCCGCATCAATCTTCCCTTTCTTATTAGCGATGTTAGTTGCGGTCGCGATTCTCCGCGCTTCAGGACTACTTGGCCTGATAGCTAGGCTATTCGGCACGGTGCTTACTCCGCTGGGAATCCCGCCGGAAGTTATACCGATGGCGCTAATGAGACCAATCTCCGGCAGCGGTTCTTTAGGAATATTGACTGATCTGTTAAAGCAATACGGTCCCGATAGTTTGATTGGGCGTATTGCCTCAACAATGCAGGGAAGCACGGAGACCACCTTTTATGTTTTGGCAGTCTATTTTGGCTCGGTTGGCATCAGCAAATATCGTCATGCCTTGTGGGTTGGTTTATTGGCGGATCTAGCGGCATTTTTTGCTGCGGTCTGGGTATGTAAGCTGATCTTTTGATAAAGGGATTTTTCGGAAAATAACGAAAATGCTTACATTTGAGGAGGCGAGATTGGTGCGGTCAGCCATCTCGGTTTATCTGCCTTTTTTTGTCGTCGTGCTCGGCTTAGTCGGTATCTTTTTCTTTGGAGGACTAACCTCCGTTGAGCCGTCTGCCCTAAGCAATCTCTATTTCATCCCGATTGCTGCTAGCGCGATAACTTCGTCGGCTGCCTTTGTCACTTTTACGGTTGCGGTAGCCGGATTACTTTCAAGTATTACACTAGGCCGGGTTGATTTTGTTTTATGGACAAGTTTTGCCCTAGTTGCGTGGTTCGCTCTTTATGCTGTTTTTAAGCAGCGTGACAAGGCCAATAAAAGCTGGCATGAATATCAGCTCTTGGCGGACCAACATGTAGTCAGCCAGGAGCACTTTGATAACTATTCAACTACGCTAATTCGTAAAAATCATGAGCTCGAAAATAAGGTCACTGAATTATCGACGCTTTACGGGTTAAGCACCTCCGTTACCACAACAACCGACTTAAAAAAGATTTATCTAAAAGTTTCTGATGCGGTATCGAAGCTGTGTTCGTACGACTCTTTCGTATTTTTTGAAGCTGCTCCAACCCCGCATTCGTTGGTAGCGAAAGAGACTTCCGGTCTATTTTCACCCTGGAGGATTGGCGACATCATCCCATTTGATCATGGGTTAATCGGCCACTATTCGGCGCTAGGTCAAATGGCTTTGATCGAAGATGTCAAACAGCAAGCGCTGACTCGGCCAACTGTTGAAGAAGAATGGTTTAAATCTCTGATGATTGTGCCGGTTTCAGTTCACGGTCAGCTGCTGGCAGTGCTTGTTTTGGCCAGAGCCGAATATCCGTCCTTTTCACGAAATGAGTTTTATATAATTCAAAGCCTTGCCTGCCAGATTGGGGCTGCTATCCATCGCAGCTTACTGTACCAACGCCTTGAAGAGATGGCGATTACCGATGAACTTACCGGGCTGTATAATCGGCGTCAATTTGAAGAGACTATGCGTCATGAATTTGCCCGGGCAGCAAGATACCAGCAGGTTCTCACCGTCGCATTGTTAGACGTAGATCACTTCAAGAACTACAATGATTCCAATGGCCATCAGGCTGGAGATAGGTTATTACAGGAGGTAGCGGCCATTATTAGGGAGTCCATTCGTGAAGTTGATCTGGCCGCCCGTTACGGCGGCGAAGAATTTGTCCTGGTGTTTCCCAATACTACTCGGGAAGATGCTTATCGTGTTGTTGACCGTATTAGGACGCGGATCAGTGAGTTAGCTGTTCCTGGGAGCGAAGGACAACCTTTAGGCCATTTTTCGGTTAGCATTGGCTTGGCAACTTATCCATTAGATGCTGCTGATGCCGAGACTCTGGTGAACTGTGCTGACATCGCCTTATATAAAGCGAAGGAACTTGGTAGGGATAGAGTCGTCTTTTTTGAAGATGGTAACCTGTAGATTACTAGCCATTCTTGGATACATTTCCTTGCAGGCAGATCCGGCTCAAATCTCGAATCAACTAGTACAATCACATAGCTCCTGGGCACCCATATCATCGCAGTTAACCAATGTAACAGTCATTACAGCTTTAGTCGCAGGAAAGGTGGTAGCAATCATGATTGAAGGGGAACGGGTCTATTTGCGTCCGTTAACAGAGGAGGACCTTCCAAAGGTTTTGTTGTGGAATTTAGACGAAGATCTTAGTGAGTATTTGGATAGTGAACTTCCGACCTCGCTCGAGGAATGTAAAGAATGGCATGCCCAGATGAAGAGTGACCGATATGCTCAGGTTTTTGGTATCGTATTCTATCATAATCACCTATTAATCGGCGATGTAGAACTAATTAATATCACTTGGCGTAACGGCCATGCCGAGCTCCGCATCAGAATCGGAGAGAAAGATTTCTGGAATCAAGGCCTAGGGACAGAAACTCTCCACCTACTCTTGGGTTATGTTTTTCACCAGCTAAAGTTAGAACGTATTTACCTTAGAGTGTACGAGACTAATAAACGGGCAATACGGTGTTACCGCAAGGCCGGTTTTTCCTTTGAAGGAAAGCTAAAAAGAAGTCGGGATTTCCCGGATGGCCATGATACAATTATCTTAATGCACATACTTAAGGCTGATTTTCTGGCACTTGAAAAACAATGGAGGAAAGATCTTTCACGTCAGGTAGGATAGTGTGCCTTGAATAGGTGATGGCTGACTCGCATAACCTATGGTCAGAAAGGGTTTTATGCTAGGAGGCCTCTTTTATGGATTACGATTCTCACTATCGTGCCTTTCGCCAGTACGCTCGGCTGAGAAGTCAGCTAAAGGCTACTCATACTGATGTCCTGGAAAAAATAATGCTGCGTCGCCGGATGAAAAACCTGGCTGATTTTTGCATTATTCGATCAACCGACGATAGAAGGAGAAAAATCGAATAGCAGAGAACATAGTACCCATCTTTAAGGCGTTTTTGAGGTGATGGGTCATGAGTTACCGCAAATTATTATTATACTACCTCCTAATTGGAGGTATTTTTTTATGTTTATCAGTTCAGACGCAGGCTAATAGCATATTTACCGATATTTCCCCAGGTAGCTGGGCCTGGCCCTATGTGGAGCGATTAGAGTCGTTGGGATTGCTTGAACCTTTTACCGGTCCTGAATTTCGTGGGGAGCAAAGCGTAACCCGCTATGAACTTGCTCAAAGTCTGTATTATATGTTGGATTACATGGAAAATAATTCTGGTAGAGTAACGGCCCGGGTTGAACTGCAAAGCTATGCCCTCCAGTTTTCCGAGCAAATTGCCGATCTTGAGCACCGCCTTTCTTTGTTAGAAGCTAAGTCTCAACTTCAGCAAATCGAGATAGATCAATTGCGCACCCAAATTGCTCAAAACGAGCAGACTCGCCTCAGCGAGATAATTATCAGCGACCCATCGCTCAGGGAATTGCCCAGATATGACCAGCGGATTAGCGAACTAGAGTCTTCTCTTTCACGGCTTGAGCAGGATGTGCAGGCTAAAAATGATCAGATCAATAAACTGTATATTGTGATTGCCCTGCTAGGAGCTACCAGTATTCTCAAGTAGCTCCAGGGGAGGAAGTAATTTTACGATTGTCGAAAGTTAAATTATTAATGTAAGAGGTGGAGGTAGCAACAGATGATCGAAGTGTTTAATAAAGGCGGAATTTTGATGTACCCGCTTTTATTGTGCTCAGTATTGGCTCTAGCAGTTATTATTGAACGTATTTACTACTTTCTTGTTATCCGCGACGACCTCGATGAGGTGATGGATCGGGTAGAGAGTTCGCTCAAACAAGGGCGGGTACTCGAAGCCATGCAGGTGGCGCGGCGAGCCAGAGGACCGGTAGCAACAGTTCTGGCTGCTGCTATCGCTCACAAAGGTGAGTCCCGTCTGGTAATTGAGGATTATGTTAAACGGGCTGGTAATGTTGAGCTATATAAATTAGAGCGCGGACTACCTCTGTTAGAAATGGTGATTTCGGTCTCACCGTTGCTAGGTTTGCTAGGCACGGTCTTTGGGATCATGCAAAGCTTTAATGTCATGGGAGCTTTAAGTGGCGTAAACGATCCAGCAGTATTAGCTCCGGGCATTGCAGAAGCTTTGATTACTACTGCGGTGGGCCTCTCGATTGCTATTCCTGCCTCGATGATGCATGCCTTCTTCGTTCGCAAGGTCGACAAATATGTATTAGAGATGAACAATCGAGCTGTTGATATCATCAACCTGCTTTCTGAGCGGGGTGAGGACTGATGTACTTTACCCGCAGATCTGGGCGTACAAGAGAGATAAATATTATTTCTCTGATTGATGTCATCTTTTTTCTGGTCATCTTTTTTATGGTCTTTACAACTTTTCGCACCGATAGCCAAGGTTTTAATTTAAACTTACCCAAGGCGGTAACCGGGGATGCCCAGGCGCAAGCTGTGCTTACCGTAACGGTTACCCAAGATGGTGCGCTTTTTGTTAAGGATAAGCGAGCTGATTCAGCTCTGATTCAGCAAGAGGTGGAGCAGTATCTAGCAGCGTACCCCCAAGGAGTAGTGATATTGCAAGCAGATGAAGCTGTGCGGTACCGTCATGTGGTGCAGGCGATGGATGCAATCCGAGCCGCTGGAGGTTATCGGATTGCTTTGGCTGTTGAAAAGAATGCACTTTAAACTACAGGTGAAATCATGAAATCACTACGAGAGCAAAACACAAATATGTACTGGTCTCTGGGTGTCTCGGTAGTGCTGCACCTGCTCTTATTTTTATTAGCGCCCATGGTTGCTCCTGGCTTGTTCTCAGGTGACCCGTCGATAGCCACCGGAGGATATTTTGAAGTTCAGTATATTAAAGAACTTCCTGGACCAGGTACGGGTCCGGCGCAAGCGGCAATCGCTGTTGAGCCGGTGAGAAATGAACCACGAACCGTAATTGATAAGCCGGCGGTTGAGGTAGTGAAGCCCGAACCGAAACCTGAGCCGAAACCAGAACCGAAGCCTGAGCCGAAGGCGGAACCGAAACCCGAGCCAAAACCCGAGCCAAAACCTGAACCAAAGCCTGAACCGAAACCCGAGCCGAAACCCGAACTAAAGCCGGAACCAAAGCCGGAGCCAAAGCCGGAGCCAAAACCGCAACCTGAACCTGAACCGGAGCCTGAGGCTGAGCCCGAACCCGAACCGGAACCGGAACCAACCCCGGAACCGGCGAGCGAAGATATCCCGGTAGAACCGGTAGATGCGCCGGAAACACCTACGGTTAACCCGGAAGGGCTGTTAGCCAGTGAGTACGGGGTAGAGGAGTTGGCTATCGAAGAAAAGAGTGTTCCCCCGGCGGTGGCTGAGGAGCCTGAAATTGAACAGGCAGCGGCAGAGCCTGAACCTGAACCTGAGCCGGAATCTGCGACCGCGGAGGAGGCTTCCGAGGATTTGGCTGCTGATGATCTAATCACTCCTGAAGAAGCCGCGAGTGATGTTTCCGCTGATGATGAAATTGATGATGGTGCGCCCGATAATGGCGGTGGAATCGAAGGGAGTCCCGGTCTGGCGGTTCCGCGGGGAAGTGATTTTGTTGTAGGAGGGCCAGCACCATTAATGCCAAAAAACGTCAGCAATCAGGAATTTGCTGGTGAAGTTGACTTGGCCATTGTAGTAAGTCCAAACGCGATGAAGGCAACCGAGATCTTGGTTGAAAGAAGTTCAGGCATTACTGCTTTGGACGAGTATGTTGTCAGGTTGGTCGCGAACACGTGGACGTTTCGTAGCGAAAACACTGGTTATATTATGTACTTAACCTTTAAGTACGAGAAAGATAAACATATTGCCGAGGTTATTCATCGTAGGCTTGAATTTCTTGCACAATAATTAGGAGGAAAGTATATGCAAAGGAACCTCCTGGCTATTTTAATCTGCCTGTCAATAGTGGTTCTTATTGGCGGAGTCGTTTTCGGGCTAGAAAAAGACGAAGCTGGCGAGGAGGAAACGACACTTGATCAGACGGTCAGTATCGCCAACGAGCATATTCGCATTGTAGTAAATGCTGAGTCCGAAAATACCGGCCGGTTTGCGCTGGAAACCACTGGGGGAGATCCGGACCGTACTACGGATGACGGGTTACCACTAATTTATGGTCGCCCCAAACCCTGGACCAGCTACACCACGATCAGAGTAGGTCAAGATGATTACGTTTTTGGTGGTCAGACGACTAAACGAGCTGGTCTAGGTGGCCTGTATGGTGAGGTTGTTGCCGGACCGATAATTCAAGGCGATGGTATTGATACGGTTGCCCATATTGGACCGCTCGAAGTTTTACAACGTATTGAATTTGCCATTAGTTCGACAACAGGATATCGAGATTCGGCCCGGATTATCTATCGCGTGACCAACATCTCCGAGGAACCGCAGCAAGTAGGCTTACGGATCATGTTGGACACACTACTCGGCAGCAATGACGGGGCTCCGTTCCGTTTTGGCGAAGAAGCTATTTTGGATGATGCTCAGTATTGGCACGAAGCCCTGCCGGAATTTTGGCAAGCCTTCGATGCCTTGCGCGAACCGCGCGTAATTGCTCAGGGAACTTTGATTGGTCCCGACGTGACTAGACCCGATCGGATAGTTTTTTCGAACTGGGGTAGTTTCGCTGATGGGCTTTGGGAGATTGATTTTCGACCAGGGCGGGAGTTTATGCGTCTTGGCGAGTTTGAACTTGATAGTGCGGTGGGTTTATATTGGGAGCCTCGCCTGCTAATGCCCGGGGAGAGCCGCACTTATGTAACCGGTTATGGTATGGGTGGATTAAGCATTAGCGCTGGAGAGTTGAGCCTAGGCTTGACCTCACCGGCAACAGTTGCTTTAGGTAGTGATGGTAAGGCAAAAATCCCTGTGGTTGCTTACTTAGAAAATACCGGCGTCGGCATTGGTCGAGACTTGGTTATGACCTTGAGGGTTCCCAAAGGGATGAGTTTTGTCAGCGGTAGCCAGGCGTCAAAAACAATCGGCTATTTGCGCCCAAATCGGAGTACCCAAGCCAGCTGGGAATTGGAAGCAGATCAATCCTTGGCAGGCAAGACCGTCAGCCTGCGGGTAGAAGTCTCAGGACCTGATATTAAAACCGTGGCTGTAGAACGGCGCATCCGGATTTTAGAGCCGCCCAAACTAAACGTCACCTTAAAGCCGTATTTACGTGAGGATGAATCAGGCTACTATGTTATTGACACCTCAATTAGTAACGCCGGCCAGTCAAGTGCCTACAATGTCGAAGCGACTCTGGAGATCCCAGCGGGTTGGCAGGCTGCTCCACGAGAGCAGGTGAGCCGTCTTTTGGGAGAAATTGAACCTGGTGAAGAGCTCAGTTGGCAGTGGCAAGTCAGGCCGGAGGCAGTTGCCAAGGCTGATGGTTTCAAAGTCAACATTAAATCGACGAATACACAACCCAAAACGGTTGAGGTCAAGGATTTACAGGTTGATGAACCGAGGCCTCGGGTGACGCTCCAACCGAGGAGCCAAGATAATCAAGTTAATACCTTAGTTGCTGTAACAGTTAATGCGCGTGAAATTCTGGGCTTTAGCGGTATTCGAGCAGTGGTTAATTACGATCCCAAATTCTTGGCCTTTCTCGGCTATAGCCGTGGAGAGCTTTGGGTAGATGCCGAAGGACAGACCATGGATTTTTGGGTTGATGTTAATTCTCATGCCGGGCAGCTGATTGTTGAGGGCAAGCTCCCGTCAGACGACGGCGTTTTTACCGGGGAAGGCGAAGTTGTTGAATTCAAATTTCTCCCGTTAGCTCCTGGCAGATATCGGATTGATTTTGGCGAAGCACCGGTTGTATACACTTCGGTGCCCGGCCAGGATATCCAACTTGAAGTACAGTCGTTAGATGTTACCGAATAAAAAGGAGAGGTGTAATTGTAATGGGAAAGAGATTGATTGCGGTTTTTGTCAGTTCTCTATTGGTGCTGACTCTTTGTCTACCAACCTATGCTGCCATTGAGATCAGGGATGTACCCACAGGCCACTGGGCGTATTCTGCTGTGCAGAGGTTGTTAGATAAAGGCTATCTCTCCTTGTATCAGGACCAAACATTTCGTGGTGAGAACCCTGTTGACCGATATACCTTTGCGGTGGTGGTAGCTCGAATCATTTCGGAGATGGCCATACTCTCCCCAACCTCTGCTGCGCCAGCTCCAGCGACCGAAAAACAAGACCAGGAGTTGCTTAAGCAGTTGACCACCGAGTTTAGAGATGAGCTGGTCCAACTGGCTACTGTTGATGAGAGCCTCCGCAACAACCTGGTTGCAGCCTCCAAAGAAATCACCGTTTTGCGTGAAGATCTAAATAAGATTTTGGTCCAAGTGTATCAGTTACAACAGTCTATTGCAGCTTTGGCAGGCACCTCTGATGAACTAGGCCAACGTCTTAGTTCGTTGGAAACAGATCACCAGAAGGATGTCCGTGATTTACAGGTTCTTTCCGACGAGGTCACACAGTTAAAGACCGAAATTAATCGACTAAACTCTGACAATCTAAGGCTAGAGCAGGAAATTAGTGGTCTGGAAACAAAAATCGATGAAGAAGTGTTAACTAGAGCATCGGGTACTTTTATTCGCCAGCAATCCATGGAGAAGGATTTGCAACGCCTCGCCCAGGAGTTCGAAAGCTATCGGCGCAACTCAGAGGCTGAGATCGCCGATTTACAAACAAAAAATCAGTGGCTGTTTATGGGCGTAGTCGCCGCACTTCTGCTAGGAATAGTTGTCAATTAGAGCTGCTTAAAATAGTTAGCGAACGAAAAGGCGGGGGAAATCCCGCCTTTGTTGTATAATAATAAAGACAACATTAGCCAAAAGGAGTAATACTCAATGAATAAAACATCCGCACCAGGATTTTTTATTACCACCCTTGGATGCCAAATGAATGAGCATGACTCGGAAAAAATTGCTGGTCTCTTGGAAGCTGCGGGTTATGTAGAGGTTTCGGAGATGGCGGGGGCCAAGTTTATCCTCTTTAATACCTGTTGTGTGCGGGAAAACCCTGAGAATAAACTTTATGGGCGCTTGGGCGAGGTTAAACGGCTTAAAGAAGCTGATCCCGGAATAATCGTGGCTGTTTGCGGTTGTATGGTTCAACAGTCCGTTGAGCGGGACAAGTTAGAGCAAGCTTACCCGTATGTAGATTTGATTTTTGGCACCCATAATCTCCACAGACTGCCCGAACTATTACTAAAAGTAGAGGCCGGCGAGCGAGTGATTGAGGTTTGGGATGAGGCGCGAGAAGAGGCTGAAGGAGTGCCGACCAAACGTGCAGATAACCTCAAAGCCTGGGTTAATATCACCTATGGCTGCGATAACTTCTGCTCTTACTGTATCGTGCCCTACGTTCGGGGAAGATGCCGTAGCCGCCAACTAGATCAGGTTCTTACTGAGATTAACGATTTAGTTAACCAGGGGTTTAGAGAAGTAACTCTGCTCGGTCAAAATGTAAATGCCTTCGGTAAAGACCTAACTCCGCCAGTAGATTTCGCGGACCTGTTAGCCGAGGTAAATAAGATTCCCGATTTGTGGCGCATTCGCTTCACCACATCTCATCCCAGAGATGTCAATGACAAAATGATTGCCAGCCTGGCTGAACTGGACAAAGTCTGTGAGCATTTACATTTACCCTTGCAATCAGGGAGTACGGAAATTTTGCGGCGTATGAACCGTGGGTACTCGTCAGATGACTATTTGCGTCTCGTCGAAAAGATCAAGACAGCGGTACCGGATATTAGTCTGACTACCGACATTATCGTCGGTTTCCCCGGCGAGACCGACGAAGATTTTGCTGAGACTATGCGAGTTGTCAACGAGGTGAAGTATGATTCGGCCTTTACTTTTGTCTATTCTCCTCGGGTAGGGACGCCGGCCGCTAAAATGCAGAATCAGGTTTCTGAGGAGGTCAAAAAGGAACGAATAATGCATTTGGTTGAAGTCCAAAAAGAAATCAGCACAAAAGCAAATCAAGACTACCTGGGGCGGATTGTTGAAGTGTTAGTTGAAGGTCCGAGCAAAACTGACTCAAAAGTATTAGCTTCACGGACGCGGACTAATAAGTTGGTACATTTTCCGGGTTCAGCTGATCTAATCGGCAAGTTAGTTGAGGTCAAAATAATTGAAGCGACTCCGTGGACTTTACATGGTGAAGTGTTAACGAGGTAGCAGAAGATGAATGCACTTACACCGATGATGGCCCAATACTTGGGTATAAAAGAACAGTATCAGGATTGCATTCTACTATTTAGACTCGGCGATTTCTATGAAATGTTTGGTGAGGATGCCATCCGCGCTGCGAAAATCCTGGAGATCACTCTAACAAGTCGTGGTCAGGGGCGTTCCGGAGAGATCCCTATGTGCGGGGTTCCTTATCATGCTGTTGATGGTTATATAGCTAAGCTGATCTCGGAGGGCTGTAAAGTAGCAATTTGTGATCAGGTTGAGGACCCCAAAAAGGCCAAAGGTGTGGTCAGGCGAGAGGTAACCCGGGTAATCACGCCAGGGACGGTGATTGATAAGCAGTTGCTTCAAGACCGGGTCAGCAATTATCTAGTCGCTTTGGCAGTTCACCGCCAGAGTTGGGGCCTGGCTTATCTAGATGTTTCGACCGGTCAATTTGCTACCGCCCAGATCGACGGGGCAGATGCAGTGCAAAAGTTACATGAAGAGTTATACCGGCTGCAACCTGCAGAAATCATCATTTCTGAGGATACGGTCGCGACCAAAGAAGTTGCAGCTGCTATTAGTGAGGCTGGCTCCAATATCAGAACTCCGATGGTATCGCCCTTTCGTAGTTATGCCTTCACACTACCGAAAGCTACCCAGATACTTCTAAAGCACTTCAATGTATCTGCGCTAGATAGTTTTGGTTGTGCACATCTGCCAGCAGCTACTTGCGCGGCCGGTGCTCTATTAGCCTTTGTTGATGAAACGCAGAAGCGGACGCTAAGCCATATTACGAGACTTGTAACTTACAACTTACACAGTTTCATGCCGCTAGACCCGGCCACCCGCCGAAACCTTGAGTTAACCGAGACTATCCGTGGTAGCCGACGTCAGGGCAGTTTGTTATCGGTTTTAGACCAGACACAAACCTCTATTGGTGGTCGAACGTTGAGACACTGGATTGAATCTCCTTTAGTCGACTCCCAGGCCATTAATGAACGTTTAGAAGGGGTTGCTGAGCTGGTTGATAACCAGCAAGCCTGTGGCGAACTACGCCAGGCCTTATCAGCTATTTATGATCTTGAGCGACTGGCAAGTAAGATCTCTTATGGGGTTGTCAATGCACGCGAATTACAGTCTTTAGCCCAATCTTGCAGTAGGTTGCCTGCAGTTATTGCGATATTGGGGAAGCTTCGGGCTCCGATCTTAGTTGACTTGTGTAAAGAGATTGACCCTTTGGATGATTTGGTCGAGCTGATTACCAACAGCATTGTAGATGACCCACCGATAAACTTACGCGAGGGAGGCTTAATTAAACCTAGTTTCAATGCCGAGCTGGACGAACTCCGCTTAAAAGCCATGGAGGGCAAGAATTGGATATCATCGTTGCAGCAACGCGAACGCGAGCGCACAGGGATTAAAAGCCTCAAGGTCGGATTTAATAAAGTATTCGGCTATTATATTGAGGTGACTCGCAGTAACCTGGAAGCAGTTCCGGAAGATTACATTCGTAAACAAACATTAGCTAACGCCGAACGCTACATTACTCCCGAGCTCAAAGAATGGGAGTCTGTTGTCCTGGGCGCTCAGGAACGAATCCAGGATCTCGAATATGACTTGTTTATTCAGGTTAGGGAAGAGGTCAATGCACAGGTGGCAAGGGTTCAGCGGTCGGCCCGTGCGATCGGAAAGATCGATGCTTTGGCCTCATTGGCATACGTGGCGGTCAGTAAGAATTATGTACGCCCACAAGTAGACGATGGTTATGAGGTTAAGATTATCGACGGTCGGCATCCGGTCGTCGAGCAGCTATCTCCCATTGGTGCTTTTGTTCCCAACGATACTATTCTGGATGAGGGCAACTACATACTATTGCTCACCGGTCCAAACATGGCCGGGAAATCAACTTATTTGCGCCAAGTAGCCCTGATTGTACTAATGGCCCAGATCGGCTCCTTTGTGCCGGCCAAAGAGGCCAAAATTGGTGTAGTAGACCGCATCTTTACCAGAGTTGGCGCGGCTGATGATCTGGCCACAGGTCAAAGTACATTTATGGTGGAGATGAATGAGGTAGCCAATATCTTGAACCATGCTACAAACCGTAGCCTGATCATTCTAGACGAGGTCGGCAGGGGGACAAGCACTTTTGATGGACTCAGTATTGCTTGGGCAATTACCGAATATCTGCTTGGCGGAGGGAATATTAAGGCTAAGACCTTGTTTGCCACGCATTACCATGAGCTTACCGAATTAGCAGAAAGCTACCAAGGACTGGTTAACTTGTCAGTTGCGGTCAAAAAAGAAGCCGGGCAGATTGTCTTTTTACGAAAAGTAGTTCCGGGTGCGACGGATAGAAGTTACGGCATTGAGGTAGCTCGCTTAGCCGGGTTGCCTCAGTGGATAATTGCTCGGGCTCGGCAAATCTTGTCTAAGCTCGAGTCCAGCCAAAAGTCAGATCTGCCTTTGACCGAACTTTTAAATCGAAGTGTGGATCAGTTATCGCTGTTTGCCCAGAATGACCCCGATCCGGATCCGATTCGAGAGGAATTAGCAGAGCTAGACCTTGATGCACTTTCGCCGCGGGAGGCGCTGAATATTTTGTATGACTGGAAGCATAAAGGGGGAGAAGCCTAGTGCGGAAGATAAAAGTTCTTCCGGATCAGATCATCAACTTAATTGCCGCCGGAGAAGTGGTTGAACGTCCGGCATCGGTGGTAAAAGAGTTAGTTGAAAACTCACTGGATGCTTCCGCCAGTCGAATCATCATTGAAACGTTCGGTGCCGGAAGAGATTTAATCAGAGTCAGCGATAATGGAACAGGTATTTCGAAAGATGAACTAAGTTTGGCACTGCGGCGCCATGCAACCAGCAAGTTAAGTAATCTCGATCAGCTATGGCGCTTACAGTCATTCGGGTTCAGGGGGGAAGCTCTCGCCAGTATTGCCGAAATTTCCAAGGTGGAATTAATTAGTAAAGTTGCTTCAGCCGATACCGGCTATGCTCTTACCGTTGAGGGCGGTAAAACTGTTGCGCCGATTAGAGCAGTAGGAACGGCTGTGGGCACCAGAATATCGGTTGAAGACCTTTTTTACAATACCCCAGCCAGAGCCAAATACCTCAAAAGCCAATCTGGGGAGAATCGTCAGATAATTAAAGTTGTGCAAGATATTGCTCTGGCCAATCCACAAGTTTCATTTACTCTGATAGTTGAAGGACAGACAAGGATCAAGACTCCGGGGACCGGAGGACCGCTGGGTGCAGCGGCGGCGATTTTTGGCTTAGAGTTTGCGGCAAAGTTGGTTGAGATCAATGCTGAAAACGCTTTCGGCAAGGTAAACGGCTGGTTGGGGGAGGTGGGGCACTATGCCAGCACCAGATCCCAACAGGTCTTTTCAGTTAACCGCCGGGTTTTTCAACACGCTCCCTTTGTCTTTGCCGTAGAAAATGCCCATAAAGGATTGCTCCCGGTACGACGTTTTCCGGTTTTTGCCATCGATATTACTATCGATGCCTCAGCTGTTGATGTTAATGTTCACCCAGCCAAATTGGAGGTGCGATTTCAACATGAGGCCGAGATCCGCAGCTTACTTTATCATGCTGTCAAAGAGGCCTTAGAAAACAAGAGCCAGAAGCAACCTGCTAATAGATTATCAAACAGTACTGTTGCGACGTCTGAGCTTCCACGTTATCAGGAACAGGGAGCGCTTCCAGTCGTTTATCCGCTTCAGGACCCTCGCCCGACACCACCACCGACCGTGACTGTTGTGCGGGAACCGATCTCTGATGAGCAGTTCAGCTACTTCGGCCAGCTTAACGATACTTACTTGATCTGGGAGCACCAAGGTGATTTGGTCCTGCTGGATCAGCATGCTGCTCATGAGCGGATTCTCTTCGAAGAGATTTTGGCTGCTTTATCAAAAGGCCATTTAAATCAACAGGAGCTCTTGTTTCCCCAGGTCCTTCACCTAGCAGCGAATGAAATTGAAACGGTGTGGAGCTGCAAAGAAGCATTGGAAAGGTTGGGTTTCACTCTTGAAGACTTTGGCGGCAACTGTTTATTACTGCGTGCCTTACCGATCTTGTTGGCCGGAACCCCGGCTGAGGCTGATTTGCGAGCTACGATCACTGAGTTAGCTGCGGTATTTGAAGCTAGTCCAGATAAAGAAGGGGCGGTACAAGATTATTATTGGCGAGCAGCCCAGATAGCTGCCTGTCATGGGGCAATCCGTGCCGGGCAAAAGCTTGATGTTCACCAGGCCAAAAAACTTATTGTTGATTGGCTTGCCCTGGGAATTCCTACTTGTCCCCATGGACGGCCGATTGTCCACCGGTTTAACCAAGAGGGGTTGGCTAAGTTATTTTTACGGAGCTAGCTGGGATGGATTATTTCATTACAACCTCGGATCAGGCAACACTTGATGTAATCGGATATGCGGAGCAATTGGCGCACTCAGTCGGTCTAAGTTTTAGACCACGCAAGCGGCGCAGTCTGAAGGAGTTAAGTGCTAGCGCGGTTGATGGCTTTTTTGTTCTAGATCAGCAACGCTTGCTCACTTACTACGGTGATCCACCCTTTCGTTTTCATCCCGGTATGGCTCATTTACGAATTCTGGCACTAACTCGCGGGCAACAGGATCGCCTGATCCAGTTCAGTAATGTTCAAGTCGGTGATACGGTTTTAGACTGTACTGCGGGATTATGCAGCGATGCTGCTGTTTTTAGCCATGCCGTTGGACCATCTGGCAAGGTGAGTGCTTTGGAGTCCTCTTTTCCAATTTATCTGGTCACTCGGAATGGCTTGTCAAATTATCCTTTCAGAGAGATCAATGAGCTGCGGGCCTTTCAGAAAATTATGCTCCATCATCAATCATATCGAGATTACTTTGTCACTGCGGAGCCAGATTCCATTGATATTGTCTATTTTGATCCAATGTTTGATCGCCCGATTGCAGCTTCAACGGGGATTGAACCTTTAAGGCAGATTGCAAGTTACGATCTCTTAGAGCCAAACGATATCAGACAAGCCTTGATTGTTGCTAGGAAGTGCGTTGTGGTCAAAGCGACAACTACGAGCTCTCTATGGGCCACTTTGCCCCCTGATAAATTCGCTGAATCGAAAGGAAGCCCGATTATTTATGGACTCTACCAGAAATAATTTGCGATTGCTAGTGATTGTGGGCCCGACCGCCGTGGGGAAAACTGCCGTATCTGTGGAAGTTGCTCGGCGCTTACCCGGCGCCATTGTCTCTGCGGATTCGATGCAGGTTTATCGGGGAATGGATATAGGGACCGGTAAGATTAACCCAGCGGAGGCAAAGGGGATACCACATTACCT
>CAZAAT010000041.1:0-21316 GCA_964483175.1 uncultured Bacilli bacterium
GGTCTGGCCGCCGGATCTGATCCACGGCGTGAAGGATACAGCATGGGTTGGTAGTTGATTAACATAATTCTTTCTAGTGAGCTGCTGCCAATACGGGCAGCAGCTCATTAAAATTCACTTTAATACCACTCTTCGTCATTTTTCAGATGTCTGCAGGGGGTTGCTTTCGATGATTTGGTCGACTTCTTCATAGCCTTCAGGAAAGGCAAAATTATAGCGAGCCGGCAGCGCGAAAACGTAACTATTATTGCGTCCAAGCTCTCGGGGGCCGATCGGAGCAGCTCCAATGTGAAATTCCTCTCGCTGCAGCGAGTCCCATTGTTCTATGGTAAACACCATTATCGGTATATCTTGCCGGGGCTTTTCGCTGGTCCAAAGGGGATGTCTAATGGATAGTAGGGGGCCGCTTTCAATGATTTCTGAGCCGCCAATCGGGATGCCCTCCCATCGGTCGGTGATGATCGAGTAACCCCGCCATGATTCTGGAAGTCTAAAGGTAAAACCAAATTGTTTGTTGGTATAGACAAGTTCGTTCTGCGGATCAGGAATCATCATGATCGCTACAACTGCTAGCGCTGCAGCTATAATAAATATGAGAAATTTATTGTTAAACATACTTTTATGCTCCACCTATTGTGCGTTAGTTATTATTCTCTCCAATAACTAGCCTGTCCAAATCGCCTATTACTACACAGGTTTGAGGACTGGACTGCCATCTTTTGCGAGCTAAGAACGATTATCAGAAAGAGGAAACATGATTACGATAGGAAACGGTCAAGGGGTTTGTGACCTTCGGCGATGCCCTTTAAAGTAAGCCAATCCATGCGCGAAGGTACCTCAGGAGGAATTTGCTCTCCAGGTTCACAGATATGGAACTTGAGCTAGTTTAATGCGATCACCGATAGACATGTTCTCACCCCCGGTTGCCAAATGTATCATATCGCATCAATTAATCAACCACAAACCGTATGCGAAAGCATGCAGGGATAGAAAACCAATTATTAAGGCAAACTAATCTATTCCTTGATGTGTCTATTTTAGATCTAGGGGCTCTGCAGCAAATTTGCGCATCGCACTTTCTGATTTTGACGATCGGAGCACTGCTGCATATACAATCAACTTGGTAAAATAATCAACATAGAAAAACTTATAAATAAATGTATAAGGTTATAAAATGTGACATATGTCCCGCAGGATGTTATGGGGTTATAGCTAAGGTAATTTACTGTTAATATAGTTTTAAGGGCGTTACTGCTTTTCAGGCAGAAGGACGATGAGAAATTTGCCGATTTTAGGTCATGATAAGATATAAGGCTTAGTGATTAAATCGGTCCCTTGATAGTGGGACCGATTTTTTACGTGGGGAGTGCGGCTACTGATGGAAAGGCTCAAAGACTTGGTTATTTGTAACGAGGACTGGTTACTTCAGCGAATCATTCAATTAGCTCAAGACGACGGTTATATCCAGTATTCTTCGACATCAGAAGAAGTCTGGCGGATGATGGTAAGGGGATTGTCGAAACAGTTGATTTCTTTTCTATATGGAAAAGGCATCGGTTCAGGCGATATGGTCTGTGATTTTGCCGTGGAAGAGGCTCATCTACATCAGAAAAGAGGGGTTTATTTATCTGACTTTATCGGTCTACTTAAGACTTGCCGTCAGGGTTATCGGGAACTAGTATGCAGGGGTTCGGCTGATGGCGGGAGTCAGCTGCAAAGTTTATCCGCAGTGGAGATATACTTTGATTATCTTGAAGTTGAAATCCTTACCGCCTTGGCGGATACTGATAGAGATTCTATTGTCCAAGAAATGCAGGATCAAAATAGGGAATTGACAATTGAGAAAAATCGGTTTCTCACTATTTTCGAAAGCGTTCCCAAACCGGTAATGTATCTTGATTCGGCTAACCAACTTCGCTGGATGAATCAGGCTGCCAGGGAGTTTTTAGAGAATAGAGGGGATGCTACCCTAACACAAGATTGTGTTGGTCTGCCTGATTGGTTGTATTCGGCGATAACCGAATTTAAGTCAGCCGGTCATGCTAGCGTAAAATACCAGATGGATCTGGAGACTACTGCTGGTACCCGTCATTATGAAATAAAAATGAGCCGCATGGCAGATGTTAGTGGTAAGTTTTCCGGTACTATTGTGATTTTGTGTGATCTGACCGACTGTCAGCAGGCAAAGAGTCACCTGCAGGCGGCCTATTCACAACTGCAGCAGTTGTTTCGCTCTGTGCCCGATGGGTTAGTTGTCATTTCTCCCGAATTTACTATCTTAAATGCTAATGAGAAGCTTGCCAAATGGGTTGGTATCAGCCAATCTGATTTGGTTGGACGTAAATGTTATGAATTATTAAGGGCGCCAGAATGTCAGACCTTAGGCTGTACTTTGAAAATGGTGGCCAGTGGAGCCTCTGCGGTTGAACGTGAAATGGAGATTACCGGAATTGATGGAGTTAGCCGTCATACTCTAATCTCCTCAGCTCCGTTGCATGATGCTGAAGGCTCCTTTATGGGCATGGTGGCAAGTATTAAGGACATCACTGAACGCAAGAAGGCAGAGGAAGGGTTGGAAAACTATCGCCAACTATTGCAGCAGGCGCAAGATATAATACTTTTTATCCGGATGGATGGCCAGATTTTAGAGGTGAATCAAGCTGCTTGCAATGAATATGGGTATTCCCGTGAAGAATTATTGAGCTTAAACATCAAGAATTTACGGGAACCAAGTACAGTAGAGATTCACCGACAACAGATGCAGCAGGCGTTTGAGACTGGAATCGTGATGGAGACTGTTCACCTTCGCAAGGATGGTAGTACTTTTCCAGTAGAGGTGAGTTCACGCCGGGTTATGGTCGGCGGTGAGACAGCCCTACTAAGCATCGTGCGCAACATTAGTGAACGCAAACAGGCACAAGAGGAGATCAATTATCTCAGTTTTCATGATAAACTTACCGGCCTTTATAACTGGGCCTACCTTGAGAAACAATTATCTGGCGATCTCAAAAATGTGGCCCCCTGTAGTATTCTCATGGGGGATATGAATGGCTTAAAAGTTTCCAATGACGCTTTTGGCCATAAGGCGGGGGATCAGCTATTAATTGAAATGGCCAAAATTCTGCGCCAAGTTTGCCGAGCAAATGACATCATTGTCCGAACCGGGGGAGATGAGTTTGTCATCGTGCTTCCTGGAGCAGATGAGAAAACAGCTTTCTCAGTAGGCAAACGGATTAAAAAGAAATGTGAAGAATCTACTTTCCAACCTATTCAGCCAAGCATCTCTTTGGGTTTGGCCACCAAGACAACTTTTGATCAGGATATTTTTGAAATTCTGCAAAAAGCGGAAACGAGAATGTATCGGCGGAAGTTGCTTGAAGCCGACAGTGCACGCAGTTTTAGTATTCAATCTTTGCAGCGGACGTTACACGAGAAAAGCACCGAGACAGAAGAACATACAGAACGACTACGAGTATTGGTTAGAAAATTAGCACAGGAAATGCAGCTTTCATCTGTTTTGCAGGATGAGTTAGACTTATTGGCTGTTTTGCATGATATTGGGAAGATCCCTATTCCGGATGATATCCTAAATAAGGCTGGGGAGCTTACAGATGAGGAATGGGAGATTATGAAGCGTCATTGTGAGATTGGTTACCGAATAGCCAAAACATCGCCTGAACTAGCTCCGATAGCGGAATATATTTTGGCGCACCATGAGCGTTGGGATGGTCAAGGTTATCCTCGGGGGCTTGCTGGCAAAGAGATACCACTGGCTGCTAGGATTCTGGCCGTGGTTGATGCGTATGATGTCATGGTCAATGAACGGCCGTACAAATCTGCATTTACCATAGAAATGGCGATTAGAGAACTTAAGCGCCATTCGGGTACGCAGTTTGATCCCACCGTAGTATCTATTTTTCTTTCTTTGCTGGAACAAAATGCTGATGCGCTAGGTGCATAAAAAAATGCAAAATATGACAAATATCCCGAATTTAGCTGGTTTTTCATTAAAATGGGAGGAAATTGCTTATTTGGTTCGAAATAACAAAGTGTTAATAGTATAATAACAAGTCAGACTGAAAGATCGAATTATGTCGCGCTTCTCAGTAGGGCTACAGTTTTTCCTCTCAAGCCAGAAGATATAATTGTAGTCTTTTTTATTCAAAAAAAGTAGCCAAAGATCGGGGGGTGGAGATGCAAGATAAGGTAGTCGCCTCTAGCTGGATGTTAGATATCCTTAAACGGTTTGATCTGGTTACTGCAATCCATTGTAAAAAGGTTGCGCATTTGAGCCGTTCAATTGGAATTCAGTTGTGCATCGACGATGAAGTTTTAGATGAGTTGTCGTTGGCCGGTTTGCTTCATGATCTAGGCAAAATTGCAATTCCGATAGAGATAATTAGTAAGCCGATAGATCTATCTTTTGGCGAATATGATGCCATGAAGTTGCACGTAGCTGCGGGTGTCGCCATCGCGGAAGCTTGTGGTTGTGGGGATATTACCCTGAATGTGATTCGACGTCATCATGAAAGACTCGATGGATCAGGCTACCCAGCTGGGCTTAGCGGTGAGGAAATCGATCAATTTAGTCGGATTGTGGCTGTAGCCGATGTTTATTCAGCAATGACTTCTCCGCGCCCCTATCGGGAGGCATTAACCACAGAAGCAGCATTGGCTGAGCTGAAAAATAAGAACAAATTCGATGCCGACGTTGTTAGAGCGCTAGTATCGTTGATAGCTCTCCAAGAGTTGCAGTGCCCTGCTTATAATCGGATTTTGGTTTAGCTCTTATAAAAATGAAAGGTTTGGAAAGCAGGCATGAAATATTGGTTTGCGGTCCGTACAGACGTGATCAGGGGTTTGCTCTTAGTATTAATATCTGCCTTTCTTCATCTTAGCGTTTACTGGCTTAATCATAATAGTATAGCTTTTACGTTCTTATTGGTGATGGATATAGTTATTACCGCGATCGTTGCTGTTTTTCTGGTCCGTTTTTATCGTAAATCGATCGCACTTAATTTGGAGTTGGCGGAGGACCGTTATCGCGCAATCTTTGAACACACCGGCACAGCGATGATTATCATCAAAAATGATTTTACTATTTCCGCCACCAACAGTGAGTTCAAAAAACTATTTGGTTACAGTGAACAGGATGTGGTAGGAAAGCCATTAGACACAATTTTAGCCGAAGAAGACCAGGAATTAATGCGGAATTATCATTTCACCAGACGGCTGTACCCAGACGCAGTTCCGACGCATTATGAATGCCATATTATCGATCGTCATGGCAGGACAAGGGTAGCATTAATTACTGTCTCAATGATTCCGGGCACTTTGCAGAGTGTTGCCTCCCTAATCGATTTGACAGAGCGCAAACAGAATGAAGAAGAGCTGAAAAACTACCGCCAACTATTCCACCAAGCGCGGGACATCTTCTTGTTTATCAGTATGGATGGCCAGATTTTAGATGCCAATGAAGCGGCAGTACAGGCGTACGGCTACACTCGTAGTGAACTTCTTGCCCTTTCCATTGATGATCTGCGGCTTCCTGGGACCGAAGAAAGTCACCGCCAGCAGATGTTCGAAGCCTATCACAATGGAATAGAGGTGGAGACTACCCATCGACGCAAGGACGGCACCACCTTCCCGGTAGAAGTTTCGGCTTGCGGTATTGACGTGGCCGGGCAGAAAGCCATAATCAGTATTATCCGCGATATCACCGAGCGCATCCAGGCGCAAAATGAAATTCGTCGCCTTGGATTTCAGGATAAACTGACGGGTTTATATAACCGAGCCCATCTTGACAATGTGTTAGAGCGTATTCGGCCCGATGAAGTTCCCTATAGTATTATCATGGGAGATATGAACGGGCTCAAGATTGCGAATGATGCCTTTGGTCATAAAACCGGAGACAAGCTCTTGGTCGAGATGGCCCGGATTTTGCAACAAGCTTGTCGCTCAGATGACGTTGTTGCCAGAGTAGGTGGGGATGAGTTCGTCGTTTTGCTCCCCAGCGTTGATGAAACTGGGGCGCTTTTGGTTGCTGAACGCATCAAAGAGAAATGCGAAAAATCATCTTTTCAGCCAATCCCGCCGAGCATCTCTTTGGGGTTGGCTACCAAGACCACTCCGGAGCAGAGTATTTTTGAAGTTCTCCAAGAAGCGGAAACGAGAATGTATCGGCGGAAAATGCTTGAAGCCGACAGTGCACGTAGTTTTAGCATCCAATCTTTGCAGCGGATGTTGCGGGAAAGAAGCAATGAAACCGAAGAACATACAGAGCGATTACGAATCTTGGTTAGACGGTTAGCACAGGAGATGGAATTCTCATCTGTCTCCCTGGATGATCTGGATCTATTGGCTACTTTACATGATATCGGCAAGATTGCCATTCCTGATGATATTATCAATAAACCTGGCAAACTTTCAGCAGAAGAATGGGAGATAATGAAGCGCCATACGGAAATCGGCTATCGGATAGCCATAACCTCCCCTGAACTAGCCTCGATAGCGGAATACATTTTAGCCCACCATGAGCGTTGGGATGGTCAAGGTTATCCTCGGGGGCTAGTCGGCGAAGAAATACCACTGGCAGCCAGGATCTTGGCTGTAGCCGATGCTTATGATGCCATGGTTAATGAACGGCCGTACAAGCGTCCGTTCTCCTCAATAATAGCAATTAAGGAACTCAAACGCCATGCGGGTACGCAGTTCGATCCCGCGGTCGTCTCTGCTTTTCTAGCTATGTTCGAAAAAGACGCTAACGCAGTGGGGCAGACCGCCCTGTCTGAGTAATCCTGTCTTTCCAGGCTTTTCCCTAAGCTAATCTATCTTCTGCACCTAATTCAAACGGCTAGAGGGGAATTGTCATCTTCAGCGAAGATCAAGTATATTAAACAATACGATCACTCGCTATTGATCAAGCTAGCTTTGTAGCGAGTTAGGAGCTAAAACCAGATATGACCAAAAAGACTGCACTAGAGACTCTCGGCTCTGGGATCAAAGCAGGTGTAGGACTTACCTTTGAGATGGCTAAGGTTGTCATTCCGACCTATCTAATCGTCAGTATTTTAGACAGTATGGGTATCATCACTTTCCTTGCTACCTTCTTTGCCCCGGTTATGCAATTTGTTGGCTTATCCGGGGAAGCGGCAATTGCCTTGTCATTGGGTTATCTGCTTAACCCCTACGCCGCTATCGGTATGATGCTCTCTTTATCACTGCCGATCCGGGAGATCACCATCTTGGCTATGATGCTGTGTATTGCCCATAGCCTGCCGCTGGAACTAATGGTTAATCGTAAGACGGGGATCAAAATCGGAGCCTTTTTGCCCATGCGGATTGGTTTGTCCTTTCTCAGCGGTCTAATTTTACATATTTGCTTGTAGGGAGTAGAAAAGAAGATGGAAGCATTTTTGATTTTATGGGATGGTTTGTGGGCGAGTTTTGCCGCCGTGATCCAGATTGGGATCATTGCTATACCGGTGATGGTGATAATTGAATTTGCTAAAGAGTATCACTGGATTGAAAAAATCACGTTCCTGACCAAACCGATCACCAAACTCTTGAACCTTTCCGAACACGCCATTTTCCCCTTAACGGTGGGATTAACTTTTGGTTTGATCCTCGGAGCCGGCGTGCTCATTCAAACTGCCCGCGAGGGGAATATTTCGCTGCGCGATTTATTTCTTTTGAACGTCTTTCTCTCCATTTGTCATGGGGTGGTTGAAGAGACCATGCTATTTGTCGCGATCGGGGTTAACGGATTAATCCTAGTCACCTTGCGATTGTTCTTGGCCTTGCTGGTAACTCTAGTAGTGGCCCGAGTATTCTATAGAAATCCTGTGAACCAGCCCCAGGTGATTCGTGGTTGAGAGGGGTTTGCTTAGTTCACTTAAAATAAAGGAAAATAAACTATTTAGGCGGTATATCATAGTAATATAAGTTTATTAGCTTTGGAGGAATGCAGATGGAAAGTAGCACAAAGATGTTGAAAGAGATCAATGAAAACCCTCACGTTGTCGCGGCGACCATCGAACAAGAAAGGCCGAGGGTTCAAGAACTAGTTAATGAGCTGAAAAAACGGCGGATTGATCTAATTGTTATTGCTGCCCGCGGCACTTCATATCATGCGGCTATCTATGCCAAATATCTCTTCGAGTACCTTATCGGCATTCCGGTTTCATTCATCGCCCCATCCATGTATACGCTGTACAATCGACCGGTCAAGGTGGATAGTGCTTTAGTAATTGGTATTTCTCAGTCAGGCTCCTCCCAGGATATCGTAGAAGTCATCACGGAATCGACTGCTGCGGGAGCCTTCACCGTGGGGGTGACGAACAACCCCGATTCGGCTTTGAGCAAGGTGGCAACCGCCACCATCCTGTGCCACGCCGGGCAAGAAGAGAGCGTGGCTGCGACGAAGACTTATGTCGCTCAGCTGACTGCGTTGGCCTTGTTTGCCTGTACCTGGGCTGATCGCATGGATCTAATCGAATCCCTAAAGAGCACCCCTGAGTGGATTGCCAAGAGTCTGGCCCTTGATAGTCGTATCCAGGAAGTATTGCCACGCTATCGGTATATGCATGGCTGCGCCTTGATTGGCCGGGGCTTTAACTATTGCACCGCGCTTGAAGCCGCACTTAAGCTCAAAGAAACCTGCTATCTTGAAGCACAAGGTTATTCTGCGGCCGATTTTCTGCATGGACCGATCGCGATGGTTGATGAGGGATTTCCGGTCTTTCTAATTGCTCCTCCAGGGCAGACGCTTAGCAGTGTCAATTACGTGAATGAGAAGCTCAGAGCGATCAAAGCCGAAACCATTACTTTCAGCACCGACCAGGAGCTCCTGGCGACCGCGGTTATCCCGATCGAAATGCCCGCCTGGTCCGAAGAGGTCTTGTCACCGCTGATTTATACTCCGCCGCTGCAGTTATTTGCCGCTTATCTTTCCACTCTCAAAGGTTTGAATCCGGATACTCCTCGGGGCTTAAACAAGGTGACCGTAACCCGGTAAATAAGTCCTCCAGGTGAAATGGAGAAGCGCAGAGCCATCAAGCTCTGCGCTTTATTGTTTTTGAGGTGGAGACTTGCTGAGATGTCGCCAACCCCCGACACCCTGTAACACTTTGTCCCGGGCCATCATAGCCTGATAACAAAATGTTGCTCAGGCCAAGAATTCTTGGCCCGAGTAAAGATGCTGAAGGAGATGCATGGTTATGCTTGGCTCCCATACTTTAACCCATTTAGCAATCGGCCACAAAGCAACGGTGAGATCAGTGGAGGCTCAAGGGCTGATACGTCGGCGCTTATTGGACCTTGGCCTGGTGCCGGGGACAACTGTAGAGGCTATTCGACATAGTCCTATTGGCGATCCGACCGCCTTTTTGATCCGCGGGAGCGTAATAGCTCTCAGAGCCAGCGAGGCTAATCTAATTAATATTCGGTAAGCGTTTCCAGGGGGAGTGGCGATGGGGGATATGGTGATTGCTTTAGCGGGGAATCCCAATACGGGCAAGAGTACAGTTTTTAATGCGTTAACTGGATTGAACCAGCACACCGGGAATTGGCCCGGTAAAACCGTGGCTTCCGCCCGGGGTAGGTATAACCAGGCCGGGCAAGAGGTAGAACTGGTTGACCTGCCCGGGACCTATTCGTTGTTAGCCAGTTCCGTTGAGGAACAGGTGGCGCGGGACTTTATTTGTTTTGGCAACCCTGATGCGACGATACTTGTAGCTGATGCGACCTGTTTAGAGCGAAACCTGAACTTGGTCTTGCAGGTTTTAGAGATTACTCCCAAGGCAGTGCTGTGTGTAAATTTGATGGACGAAGCCAAACGCAAAGGTATTAATATCGATACCGGCAAATTAGCTCAAAAGCTAGGGGTACCAGTTATTCCAATTGTCGCCCGGGAGGGGCAGGGGCTTGCGGAGTTAAAGGAAACAGTCGCTCAGGTAGCGACAGGGGCGGGTCACAATGCTGCTTACCGGCCCACGTATCCACAACGGATCGAGCAGGAAATTGCCGCGCTGACCCCCAAAATAGTGGATCTGCTACCGCAAGGGCTTAATCCTACTTGGGTTGCTTTGCGGATCCTTGAAGGGGATGACTCCATCCTAACTCATTTGCCCCAGATCACCCCGGTGTTTATGGAGACGCAATTAAGAGCTCAGGAGCAGATCGATCTTATCCGCGACGAGATTGTCACAGCCATCTACCGCCAAGCGGAAGGGATCGCCGCCGAGGTGGCTTCACAAGCGGCCAAGCGCCGCACCGATTGGGACCGGAAGATCGATGATCTCTTGACCTCGAAACTCTTCGGCTATCCGCTGATGCTAGCCCTCTTAGCCGGGGTCTTTTGGCTGACGATCTCCGGTGCTAACTATCCCTCACAGGCGTTGGCGGCGTTGTTTTTCCGATTTGAAGATCAGTTGACGCACCTGTTTTTCTGGATTGGTGCACCGGCTTGGCTGCATGGCTTAGTTGTTTTGGGCATCTATCGTTCGTTGGCCTGGGTTGTATCGGTGATGCTGCCGCCGATGGCCATCTTTTTCCCGCTGTTTACGCTCTTGGAGGACCTGGGTTACTTGCCCCGCATCGCCTTCAATCTCGATGGCCTCTTTAAGCGAGCCGGAACCCACGGCAAACAGGCTTTAACAATGGCGATGGGTTTTGGTTGTAACGCGGCCGGAGTTGTGGCCGCCCGGATTATTGATTCGCCCCGGGAACGCCTGATTGCCATGGTGACAAATAACTTTGTCCCTTGCAATGGCCGATTTCCGCTGCTAATTACCTTGGCGGCCTTGTTTTTCGGCGGAGGGGCTCTGACAGCGTCTAGCGGCCTTGCGGCTGCGACAGTCGTTGTCGGATTGGTTCTAGTCGGGATCGTCATTACTTTGCTCAGCTCTTTATTGTTGTCCAAAACCCTTCTGCGCGGAGTGCCTTCCTCGTTTATGCTGGAGCTGCCTCCGTACCGGAAGCCTCAGATCGGTCGGATTATCGTGCGTTCGATCTTTGACCGGACCCTCTTTGTCTTGAAACGTGCGGTGATTGTGGCCGCGCCGGCCGGTGCTGTGATCTGGTTATTAGCCAATATCCAGATTGGTGAGCAAAGCTTGATCACACACTTGGCAGCGGGGTTAGACCCCTTTAGTCGGGTCATCGGCCTTGATGGCTATATTCTGTTAGCTTTTATCCTGGGTCTACCGGCTAATGAGATTGTAATCCCCATTTTATTAATGAGCTATTTGGGGGCTGGAGCCATGTTAGAGTTGGATAGCTTGCCAGCACTACATGCTCTCTTTGTGGACCGGGGGTGGACCTGGCTGACCGCGCTAAATACCATGCTCTTTTCCTTGCTGCACTTTCCATGTGCGACAACCTTATTGGTAATGCACAAAGAGAGTGGTGGCGTTAAATGGCCGTTGGTATCAGCGATTATTACCACAGGTACAGCCATAGTAGTCTGTTTCCTTATTGCCCAAGGGGCGCGCCTGCTTGGCTTGGTCTAGGTGGCTTACTGTTAGCATAGACTAACAATGTCACCACCGAGCAAAGTTGTTAGAGGGGTTTCGGGATGTTAACGGAGAGCATGGAAGATTATTTGGAAACCATCTACCGTTTAATGATGGTTAAAGGCTATGTCCGGGCAGTGGATCTATCGGAAGCGTTAAATGTACAATCATCGAGCGTGACCCGGATGATTCAAAAACTGGACGAGAGCGATTACCTTGTTTACGAGAAGTATCGCAATATCTCTTTAACACCGAAAGGCGAGATCTATGGAGAGTTCCTAGTCTGGCGAGATGCTACCCTCAAACAGTTTTTGCGGTTACTCAATGCCAAGGTGGGGATTGACGAGCAGGTGGAGGGGATGGAACACTATATCACCCCTGCGACCATGGGTTTGATTAGGAACCTGATCACCTTTTTTAGTCAAAACCCGAAACTGCTCGGTGAGTTTCACGCCCTCCAGCAGGTTAAACAGTACCCGGATCAAGTCGATCTCAGGGAACTGAGAGCCTGGGAGTTCCGGCATAATCAGGAGTAGGAAGGTTACGGAGAGGATTTTCCCATGTTGTGGCTAAAGTGGAAGTAAGCTACAACTTTTAAGAGGGGGATCTTTCCATGAAACGCTTTGTGGCCATCTTGCTCCTTGCCTTATTACTGGTTCAGGCTCCGCTGACGGCCTTCGCTGCAATCGGGGAGTCAGAACTAGCGCTGCAGCAGGTTGCCCAGCGCTATAAATCCAATCGCATTCTCGGTGGTTGTATTCTGATGGGGGCCGGGGGGTTGTTAATCGTTAACGATCCGGAGAATGATCCTGAGGGTTTTACCACCCTAGTCGGCGGGGTCTTAGCAGGGGCCGGAGTCTTGACTTTGTTATTGAAAAGCCCGGCCGAGCGAGAGTATGGGCAAGTCGTAAAGGTTCAGGATCCCATCCAACGAGAGAAAATGGCCTACGAATCATTGGCTTATCTGGCCGATACCGCGAAACGCAACCGGATTTTCGGTGGGATCAGCAACGGCGTACTTGCGATCTATTTTTTCACCAGTGAGCCTTCGGACCCTTCCTTATATTCGAAAGATGACTATAAGTATCTAGGCCTGTTAACTGCCGGGGCGAGCCTAGGTTCTTTCTTACTCCCAAGTTACGAAGAGAAGGTCTTCGCAGAGGTCAAACAGGCCAAAGAGCGCCAATATGCCTTAGACCTCGCCCCGATCGGGGATTCTATCGGAGTACGCTTGACTTACAACTTTAAGTAGCTGAGGGGTGTTCTGGGTAATCGGGGCCAACCGCTTTTGCCACAACGTTTTGGAGATCCCAGCCGGATGGGTTTTGATAGAGTCTTAAGCCAAACTCCGGGGCTACGGCCAAGACATGGTCGAAGATATCGGATTGAATCCGTTCGTAATTTACCCAGACTGTATTATTGGTAAAAGCGTAGATCTCCAATGGTAACCCGTGTTCTGTTGGCGCCAATTGCCGGACCATCAGCGTTTTTTCTTTGGAGATGTTGGGGTTGTTTTGCAAGTAATTATGGATATAGATGCGAAAGACGCCGATATTGGTGAGGGCACGGCCGTTAACCCTGACCGAGCGGTCGATTTGGTGCTCTTCGTTATACTCGGCGATCTCTTTTTCTTTGGCTTCAAGATAATCCTTGAGGTAATGAACCTTTTTTAGCTTTTCCAGCAGTTCTTCGCTACAAAAAGTGATGCTGGTCATATCAATGTAGACCGATCGTTTGATCCGCCGTCCTCCGGAGGCATGCATGCCGCGCCAGTTGATAAAAGAGTCGGAGATCATGGCGTAAGAGGGTATGGTGGTAATGGTTTGGTCGAAGTTCCGCACTTTTACCGTGTTTAGGGAGATCTCGAAGACGGTTCCGTTGGCTCCGTATTTCGGCATTTCGATCCAATCGCCGATCCGGACCATGTCATTTGCGGTTAGCTGAATTCCAGCTACCAAACCCAACAAGGAATCCTTAAAGACAATACTAAAGACAGCCGTTGCCGCTCCGATGCCGCTGAGTAGAATAACGGGGCTTTCGCCCATTAAAGCAGCAATGGCTATGATACCACCGATGATGTAGACGATGATCTTAATTACTTGAATATAGCCTTTGATCGGTTTAACCTTAGAGATTTCAAAGGTCTGATAGATGTCATTGATCGACTCCAGGACGGCATCGATCGTGAGAAGCGCCACCACGGTGAGGTAGGTCAAGACCAATTTGTAGATCAAATTTTCAAAGGTGGGAACCACTGGTGCCAAGGAGTAGGTCAACAGCGCCGGGACAATCAGTAGTAACCGATGGAAAACCTTTCGTTCCAGTAAAAAGTTGTCCCATTTGATCTTGTTGTTTGAGATGTAGTGGGAGACGATCCGCAGCACGATAGATCTGGCAATCAAATTGGCCACATAACTTAAGCCGATGATCACTACAAGCTTCAAGATATCAGCAAGATACAATGCTACGGTCGGATTTAGCCCATAGCTGGCTAGCAGATCGCTTAACATCTTATTGTTTCCTCCTATCTAACTCGATTTTCGCCTCAATAGCCGGAGAATCCTACCTGCAAAACTCAAAAGTGAAACCAAAACAAAATTGACAGAAACAGGTAATAGGGAAATTGTGACGAAATTGGGATAAGTTGGAGGATTCAAGTGATGGGGGTTCAAGACTGTGCGTGTGGGTGATCTGATCGTATTAGATGACCGAGCTTACCAGGTTGACAAAGTAATCTACAGTAAAAAAGATGAAACGCTATTTCTGTTACAAGTAAAGGATGCCAATAATCATCAGCGTAGGTGGCTCAAACTCGTTTATGGCCAGGGTGAGTTGTTACAGCAGATTTATCGAGAGGCAAAGGCCCAGGTTCAGTTAGGCTTGGCCCAATTGCCCAAAGTCTATGACTTTGCCGTAGATGAAGAGAAATTTTGGATGCTGTTCAATTGCCCAGAAGGGATTACCCTTCGCGAATGGATGGCCGAAGTTGAGCTTGACGAATTGGAGCGAGTGGAGGCTGCTTTGCCGATCTGCATCAGCCTTTGTCAGGCCGTTGAGCAGCTGCATCAAAACAAGTATTTCCACGGTGATCTTAATCCCGACAATATTGTGCTGGAGGGCGGTGGGACAACCCCTTCCGACCTTAAATTGGCCGACTTTGGCCTGTATAGTTTAACTAATCATTTGAAGGTTGGTGCTCAGCAGTATTGGGCGCCCGAAAGGGAGTTGTGCGATCAGGCAGAGGCGAACGGGCTGGCCGGACCATGGATTGATCTGTATAGCCTGGGGTTGATCTGCATTGAGCTATTAACCGGTCGGCTACCGGTTAGATATGCCTATCGTGACAGTATGGAATGGATTAAATTTGAGCGGCCCAGTGAGATGGTGGCGGGATTTCCCGCCCAACTTGACGCGCCTTTGGTGAAGGCGGTCGCTTATCACAAAGACAATCGCTACCCTTCAATATCTAACCTCCGCGCCGCCCTACAAAGAGCCCAAAAATTACTTACAGGCGATAACCAAGAAGCGCCAGCGATTGACTCAACAACCGGCTCATTTGATCTGCGACGCGGTCCGGCCCAGGCTGAGGGCAGCTTCGGGATATTGTTTGTCTTGTTCATGCTGATCTTCATCGGGACTATTCTCATCTGGGATTCTCCGCATAAGTCGGCAGATGCTAACAATGCACTAGTCGAGCAGGCGTTGCCAGCGTCAAGGGAAAAGGTGGACCTTGCTCCGGAGCCGATCGTAGTTATTACGGAGATTGAGACGCTTCCTGATCCCAAGCCGAATCCAGAGTTCGAGCTTGAACCAATTCTAGTGTCCGAGGCGGTGTTACAACTAGAGTCTGAGCCTGAGGTGGCATGGGAGCCTGAGCTTGAGCTAGAGTTAGAGTTAGAAGCAGAGCCTGAGCCGGAGTCGGAGTTTGAGTCAGCGGAAACAGAGACAATTCATTCTGATAGTTCGGCTGCCGAAGAGACAAATGAAAAGTTGGAGCGGTATCAGGCGGCGGTCGAGCGGTATCAGTTAGCGATTCAGTCAGGTGATGAGAACCCTAACGACCAGTTTCGACTGGCAGCGGCCATGTATGGCTTGGGTGTTTTGGAAGAAGATCCTGCTTTACTAAGTGGAGCCAGACATGCTTTTTCCACAGCCTTCCAGCAGGGTGCTGATCTCGTGGCTTGTGAGTTAGCCTTTCGGGCTACTGAGCTGTGTATAGCAATATTAGATGGGGGTCACGGCACCGCAGCTCAGTTGGCCCGGATTCATAATACACTCATGAAGGCGAAAAATCGCGTGATGTCCCGAGAAGGAACGGTCTGTGCGGACTGGGCTTTTCTGGTACAACTTAGCCTGGCTTATCAGCACATGTTTAGCGTTGCTGATGTAATTAACGAGGTGGAAAATCTGAATGCTTTACTGACTATTGAACAGAAAGAGTTTCTAAACCAGCTTACCGCGAGCGATGACTGTTTACTGCCGGTAAACGAAGTATTGCACTTTCTGAGTCTATGAGTTAATCCAAGCACTTTTTACGGAAAAAATAAAAAATAGCAAAATTAGCCTTTACAACCAAAGTAATATCGGCTATAATACATAACAGTAATAGTTATCGTTATTAATAGGAGGGTTCACTTGTGTTTGCTAATTACAGTTTTCTATTCTTTTTGGTGATCGCGGTTCCTTTGGTGGTTGTGACTTTGGTAAACACCTTAGATTGGTTGATGTCGCGGAAGTTGAAACTATCCTTTAATTCGGTCGACGTTACCAAAGAATCTGTTCAAGCCATGGGCGTATCATATCTGGTTTTTGGGGTAACGGTGGCTTTACAGCTTTTCTTTCTGATTACAGCTTTTGGTGCGGTGCTGTAACGAAATATGCACTAGAACAATTGCTTTCGCTTCATAGTACCTTCATAGTACCTTCGTGGTACTATTTTTTTACCTATAAAATGACAGATGTCCCAATTTTTATCTAAATTCCCTAAGATGAAGGACGATCATGTATTTTTTCAGAATAGGGTGATTACTTTGGTTGGCGAATAAAAACTGAAAGGTAGGATTTCGCCAAATGAATCCCGAACTGATTTTGAACGGCAGAATTCTCGATATCCTGGATCGATTTGATCCCACAACTGCGTTGCATTGTAAAAGGGTGTCGATACTTTGTGAAGCCATCGGAGCGGGTTTTGGCCTCCCCAAGGAGGATTTGACCCTCCTATCTCTGGCCGGTCTATTACACGATCTGGGCATGATCGCTATTCCAAAGTCAATTCTGCTAAAATCAAATGCGCTTTCTGCTGGTGAATATGCTGTGCTAAAAATGCATGTGGATACGGGAGCAGTGATCGCAGAGGCTGCAGAATATGGTCAAGCTGTGGTCGGTGTCATCCAGCAGCATCATGAGAGGTTAGATGGTTCGGGTTATCCTCACGGGCTTGTGGGCGAGCAAATCGATTGGTTTAGCCGGATTGTAGCGGTTGCCGATGTTTACACGGCAATGACCTCTGATCGCCCATACAGGAGAGCTTTAACTGAACAGATGGCGATTAACGAGCTCAATCAGGACAACAAATTCGATATCGAGGTTGTTAACGTCTTAGAGCTAATCCTGGCCTCCCCAAGTGGTAAGAAATTTCGAGCTGTCTCCGGTATTTGAATTGTGTCAACTAATGAGGAGGCATTATTGATGAAGAAAGTATGGCGATTGTTGGTTCTGGTAACGGTTGTTGTTCTGGCGGCTCCGGCAGCTTTGGCTCTCGAAGCTAAGGTTGGAGTACTGGACTTAAATCAGGTACTCGAGCAATCTGAAGCCGGAAAAGTAGCCACTGCCGAGCTGGCGGCATTGGTCGAAAGCAAACAGAGGCTCGTCGATGAAATGGGTGCGGTTATTGACAAGCTCAATCTCGAATTGCTTGCCAAGGCTGATTCGCTCCCGCAAAATGAGAGAGAGGCTAAGCAAGCCGAGCTAGAGCAACTAATCGCGGATTACCAGCAAACAGCCGCCCAAGCTGAGGCCGAGATTCAAGGGCGGGCTCAGGAACTGCAACACCAGATTTTAGCCGAAATCGGGGAAGTGTTGCGATTTATCGGCGAGCGTGATGGGTACATGGTGATTCTTGATGTCACGATGGTGCACTATTACTCACCGGTGAGTGACATTACTGCTGAGGTAATCCGGACTTATAATGAAGCTAGGAACTAACGGAAACCCGAGTAATCTGTTTGCCAAAGCGCCTCGGAGATAAGATCCGGAAATGGGGCGCTTTGTGTATTTAACGATATTTTGCACGTATCTTTATTGCGGAAGGGAATATTACCAATTTAGTTAATATCTACTTTGAAGGATTACAACCGAGAGGGATCGGGATAAGATGATTCTTTCCGGGACAGAACGAAGCAAATTATGCGCGTTTTTCAACTCGTACATGTATAGCGTGCTAGGACGCGGGCCGCGCGAAGTTAAAGTTGTCTCTCGAGATGACACCATAGAAGTCATCGCCACAGGGGTATTAACGCCAATTGAAAAACATATTACCGGATCTGCCAGGATGCAACACTAATCCATAAACTCCGGTCTGATATCTTCGAAGCATCGTTTGAACAATTCCGCCAAGAGTTTGAAGCAGAACTAGGCTTTAATCTCGTCGAACTATCCAGCTATACGGATTGTGAATCTGATACGCGAATTTTCGTGTTTAAAATAAATAGATTGGACCAAACGAATTAGGATCCAGCTTTTGCGTAGAACCAGAATTTTTCTAGTTTCACAGGAGAATTGTGGTTTTTTCTTGCTTAGGCTGACTGAATATGACAGCTGGTCCAACAATTAAACCATTTTTGTCAATATATCTGACAATTGGTTGTAAATTCTGCAATTTTTCGTAAAATTAGGAAGTGGGTGGGAAAGTGAGTTTTGCGAAGCGATTAGTTTATTTGCGCCGGAGACAAGGCCTGACCCAAGCTAAGCTGGCAGAGAAATTATGTATCTCCCGCTCTTGCCTCTCGGGTATCGAATCGGGCAGACGCGACCCCAACCTAGATACGCTCATCAGGTTAGCTGATTACTTTGATGTTTCGGTCGACTATTTGCTCGGTCGCAGTAATCTGCCGATTTTGCAGCGTGGTCTCACCGCCAACCGGAGCCCCGAGGAGGTCTTAGATCTGATTGCTTCATTAATTAAGCAGTGTAGAAAAGATTCAGCAGTCTAGAAAACCGAGATGAAAGATTGGCAAACCCATCGAAAGGTGGGGGCGCAAAGCTATGGGCCTACAACCAATTTGGTCATGGTTGCCAAGTTGCGCAAGTGAACCGAAAACAGGTGGCTGGCCGCCTGTTTTTTTTCTTCAGTTTAAACTAGAGCAGGGAAGGTGCGCAAAGAAATGGGAGTGCTTAGGAACTGGAAGGTGCAAACAAAGCTCAGAGCCTTAATTGTATTCATGATTGCTGCCATGGGAACGCTCGGTCTGTATAACATCAAAACAATAACAGATATCGCCGATGCGGGAAATGAGATCTACGAAACAAATCTCCGATCGGTGGAAAATGTACTCCAAGCTAAAGCTGCATTTTTGAGCATGTCTACCGCTGTTTATCAGCACATTACCGCTACTACCGTCGGTGAGCTGGAGTTCTTTGGCCAAGCTATTTTTGATAGCTATGACCAGGTACTGGAGAGCCTGGCGGCTCAAGCAGCCATTAGCCTTAATACCCAACGCTTAGAAAAACTCGAGAATTTACTTCAAGAGTACCGTAAAGGACTGGATGATTTGCTCGCTGCCTCCGCCAATATGGAAAAGGATGAGGCGCTTAGGCAAACTTTGCAGCTCAGACCGCTTAGGCAAGAAGCGCAACAGACGATCGATGAGGCAGCAAAAGATTATATCGAATTAGCTGAGCAACAAGCGCGTGCTAATAAAGAAATGAGCGCAAAGTCGCAACTGTATAGCCTGCTTGCCTTGGCGGTTGCGGCCTTTCTCTCACTCACATTTGGCTTTTTTATCTTCAATTCAATCGTCAATCCAGTTAAAGACGTTCAGCAAATTGCCGAGGCTTTGGCCAACGGTGATTTGACCAATAAAATAGCTTCTGTCGCCAAGGATGAGATAGGCCTGATGGCTGCGGCATTAAACCAGGCCATCGATAATCTGCAGGCCCTTGTGCGGCGCGTGGTCGAAACTGCAGAGCAGATCGCAACCTCTTCAGAGGAGCTTTCTGCTTCGACGGGTGAGGTCGGTCAAGCCACCCAGCAGGTCACTGATACAATTAGCCAACTGGCAACGGGAACTGATGAACAGGCTAAGGCGGCTCAAACGACAAGCCAGATTGTCGAAGAGATGTCAACCTCAATTCAACAGGTCGCGGCGTCAGCGAAACAGATGGCTGCTGATGCAAATTTGGTTGTTCAAACCTCGGAACGAGGCCAAACGCTGGTTAACGAGGCGATGAAACAGATTAATGCCATCGCCGAGGCAACTGCGCAGACGGCCTTTGCGGTGAATGCTCTGGGCGGAATGTCGGAGCAAATTGGCCAAATTGTCGACGTAATTACCGGTATTGCCGATCAGACCAACTTGCTCGCCCTAAACGCCGCCATTGAAGCAGCGCGGGCTGGCCAACAGGGACGGGGTTTTGCCGTTGTAGCCGAAGAGGTGCGCAAACTGGCAGAACAATCGCGCCAGGCTGCTGAGCAGATCTCCGGATTAATTGCTAAAACTCAGTCCGAAACAGTTAAAGCAGTTCAAGCTATGGAAAAAGGCAGTGAGCAAGTATCTACAGGTATTAGCGTGGTCTCAGAGACCGGCGAGGCTTTTGCTGCCATCATTGATGCAGTCCGGATGGTGGTCGGACTGATCCAGGAAGTGAATGTCGCCAGCCAACAGTTATCTCGTGGCAGTGATGGGGTGGTTAACGCCGTTGAGAGCATGGCTGCCACTGCGCAAGAGTCTGCAGCCAGTGTGGAGGAGATTTCTGCCAGCGCTGAGGAGCAAAACGCCTCAGTTGAGGAGATCGCTGCTGCCACCGAATCTTTGGCTGAGATGGGAGAAGAACTGCAAAAGGCGGTTCGTATCTTCAAACTTTAGGTTACCAGCGCCATCCCCCCCCACCCTAGCCTGCTACCAAAATGTAGCAGGCTTTTTTTAATATAGTATATTGACAGTCATAGTAATATGAATAATAATATACATAGGCAGACATAGTTTTCTCTCGGGGAGGTGGAGGGATGGGTGCAAAAGTATCATCAGACTTACTGCGCGGCCACACAGATACCATCGTCCTTGGTATCTTGCTTAAAGGCGATAGCTATGGATATGAGATTCACAAAACCATTATCGAAAAAACGGAAGAACAATTCGAACTGAAAGAGGCGACCCTATATTCTAGTTATCGCCGCCTCGAGAAAGATGGCTATATCACTGCTTACTGGGGTGATGAGTCACAGGGTGGTCGGCGCAAGTATTACCGGATTACCGAGAAAGGGCGGGAGCTGTACAGGCAAAATAAGGCCGATTGGGAGTTCACCCAACGGATCCTCAATAAACTGCTGGAGGAGGATTAAGATGAAAGTACAAATCTATGTAGATAGATTGTTTCAAGGTTACGCAGATACACCAGAATTGCGGGATTTTAAAGAGGAGATCACCATCAACCTCCGTGAGCGGATCGCTGAGCTGGAGAAGAAGGGCGACGATCCTGAAAAGGCCTTTGAACTTGCGGTAGCGGAGCTAGGTGATATTACTGCAATCGCTGACCAGATTAGCAGGGAGAAACGGAATTAGCTCATCGGGCAGATGTACATGGGT
>CAZAAT010000042.1:0-5859 GCA_964483175.1 uncultured Bacilli bacterium
CCCAGTCGTCACCCATTACAAAAACATCGACTCGAAATTTTTTCACATCAGAAATCTTTTGATCCCAATTTTCTTCGGGGATCACCAAATCCACGTAACGAATCGCTTCAAGCAATTGTTTTCTTCTTACGTAGGAAAAATAAGTATGCTTACCTTTGCCAGTTTGGTTAAACTCATCGGTAGACAAGCCAACAATTAGATAGTCTCCCAAATCCTTTGCCCGTTTCAGTAGATTGATATGTCCATAGTGTAGCAAATCAAAAGTACCGTAGGTAATAATCCGCTTCACCCACTTACCTTCCTTTCCGGATTAGGTGCTAAATCCAGTAAATAGAGGGGCCGTATTTCCTTGGTTATCAAGTTACGGTATCCAGTAATGACCTGATCAACAAAGCCTAAGTCGGTGTAGTTAAAGCTTTGGATACTTTTTACCTCTTTGACCCTCTGATTTCCCCGAAAAATGGATGCATATTTGTCCTCACAATACACTCTGATATCGGCAAAGCGATGACTTAGAAAAACCTCATTGATAATTCGGTTAAACTCCGGAACCTCCATATTCTGAATCAACCAAATCCGCTCTCGTTTAATCCGATCTTCACGGAGTAACCTGTCCTGGTTAATAATCTCCTTGTTCCGAAAAATATCTAAAACGAAACCATTGCGGTCTTCAGGAATTTTAACCCCGAAATACTCCAGTAAAGTTGGGTAAAAATCTATTGTCCGCATATTCTTCAGAGCTTGGTGCCGAATATTCTTTCCCGCCATGATAAAGCAGCCTTTAAGAGAATGAAGCCCCGATAAAAAAGCCTGATTTCTGGCTCTTGTTACAATCTGACCGTTTTTTAACCAAACGGATTTGTCCCGCCAGCCAAAGCTTTCTCTCTGAATATCTTCAGGAGTATTAGGGAATTCGTCAGATAAGGCCTCGATGCCATGGTCGGAAAGAACAATGCAAGTGTCAGGCCGTAAAGTGGAAAGGAGTTCTCCCACAAACGCATCTACCAGTTTCACCGCTTCTTTGAGAATCCTCTTGTTTGGATCATGGGACTGGAAATGCCCGAGGAAATCGACCACTGCCGTGTAAAAAAAGAGCACATTAACTGGGCGATGCTGCTGCATATTAACAATATTACTGGCGTAATAAGCGAGTTCTTTTTCCAAATAACCAAGACCGTCGGAAAAATAATCCTCTGTTAATATTTCTTCAACCAAACTCGGCTGCCGAAATATCTCTTCCCAGGTCAATCCAAAATCAGCCGGCGTCTTGGGCATAGGAGCTTCGTCGATACTACCCAAAATATATCGGGTTAATTCACGATCTTCAGCACAAAAAACCGGCTTTACGTCGTGGAGCGGGTCTCTAAATCCGTCAATCTCAAAATCAGCCTCACCACCAACCATGTATCCATTGATTTTTTGTGGAGGCGTTGTGACCAGTCCCTTCCACATGCCAACGCTAATGCCTTTTTCATTAAGCATAGTCCAAAACGGTTGCTGCTCCAGATAATCGTGGACTATAGGCTTCCGTCCCGTATCCCTAAATAGATTACCAATCACACCATGCTGCTGAGGTGTTAATCCTGTATAAAGTGAGACCCAATTATCCCGAGATCCATATCCATAGGCATAGGCATCATAAGCACCGAAAGAGCCACAAGCACAGAGTTTTTTAAGGTTTGGAAAATCGTCAAGGTTAGAAAATACCAACTCGGGCGACATTCCGTCTATAGCGATAATCAGCAGCTGCATTCTCAACTAACCCCTCTCAATACTCCACGAGTCATCCTCAAAAAAACCCTTAATGGTATTGGCTACAAACTCGACGTCTGGGTCATCCAAACCTGGATAAATCGGCAGACTGATACAAGATCGATAAAACCTTTCGGCTTGTGAGCAATTCCCATCCCACAAATCCCGGTTTTCTTGGTAGAAAGGATGCCAGTATACCGGAATATAATGAACTTGCACGCCAATACCCGCCGCACGCAAGGTTTCAACAAGAGGACGACGCATCTTTTCATTTTTAGTGCGAACCACGAAAAGATGCCAGGCGGGGTCTGCCTCAGCGTGAACCGTTGGCAGTATTAGTCCAGGGGTATCGGACAATAATTCAAAGTACTTTTCGGCAATAGCCTTACGACGCGAGATAAAGGAGTGAAGCTTGGACAGTTGTGACCTGCCAAGGGCGCATAAAATATCCGGCAACCGGTAGTTATATCCTAACTCGCGCATTTCATAAAACCATGGCCCGTTTTCATCCACCGATTGTTTTTGCTTCGTAATCCCATGGGTTCGAAAAGAACGAATCTGTTCAGCATATTCAGGGTTATTTGTTAGGACTGCGCCGCCTTCTCCCGTCGTAATATGCTTTACCGGGTGAAAACTAAAGACAGTAAGGTCTGCTATTGACCCAATCGGCCTACCTTGGTAGCGTCCACCAAGCGCATGGCACGCATCCTCCACAACTACCGCGCCGGCTGAATGGGCGGATGCTAGGATATTATCAAGATCAGCCGGATGTCCGGCATAATCGACAGGTGCAACCACCTTTGTCCGGGATGATAATTTGGCCTCAACTTCCGCAGCACTGATGTTGCCTGTTCCTGGTTCGATATCGGCAAACACAACTCTAGCACCAAGGTAAAGAGCTGCATTCGCCGTGGCTGCAAAAGTGAGCGGCGTAGTAATCACCTCATCCCCCGGCCCTACCCCTGCCGCAAAATAGGCAGCATGGAGGGCTGCGGTGCCGGAGTTTAAGACAATTGCGTACCTAGCCCCGCAGGTGTCTGCCAATGCGCGTTCGAATTTTTCTACTTCAGGGCCGGTAGTAAGCCAATCAGAGCGAAGAACCTCAGAAACGGCTTGAATATCGTCTTCCTCAATTCTTTGATGGCCATATGGAATCCAGTTAGACATCATAACCGAGCCTCCGAAGCAATTCACCCATCTGCCGTGCATCAAGCCGGCCTGGATTGGTGTCGCTGGCATACCGAAAGCCGTCAGGAACCGGTTTGCCAATTGACCAATTTGTCATTTGCCACCACGGAAATTGCGGCTTTATCACATAAAAGGTATCAAGTTCAACGGTATTACGGGCATCATCCTCCGGAACCATTACCTCATGTAGCTTCTCACCCGGCCTAATTCCAGTTACGGGATATTCACAATCCGGTCCGATTGCTTTAGCCAAGTCCAATATCGTACTGGAAGGAATCTTCGGAACGAAAATCTCCCCACCTAGCATCCGTTGGATGCTGTCTAAAACAAACTGGACACCCTGGTCAAGGGTGATCCAAAAGCGGGTCATGCGGGGATCGGTAATTGGCAGGACACCGTTTTTTCTCTGTTCAAGAAAGAATGGAACTACGCTTCCTCTACTACCGATAACATTTCCGTACCTGACTACGGAAAACCGCGTATCTTGATCGCCCGAATAGGAATTGGCAGCAACGAAAAGCTTGTCCGAGACAAGTTTGGTCGCACCATATAGATTAATCGGGTTTGCCGCCTTGTCAGTACTTAGTGCAATTACCCGTTTTACTCCTCTGTCTAGGGCAACGTCGATGATGTTCATAGCGCCTTGAATGTTCGTTTTGATTGGTTCGGTTGGGTTATATTCAGCCGCAGGGACCTGCTTAAGCGCCGCAGCATGTACGACAATATCAACATCTCGAAATGCCCGGAAAAGCCTTTCTTTGTCCCGGATATCACCGATGAAAAACCGCAGGCGCCTATCCGTAAACTGCTGCCGCATCTCATATTGCTTTAGCTCATCTCGGGAATAGATGATTACTTTTTCAGGGTTACAGTCCGCCAAGACTTTCTTAACAAATGCATTGCCAAACGAACCGGTTCCACCGGTAACAAGTATCGTTTTATTAGAGATTTCGAACATCGAAACTCCCCCTTTCTTTATACATCGTTAATCTTGGTGAGATTCTAAAGACCTCGGCAAAGGATTACGAAAACAATTAAAGTAATTATTGTCATAACATAAGAACTTTGGACTGGATGATCACGATGGAGAAATTAGGCAACTGCTTAATTACCAGCATTTCCAAGAAAGTCCCTCTGATTAAGCAAGTTCGTAAAGCAGCCGAAAAAATTGACCCGCAAATCCTGATTTACGGAGGCGATACCGATCCACAGTGCATCGGGAGTTATTTCGTCGATAGCTTTTGGCATATGCCGGAATTAACCGCTCTCGAAGTCGGAGAGATTGTCGATTTTTGCCGCAGCCACAATATCAGTACCATAATACCGACGCGCGATGGTGACCTACCCTTTTTCGCCGCCTCGCGACAAGAGGTCGCCCAACAAGGCATCTCCGTAATGGTTTCTTGTTCTGAAGCGATTGGCATCTGCCAAGATAAGCTCCGGTTTTACAGCACGCTCGCCAGTCAAGGATATCCGGTTATTGAAACCTCCGAAGAAATTAAGACTATCAAGGCCGCCAGCTATGTGGTTAAGGATCGTATTGGTGCGGGTTCTCGCCACCTCGGGCTTAACCTCTCTGCGGCTGAGGCCCTAAAACATGCCCAATTATTGGAGATGCCAATTTTCCAGCCTTTTATCACTGGTACAGAGGTTAGCATCGACGTCTATATCGATATGCAGGGAAGGGTCAAAGGACAAGTTGCCCGCAGCCGGGACCGTGTGGTAAATGGAGAATCACAGATAACAACGACTTTTCAAAACGAAGAAATTGAGCGGGTATGCGTCAAGCTCGCCGAAACCCTCAAACTATATGGGCATGTCGTTGTCCAACTGATCATTGACGATCAGAATAACTTCCATATCTTGGAGTGTAATTGCCGCTTTGGCGGTGCGTCAACCTTAAGTATTGCCGCCGGACTAGATTCTTTTTACTGGTTCTTCCTGGAAAGCAAAGGGGAATCGCTCGAAAAATATCCATTTGCACCAGTTGACAAATCCATAAGGTTAGTAAGGTACCCCGAGGATCTAATAATATGACCGTATTAGTATTTGACCTAGATGATACCTTATATCCCGAAAGCACTTTCGTTCAAAGCGGTTTCTTAGCCGTTTCCAGCTACATTGAGCGGCAGTTTGGGTTTCCAAAGGAAGAAGTATTCTCCTTGATGTGGACACGTTTTTGTACTTATGGCCGGGACCGCGCCTTTGACCATATGCTTAGACACTACGGTATCTTTTCAGTTAAGAATGTAAACCAATGTGTCAGCGTGTACCGCTCGCATAAGCCGGACATCAAGCTTGACCCCGAAGCTGAGTCATGTTTGGCTCGATTTTCTTCCCATCCGCTCTACATCGTAACAGATGGGAACAAACTCGTTCAACACAATAAGTTAGAGGCTCTCGAGCTATATGAGAAGGTAACACGGTGTTATATTACCCACCGCTACGGCTTAAAGCACGCCAAACCCTCTCCATACTGTTTTCTTAAGATTTGTGAACGTGAACACGCCCGGCCTCAAGACGTCATCTATGTTGCCGATAATCCAAATAAAGACTTTGTGGGCATCAAGCCGTATGGCTTTGTCACCGTTCGACTGCTCAAAGGAGCATACCGTGACGCTAAAATGGATCCCAAATTCGAAGCTGATTTCCAAATAACATCATTAGCAGAGCTTGATCGGCAATTTCTGCACAAACATCGGGCAAAAGGGGATTGACTACTGTGAAAATTGGAATCTTAACTTTCCACGCTGCTGATAACTATGGGGCAGTATTGCAGGCGTATGCCTTAAAGGAGACTATAAAAAAGATAGTTGACGATGTCGAAATACTAAACTATAAACAACCCTATATCCTCGACTCGTACAGAGTTTTCCCGATCAACGCCAGTAATCTCCAATCACTTGTTAAGTCGTTCAG
>CAZAAT010000042.1:5869-21244 GCA_964483175.1 uncultured Bacilli bacterium
ATAACCGGTTCCGAACAAAGTATATGGATATCAGCAAAAAGACCTATTTGCGTCCTGCCGAAATCCAAGGAAAAAACGTCTATATTGTCGGCAGCGACCAGGTCTGGAACTACGAAATCACCAAAAACGATGATGTATTTTTTCTCACATTTTGCCAGGAGAATGCAAAAAAAATAGCCTACGCAGCAAGTTTGGGCCGCGATGAAATCAGCGACGACCAAAAGGAGTATCTCAAATCACGCATCAATAACTTTGATTATCTTTCCGTGAGAGAAGACAGTGCTGTTGAAATTATTAGCGAGCTGACCGATAAGGAAGTAATGCATGTTTTAGACCCGACCTTATTAGTTGGCCGGCCATTTTGGGATAAATTAGCTAACACCAAGTATACCGGACGCAAATATCTGCTCGTTTACGAGTTATCCCACAATAAAGATATGTTGCGAGCTGCCAATTTACTTGCGCAGCGATTAAACCTGGAGGTATATTACATTACCGACTTTCGGCACGACCCGTATGGGTTTACAAAAATCAAGCGAGTTGGACCCACGGAATTTATTGGCTTGTTTAAAAATGCTTCTTTCGTGGTAACAAATTCCTTCCACGGGACCGCCTTTTCAGTTATATATGAAAAGAACTTTGTAACATTCCCGCATAAGACTAGAGGTACCAGGATGACCAGTTTACTCAAACAATTAAATTTGGATGCGCGCATCATAACCAGTAGCGACCAAATTACGGACGACTACCCCTTAGAGATTGATTATACTACCCCCAATGAATTACTAAACAACGGACAAAACAAGTCGATGGCTTTCTTGACGAGGGCAATAAATGGTTAAAATCACCAATCACATCTTAGATAATTGCCCTGGTCGCAGGCGATAATTTCACCTGAGATACAGTTTGATGCATCACTCAATAAAAATGCCGTAACTTCTGCAACTTCCTCCGGCATAAATACTCGTTTGCCACAGGCTGACCTTCGATATAGATTTCCCTTTGGATCATATCCCGTCATCTCTGATGCCGTTACGCCAGGGGCAATCGCATTGACTCTAATCCCTTTTGAGATGAGTCTTCTAGCCAGACCTCGGGTAAAGCTGTTGAGTGCTGCTTTGGTGAGCCCATACGGTATATCGTCACAATAAAGTCCCCGTTCGGATGAAACGATGAGTATATTTCCACTTGTATCCTCGTGCTGGTGAAGTTGCTCGACAAATGCCTGGATCAAGAAATATGCCCCTTTTAGGTTGGTATCCATTTGCGCATCCCAATCAGCGACTGTCACCTTGCTATAGTTACCTTCGTGGAAAGAAACACCCGCATTACTAACCAAACTGTCAATTTTGGTGCCACCTAGCAAATTCACGGCTTCAGCTAAAAAGCGTTGATTATTACTTACGTCTCTAATATCGTATTCTATAAACTTGCAGTTCTCCCCGAGTTTCTCGGCTGCTTCCTGCAAGGTTTTACCGTTGCGCCCGGTGATTAAAACTGTTGCCCCTTCAGAGATACATTTCTTAGCAATGCTAAAACCCAACCCTCGGCTACCACCGGTAATGATAATCTTCCTACCTTCTAAGGTTTTGCCGGACTCAATCTGGTATATCTTTGCTTCGATGTTGATGATTGGTACTCCCTGAAAGACATATTTGACGAACCTTCTGTATCCATCTCTAAAGCTCATGCTTGATTCTCCTGTCTTCTATTTAGTGCATAAAATGCCTTTAGTGTTTTTGCATCTGTATCCGCGTCAGTAAATACTTCAAGTAAGATTGGCCTATTGTCCGGTTTAACAAACTGTGTCAGAGCGACGTCTAATTCTTGGGGGTTGCGCGCTGATAAGTAGTCAACGTTCATCATCTCAACCCAATCAGCAAACCTAGTGCTGTGGCTGGCGGCAATATGTTGGTTCAAAGTAGGCATTTTTTCAAGTCCAAAATTAGTATGAAACTCGGCGCCGGCAAAATTATTAATGAGCAGTATCCTCTGATTGCTCCGCAAATTCATTAACGTCGCATTAAGGTCATACATAAAGCTTAAATCACCGATAACGAGAAATGATAGTTTCTCGTGAACACTTGATTGTCCAAGAAATGTGGATAACGCACCATCGATACCATCTGCCCCTAAATTGCCAAAAGTAATCACCGGTTCCGGGATGGTGTTAAAATTGGTCAACCGTACAGCATTTAATATGCTTAAATGAAGTAAAGAATCTTTGGGAATGCGTTTGGTAAACTCAGAAATTATATAGAAATTGGTAAACCCAAAGTCCGGATATTTTACCGTATCAATTCTTTTCTTCCAAAGGTCGTAATACCCGATACCATCTGTTACGGAATTGGTATTGTTCATTTTTTGAAAAAAGATTTCTGGTTCACACTCGAAGATATTTGTCAAAGACTTTAGGCCATCTTTAATTTCTCCATTCGGGGAAACGCTCCAGTGCTCAAACTTCCCTGCATAACGCTGTAATTTGTATTTGATAAACGACCAGACATGTAAGCCGATTGTGATTACTAAATCAGGTAGGTACTCTTCCAATTCACGAGAGTCCATTGCTTCCGTGACCAATACCGTCTTTAAGAACCTGTCGGACTGGATATTTGAAAAATAATCATAAGAAACCACTGCATTGTATTTATCAGAAAAAATCTCCAGTTGTTCTTTCAAATTACTCGCTGCGCTATAGTGTTGACCACAGATAACAAGGATTTTTGATTTTGCTTTTAACTCACTTCGATAATACTCTTCGATTTCCAGACTATCGATATTTCGAATCCGGTTAATCTTGCGATACTTAGGCAATTCCTGCACTGAATAATCGCCCATGTTTGAAACTTGAAAATTAATCTGGATCGGACCCGTTTCCGCTCTTTCCAATTCTAATAGTGCCTCATTGACACTTCTCTCACAAAACCAAACATCATCGGAATCTTTAACAATCGGCAGATTAACGCTCTTTTTTACATACCCTGTGTACATATTGACTTGATCGATCATTTGATCTTCCATTTGATATAAACGACGCCAATCTCTGTCTGCGGTTAAAGCTATCAAGGGAATCTTTCTTTCATATGCCTCTTGAATTGCCGGCAAATAATTACAGGCGGCTGTTGATGATGTACAACTAAAGCCTACAGGCTCACCGATTGCTTCGGAAAGGCCCAAGGCAAAATATGCCGCACTGCGTTCATCGACAATTGAATAGCAGGTAAAAAACGGGTCAGTCTCTATGCTGTGTACGAGTGGCGCATTTCGGGTTCCAGGTGAGAGTACCAAGTGTTTGATATTGTATTGCTTTAATAGAGATATGATTATCTGAACGTTTATGAGATTTGTATACATAGTCAATTTACCCCTCCATCTATCTTCCATACCAAGGCCGAAGGATTGCTACTAGAGATAAATTGGCTCAAAATACTTTGATCGAGATAATCGACAACTTTGCAGTCAAGCGAGTTTTTCTCAAACCATGCTATTGGAAGTTTACTATCATTATCGCTGATAAACAGAATTTTAAGAGATTGTGTAATGTACCTGGTACTAAAAATATTTGTATCATATTTTAACAATTCTAATGGAATTACTAGATAGGAATTGCAGCCGCTTGCGTATGAGTAGCCTACATATTTTGAGATAACGCCATATTTATGCTTATCTTGGATTGTTTTTAACTTGAAAACATATCCGGTGTCATTGTTTAGACCCCCGTAATAAAAAACTGTGTCCTTAGAGCTAAGAACTTTATTTAACTCATCTAGTATGGATTGATAGCCCATGGTACGAATGGGGGGGTGGTCATACCGTACACACAGTAAAGTTGGGCCAAAGGCAACTAAACTATCCTCCAAGACTTTTTGGTGCGCATTAAGGTCAGCGGAGTCAATGGTGATTCCGGCACGAATACACGGGCGTAAATATGCATAGTTGACAATTTCACTGGTTTCGGCGAGAGCTACCGTAATTACCTTAAGCTGCTGAAACCATGCCTCTGTTAACCCTGTATAACAATTGGCTAAAAACTTATATCCCACAATCAGCAGCACCGGAGTGTTGAGTCTGTTTGCCGCACCATTAGCAAAAAAGGTTGCACTCCTGACATCATCAATTATTTCAATAGTTAAGCCACTCTTTAATTTTTCAGGTAAAAAACTGATAATCTGTTGCACATCACTAGAGACAACAACAAATTTTAAACCCTTAGCTTGATAAAATTCCACTATCTTTTCAACCATTGTACCTACTCCCTGATAACACGTACCTTGTAATCTCTTTTACCAGTCTCTGACCGCCGGCACCGTCAATCAATTTGCGATTTCGGTGAACCATGACTTCGTATTCGGTAGGGTTATTGAGTAAGCTCTTCACCTCCGTATTAAGCCGTCCGGGGTCAAAATCCGCCCACGCTCCCATGTTCACTCCTAGGCCTAATTCCCCATATTTTTCAGCTGTTAATCTCTGATTGGGAACGGTCCAGTATGTCAGGGTCGGTACACCCAAATAGGCAGCCTCATGAATTGTTGAGCCGCTAGCGCAAATTGCTAGCTTAGAGCGGGCTAGAAAAGGACCCAAGTCCGTAACCTGTTCATGGACGTGTAGATGGGCGAACGATTCACAGTAACCCTTGATTTTTGCCGTCTCCTCAAAAAACGGACCGACAATAACTGAACAAGGAAACCCGAGTTCAGAAATCGCCTGTAACACCGGAAGTGTCATTCTTTGGGGGTCACTCCCCCCAAATGTTATTAGAATCGAGTCATCAGCGGTCTTACGTTGCGGTAATAAAGTTGGATTAAGCAGCGCATATTGGGGTCCAAACAGTAGCAAAGATTGGTTGGGGTCGTAGAGATTTAACCGGTCACCGCCAAACAGATTCGGATTAATGATGATATCCGCCTGCTCAGGATATTTCACATTATCCTCAATCGCCACAACAGTAAATTCGGGTATCCGCTTAAAGAAATGCAGGTATCCTGGATGCGCGTTCAAGTCATAAGAATCAAACACGCCTACTTGATACCCGCCCTCGACAATCATCTTCTGTAATTGGAGCGTTTCTTGCTTAGGAGTTTCCTTCATCAAACAAACGTATGGCAGATTGTACCGTTCTAAATAATTCTGCGCAACTGGATTCGCCCAGATAGCAAAGACTACCGTATTGCCCTCGTGAGTGATAAACTGGAGGGCTAAGGAAATGCACCGGGATAGATGCCCCAAACCAATTTGCTCGTCAGCATTGACCCGAAACAAGATTTTAATCTAAGCGCACCTCGCTCGAAATCTATTTGACAGGCTTTTGTTGCACTGTACAATTTATCGTGGCAACTTGCGGGTTTGCATCCAAATAGTCAATAACTTGCTTTAATTCAAGATACCGATGAGGGACATAAAGATTATTAAAGATATTGGATAACAGCTCGTAATCCTCCGGTGTATCCAAGGTCAACCGGTAGTCCCGTTTCAGCCAGGACTCTGAAGCCAAATAAGTCCAGTTAAAATCAGCATCATTATCCTCATAGATATAGTAGGTCACATGTTCACGCTGATAAGCCTCGGTTGCCTTGGCGTACACCTTACGTAGCACGTCAGCTGTGAAAACCTCGCCATGAACTCCTCTAGGGATTATGCTGTTATCCATTGTTATGTAGTCATAGCCATTGTCAACAAGCAATGCTATGGCTGCTTCAATTAGGCGGTAGTCCACAAGCGGGCAATCCCCGGTCACCCGACAGATAATCTCCGCCGGGTATGTTTGCGCACACTCATAGTATCTGGCCAAGACATCCGGTTCAGAGCCTCGATAGACGCCAATTCCGACAGCATCTCCCCACTCCTTAATCACATCGTCCGCAGGGAGCGTAGACGTAGCCACCACTATCTGGTCTATCATCGCGGATGCCTGGAGACGTTTGGTAATATGCGATAGCACCGGCTGCCCGGCCAAGGGCATAAGGACTTTGCCTGGCAGCCTAGTCGAACCCATGCGGGCCTGAATAATCACCAGAACCGATTTGCCATTATACATGGTCAATTACTCCCCAGCCCAATCAATATCATGCAACCTGATCGGATCCCCTTGCCTAAGAAATGTCAGAGCCTTTTTTCCGATGACATCCACGCAATACTCAGGCGCCAATCCAGTTGCTGGGCGAATAATCCTTACCGTATCAGCGGTTATTCGGGCTCCACACTCAATGTCAACCTTGGCATGGAGTGAGCGTCTACCTTCGATACGTGATGTCGCGACCTCGCTCTGCGTTGGTCGTTTCTCTTTGCTACCCATCGCCGCTTCAGCTAACCGGATATTGGTCACCATCTCCGCCAACTCACTAGGTCGCAAGGCGAAAGAATGATCAGGCGTGTCTAAGTCCCGCTCGAGAGTAAAATGCTTTTCGATTACACAAGCACCCATCGCTACTGCAAGAGCAGGTATTACCGTATTTTTGGTGTGGTCTGAGAAACCTACCGGAAGCCCAAAGGCATGTGCCAGGGTCTGCATCGACCGCAAGTTTACCTCATTGACCTCAGTCGGGTAACTCCCAACACAATGCATTAATACAATCTGGTCATTTCCCGCCTGCTTTATCGTGTTTATCGCTGTTTCGACCTCACCAAGTGTTGCCATCCCGGTTGATAGTATAATCGGCCTGCCGGTTGCAGCAATTTCTTTGACTAGTTGAACATAGGTAAGGTCACCTGAGGCGATCTTGTGGAACTCGACCCCGACCTCCTCAAGCCAGGCCAATCGTTGGCTGTCAAATGGAGTAGAGCAAAACAGGATTCCTTTCTCCCGGCAATACTCATTTAGTTCAAAATGCCATTCTTTAGGAAGGCTATACTTGTCCAATATGGAGTGGGCAGGATGGTTTCGACCAACCAATGAGTCTCCCTCATAAGATTGAAATTTAACGGCATCTGCACCAGCTTCAACCGCAACATCAATTAATTCTTTGGCTTGGCTCAAGTGCCCGCCGAAATTTGACCCTGCCTCGGCAATGATAAACGTTCGTCCCTCGTTTACTGCCAATCCGCCGATTACTAACGGCATTAGCACCACCTACTTTCTGCGAAGAGAGTTCGTTGGACACCATGAGGCACGATTATGTACCAGACGACTCTATGATGATCACATACAATAGCTCCAGTATATTTATCGGCGGCGAATACAATTAATAAAGGCACCATGCGTTTACTCATAGTGCCTAATACTATCAGCCTATTGGGTACGGTTATAATATCTTACTCAAAAATGACTTTGTTCGCTCATTCTGCGGATTGGCAAAGATCTCTGCCGGGACATTCTCCTCGACAATTAGCCCGTCATCCATGAATAAAACTCTATCCCCAACCTCACGGGCGAAGCCCATCTCATGCGTGACCACGACCATGGTCATGCCTTCTTGAGCTAGTTTCTTCATGACATCTAAAACCTCGCCGATCATTTCCGGATCCAGGGCCGAGGTGGGTTCGTCGAACAACATGATCTTTGGCTTCATCGCTAGAGCACGAGCAATTGCCACGCGCTGTTTCTGACCGCCAGAAAGCTGATCCGGGTAGACCTTGGCTTTATCCCGCAGGCCAACTTTATCGAGAAGCTCGTAGGCATACTCCTCTGCTTGTTTCTGCTCCCATTTGCGCACCTTCATCGGGGCCAAGGTGATGTTTTCCAATACCGACTTATGGGGAAACAGATTAAAGTGCTGAAAGACCATCCCCACCTCTTCGCGCACCTTGTTGATGTCCACATCACGCTGATTGACCTGAACCCCATCGATCCAGACTTCTCCAGAGGTGGGCTCTTCGAGAAGGTTTAAACACCGTAAGAAGGTGCTCTTCCCCGAACCGCTAGGTCCGATAACTACTACAACCTCTGCCGAGGCAATGTGATTATTAACCCCCTTAAGCACATGGAGGTCGCCAAATTTTTTATGCAGATCTTTTACCGTAATCATTCGGTCTTCAACCGCCTTTCGGTGTAGGCCACTAACCGGGAGATGCTCAGGGTCATAATCAAGTAAATGAAGGCGACAGCCAGATAGATTTCAAAAGGTCTAAAGGTCCTCGTCTGGATGATCTGGCCCTTGCGCATTAACTCCTCAAGCGAGATTACTGCTACTAGAGATGAATCTTTGAGCATCGCGATAAACTCATTGCCCAACGGGGGGACAATGCGCTTAAAGGCTTGGGGTAAGATGATATAGCGCATCGTCTGCCGATGGGTCATTCCTAAGGATCTCGCCGCTTCTACCTGGCCTTTATCAATAGATTGAATGCCCGAACGCACTATTTCAGCCACATAGGCACCGCTATTAATCCCGAGCGAACTAATTGCCGCAACCCACACTGGAATCGGAAATCCCAGGATTTGCGGTAGACCCATGTAAACTAGAAAGATCTGCACCAACAGTGGGGTGCCTCGAATAAAGTCCACGTAAACCGAGGCTATGCCATACAAGAGTTTGTTTTTGCTAGTTCGAGCCATCCCCACAAAGGTCCCGATGAATAACCCTATCGCTACAGCGATGGTGGTAAGTTTAATGGTAACCCATGCACCATCTAGAAGGGTCGGGAATGACCTGAAAATCAGGTCCCAACGAAAGTCCACCTTGTCTCCCCCAATTCACTTACTTTACGCCAAACCACTTATTGTAGATTTCATCATAAGTGCCGTTGGCTTTGAGCTCTGCCAGAGCAGCATTGACTTTTTTCAGTAGCTCTGTGTTCCGTTTATTAATCGCAAAGCCATAATACTCCGGATCGAAGAAACTACCTGGTACGACCTTGGCCCGATCCGGATTGTGTTGCATGTACTCGATGGCCACAAAGTTATCGCAGATCACACCGGCCACGTTGCCATTTAACATCTCCTGAATGGCATCGGTAACTTCACCAAACCGGGCAACTTTTCTTAAGCCTGGTAGGTCAGAGGCCACAAAATCTCCGGTCGTTCCCAGTTGCACCGAAACAGATTTGCCTTTCAGATCTTCAGGACTGCGGATGCTGTTATCATTGGCAGGTACCAAGATAACCTGCTCAGCGTTAAAATAAGGATCGGAAAAATTCACCGATTGCTGACGCTCAGCGGTAATCGTCATAGCCGAAGCGATGACGTCATAGTTGCCGACTAGTAATCCGGGGATGATCCCTTCCCAAGCCACGTCAACGATCTGAACCTCAAAACCTGCCTGCTTCCCAATCGCTCTAATTAAGTCCATGTCAAAGCCGGTATACTCCTGGGTGTTCTCATCTACATACTCAAAGGGTGGGAAAGCAGCATTGGTGCCTACCTTGATTACTTGTGCCGCACCTGCCACAAGAGAAAAACTGAAAACCAATGACAACACAACCAGAATGATCCCAATTTTCTTCATTACCGTTCCTCCTCATCTACTCAGCTACTTATGGTCAGTTCCATAAGGCCGGTTAAAAGTATTTATTATAAATCTGATCATACTTTCCGTTGGCCTTGAGAGCTGCCAGGGCCTGATTGACCTTGGTTAGCAAGTCTTTGTCGGTCTTACGCAGAGCTAGACCGTATTCCTCCGTCGGGAAGAAGTCGCCTTCGACAATTTTGACGGCACCAGGGTGCTCGGCGATATACCTTTTGGCTACGTTGTCATCAACGATACAGGCTATCGCATTACCATTCAAGACTTCTTGGATAGCTTCTGGTACCAGGTTAAAGCGGGCAACTTTCTTTAATCCCTTAAGATCAGAAGCGGTAAAATCGCCGGTGCTGCCGATTTGCACGGTAACGGTCTGGCCTTTCAGATCCTCCGGCCCCTTTACTGTGGTATTGTTAGCCGGTACCAGGATGACCTGGGTAGCCGTAAAGTAGGGGTCAGAGAAATTCACCGCTAGCTTGCGCTCCTCAGTAATGGTCATTCCGGAAGCGATAACATCAAAGTTCTTATTTAGCAAGCCAGGAATTAGGCCATCCCAAGCGACATTGATAAATTCAACCTTCATCCCCAGCTCTTCTCCGATGGCCATAGCCAGATCAACATCAAACCCCGCGGGCTGATTGGTAACCTCATCAATTATCTCAAATGGCGGGAAGGCACAGTCAGCCGCAAACCTTAATACCGGTGTTTCATTCGCCCCCACCCCAAGGGAAGCCATGGAAACCAGTATAGCCAATAAAGACATTGCAACAAGAAACTTCTTCATCGAGATCCTCCTAATAATAGTACGATTGTAGAAATGCTGTTTATAATTATACGTATATCTGTATAATCTCGCAAGGGGTATTCAGAGTATTTTTTACTGGATAGGATAATAATAGGTTACCTTTTTTTATCAAATGAACTGTCGCCGGGTTCCGGCGTTTTACGATAGGCGAGGCGAATTGACTGCTTGGGAGCAGCAACTGCAGGTTTGTGCATAATGGTTTTCAGCCGTTTTTCAAGAAGGGCGGTATTTTCCTTTTCAACAGCTTGAAGCTTTTGTAACAGTGTAGCTAGGTTTTGCAGGACGGCTTCGAATTCTACCGATCCGGGCAAACTGGAGACAGCCGAGACGGAAACCTCATCAACTGCCAGCTCAGCAGCTAGTCTAGTTTTTAACTCCCGCGCGGATTGGTCGAGGTTGTTGATGTTAGCGATGATCTCGCTTTGCTCTGCGAACAACTCTGTAAGTCTCGTACCTGATTCGTTTGACTTGAGGGTTTCCGTTAATTGCTGTGCTGAGCGCAGAAAAGCGGCATACTGAGCTAATTCCTTTTCGTAAACTGTGGTTAATTCGGCCAAGTACGTTACCGCCGACATTTTACCTGCCCGCCTCAGCAATATTTAAGCGGTCACCGCTAGGGCTATCTTGCCGGGCAAAACCAGCGGTGGCCTGGTTCCAAGTGTCGCGCAATTCACTGACTAAACCAATAACCTCATCGATTTTGGCCTGATCTTTCTTGATATTCGCCTCAACTAGAGCGTTAATCATAAAATCATAGAGGGAATCTAAATTGGCAGCTATCTCTCCAGCATCCATATTTAGCGTAGCCTTTAACTCAAAGAGGATGTCTTGCGCTCGAATAATACTATTATTGGCCTTCTCGAGATCGGACTGCTGAATGTGCAGTTTGGCTTGGGACATAAAGCGAATGGCCCCATCATAGAGCAGGGTTACCAGTTTTTCCGGGGTCGCAGTCTGAATCTGAATTTCCAAATATCTTTGTTGGGGATTAACAGCCATCTCTAAGGGGCTCCTTTCAAAAACTACCGTTTTTTATCGATAAAGCTTGGGGTCGTCGCAACCTGTTGGTTATAGTATCCTTTCAGGCCACGACGTGAGACCTTGACTTTGTGGTAACCGTTTTTGACATCATCCATTCTTGCACTCAAGAGTTCAGAAATCTGACCTTGCTGCTCGTTGAGCAAACCGAGCGTCTCCCGTATTGCCGCCAGTATTTGTTCACACCGTGCTGGATCGGCAGGCTCTCTGTGAGCTGCCTTATGATCGAGGTCCTCTACTCGGTGCATCAGCTCGCCCCGCTGCTCAATATGGACCACGATCGAGTCTAAGGATTCTTCGCTCAGCGTACCTTTCGCAAGCTCAATGAGGCTTTTGGTGAGCTCCACCATTTCACAGAGGAGCGCATGTTTTTCGGTCAGAATATCCTCCAAGTGCATCCTAGCGACCGCCTACCATGTTAAACTGGGACATTAACCAGGTTGACTGGGCGTTCATCTGGTTGATCGCTTTTTCGAGGGCGGTAAACTGACGCCAATACCGGTCTTCGACCATTTGCAAACGCTTTTCTTCGAGATCTATTTGCTCGTTAAGACTGCGAATTTGTTTGCTGACAAAGCTATTATCGACAAGGCTAGCAGATGTACCGGCAATATCCGTTAGCCGATTGATTGCATTGCCGAGTGTTTCGTAGACCCGTGCCGCAACACCTTTTTCTTCCCAGACCTCGCTGGACTTGGTGAAGAGAGTCATTACCTGGTCTGGGTCTGCCTCGATTGCCGCGCGCAGTTCATCTTCTCTAATGACTAGTTTTCCACTTAAATAGTCTTCACTGATAATCAACTTGTCGTTTGAACCGTAAACGGCCATCCCAGTGCTGATACCGATTTCATCCAGATGTTTTACCCCGTCGGTAATGCCTTTCACTGAACTATACATTGCTGAGCGCAGTCTATACAGCTCACCTTGGATGGTGGGATCGTTCTTGAGCAGTCCGCTCTTGGCCTTTTCTTCCCACTGCTCGATCTGACGGTCGGTCAACTGCTCCAACTGCTCCTGGGTTAATGGTTTATAGTCACGGTACCGTTGTTCATTGAGTTCTTTATAGAGAGCGTCCAAAGTCGAATTGTACGCTTCGACCCAGTTTTTAATCGAATCAAAGATCGCTTCGGTATCCCGACGTACTTCAAGCCTAACCGTACTACCCGCAGGAGTGGTATCCTTGAGGGTAATGGTAATGCCATCAATCGTAAAAGTATTTGAGGGGCGTTCGGTTTCCAGCCCATTAATCTTGAGGACCGCGTTGGAGCCTACGGCCTCTTCGGTTGATAATTGTAGGAGTTGTGGGAAAAAGTCATCTTCTGCGCCAAAAACGATCTTCCCGTCTGCTCCGGTCGCTTTACTCGTAATGGAGATTTTATCCGCATAACTGTCATAATACAGGGTTACACCAGCATTCTGATTGCTGTTAACCGTAGAGATGATTTTGTTTAGGCTGTCAGTGACCTTAAAGCTAAAGGTTTCACCGTTGATGGAAAAGGTGATAGTATCGCCGTCTAACTCGTCGAATAAAGCAGAGTTAGCAAAATTATCTCGTTGTGATATCAGTGACATGGATGCATCAATTTTCTCGCCATCTGGCTTGGAGATCGACTGAGCACTTATTTTGGAAGCAGCGGTAGCCAAACTGACCACTTCGATGTCTAGGGTAATTTCCCCACTGTTGGTCGAAGCAGTCGCAGAGATCGCTGACTCGTTGCTACTGATCGCTTTTTTGGCTAGAAAGTTGCGTTGAAGCCGCATCTCAAAGGTAGCATCTCTGAGAGTCTTTAGCTTTGTATTGATTGAGCGATAATCCTCTTGTTTCCACTCGAGAGTAGTAACTTTTTGCTTGTACGACTCTAACCGCATGCGCTGGACTTTCATCAGGTCGCCGATGATTTGCTCCATATCCATCCCAGTAGCTAAACCAGCAACGCGCATTAAATTGCTCATCTAATCACCCCATCCTAAGCCTTGGCATCAATAAAGACGCCAATGGTCTCCCAGAGCTTGCCGATCATCTCAACAACAGCCTTCGGAGGCATCTCTTTGATTACTTTACCTGTTTCGGCATCTACAACCCGCATTACTTCGATTTTGGTCTTTTCATCAAGCTCAAATGTAATATCCGTACCAAATGCTCTGGCTACTTGGTTGGCCGCCTCTGCAGCAGCCTGAATGAACTCAGAACTTACTTCCACTTCTTGCTGCGGATGCTCCAAATCTTCCTTGACCCGCGGGTATCCGCTGTTAGTACCTGAATGTACAGGACTAGGTATTACTGCAGTAACGCTATTAATCGGTTGGACCACCTTGTCCACCACCTTCTTACAGAATATTTCATTATATTTATCGGCCTATTAGTCATCTTCTTAAATGCGAATTGAAGATATCCTGCTTACATCCCGCTTGGGAGGCTCACCATATTTTCAAGGAAAAATACAAAATGTATCAAACTTATATACTAATCCCTTGACTTGATTTACTATGCTCTAAAGGATGATTTTTTTGTTTATCGTATTAACCGGTGCCCAAAAAAACGTAAGTGATTTTCTTATTAGAGATCGCGGACTTAGCATAATTAGGTACATTAGACCGAAAGAAAAAATAGTCGAGCTGAACTCCTGGGAGCCTGTGGATCAACATTTATCGACTATCAATCGAAGTAAGGGCCTCATTATTTGCGGCGGACCAGGCTATTCACCCACTCTATACCCTGATGCCTATCCTTTAACCAATAACCTTGAACGTATTAAAGTCCCCATCTATTTCCTCGGCTGTAGCTGGTTCGGCCAAAGTGCTGATGAACTGACTCTAAAGAATTATCATTTTTCCCCCGAAGCTAGGCTTTTGTTAGACAAAGCCTACCGTTTTGGTGGGCTTAGCACTTGCGAATCTATTTCCAAAGCTGTTTTGGAAAATAACGGTTATTCCAATGTTACCGTAACTGGTTGTCCAGCGATGTACAACTTGCCGTATCTAGGCAAAGAATTTATTCCCCCAAGTTCAATAAACAAAATAGTTTTCACAACGCCGCTAAGTATAAAATACGTTCAACAAGCTATCGAAATAATGAATTATTTGCGCAATCAATTTCCAAGAGCAGAACTTAACTGTGTATTTCATCAAGGGATTGAACCAGATAGATATACAACTAAGACTGAGAGTCGATGGCTCAAGCTCATGCGAGATACCGCTTTAGACAACGGTTGTATTGTACATGATGCAGCCTATAGTTTGGACAAAACCTCATTTTACAGCAATTGCGATTTGCACATTGGATACCGTGTTCATGCTCACATTTACTTCTTAAGCGAGCGCAAGCCATCCTTCTTGTTACATGAGGATGGTCGTGGATCGGGTATCACAACTCTTTTTGGTCTCGCAGGAATTGATGCGTATGATAGCACTCGCCTAAAAGTAGTACGCAAGGGAGCAGACAAAGAGCCGGTACTAGCCGAGGTTAGCGTCCACACAGCCAAGGACCCTGCAAGTTTTGTAGACTCACTACACGTACTAATTCAGGAGTCTTTAAACAACAATTTTAGTTCGTTTCACCAGATTCCGAAGGTGATCGATTTACACTTCAATAATATGAAGAAGTTTGTGTCTGCTATGTGATATAAACTCAAACAGAGGATTTTAACTTAGTTAAAAACTCTTCATCAATGTATTCTAATGCGGCTAACATCAATAAAAACCATCTCTGGTATCCGTTAACAATGCTAGCTACCTTATTCTCATAAGTTGAAGCTACTTCTACTCTCGCTTGAGCATTTTTAGCCGTAATTGCAAGCCTTTGCCCAGCTAAATGCAGTATCAAGACCTGGCAAACATCAGAATTCACTATTTCACGTTCCCACCGTTTGATTTCCTTAAGAGTTTTGTTAAGCTGATTTTCGGTGGGGAGCTTTTTTAAAAGGGGCCCTAAGCCTGACAGGGCTTCAACACAATAATTTTTCAACAAGTTAGTTTCTTCCTGCAGCTCAACAAAAAGCCGATTTAGGGTCGAGATTTCAGCAAAAGTTAACGGCTGTCGTAAAGCAGTTCTTTGCTCGAGCATTTCGTCCAATGGGAAATTACGCTCGCAGTAACGATCAATTGCTTCTTCCAGACTCATAATATCGGTGTTCTCCA
>CAZAAT010000043.1:0-20265 GCA_964483175.1 uncultured Bacilli bacterium
TTTCTATCTCATTACTTATCTTCCTTGTTCACCTACTAAAACTTTACACTAACTCCGCCAGCAATTCCTTGGCCTTCACGGCACCGGCCCTTAGGCGCTTAATCACCTCATCACGACCGACTAGTAGCAGCGTTTCGTAAATGCCCGGGCTGACTGCCCGTCCGGTTACCGCTGCCCGAACCGGATGAATCAGTTTACCCAGTTTTACGTCGAACTCGGACATCAGCTTCGCGAACTCCTCCTCGAGCGCCTCCTGTGTGAACTCGGAGATCTCTTCGATAATAGCAGCTAAGCGCTCGAGAATCTGCGGCGCCAGCTCATTGTTGAGGTTTTTCAGCGCCTTTTCATCGTAGTTCACATCTGTAAAGAAATAGCTGGTAAGTTCGGCGATCTCATTAATCGTTTTGAGCCTCGTCTGCATCTCAGCGACGATCTTAGTCACTCGCTCGAGTTCAGCAGGTGATAAATCCGGCTCGATCAACCCGGCCTGCTCCATGAACGGCCGACACAGTTCGGTCAGGCGCTCCACCGAAGTCTCGCGAATGTAGACCCCATTCATCCATTGCAGCTTAGCATAGTCGAAGACCGCCGGATTCTTGGAGACCGCTTCCAAGGTAAAGTACTCGATCAGCTGCTCTTTAGAAAACAAATTATCCGTCGCATTGTACGACCAGCCCAACAAGGCCAGATAGTTCATCAACGCTTCTGGCAGATAACCATCATCTTTGTATTGGATCACTGAAGTCGCCCCATGGCGCTTACTTAGCTTAGTCTTATCCGGCCCCAAGATCATCGAGATATGGGCAAATCTTGGCACCTCCCAGCCTAACGCCTCATACAGCTGAATCTGTTTGGGAGTATTCGACAGGTGGTCTTCACCCCTGATCACATGACTGATCTCCATGAGATGATCATCGACAACCACCGCAAAGTTATAGGTCGGCATCCCATCCGACTTAACAATGACGAAATCATCGACGACCTCATTTTCGAAGGTAACCTTGCCACGAACTAAGTCTTCGACTACTGTACTGCCGGAGTCAGCCGATTTGAACCGGATTACCGGGACCCTACCCTCTGCTTTGTATCGTTCGGCTTCGGCGGCAGATAGCTCTAAGCACTTACGATCATACCGCGGAGCCTGTCCCCCCTCAAGCAGCTCCTTACGGCGCTGATCCAACTCATCGGGGCTGCAATAACAGTAGTAAGCCCTGCCTTTGTCTATCAGTTCTTGTGCGTACTGCTTATAGATTTCCAGGCGCTCGGCCTGATAATATGGTCCGTGCCCCCCATCTTTGCCTGGCCCCTCATCCCAATCCAAACCCAACCAGGTCATGCCGTCAAATATCGCTTGAACCGATTCCTCGGTCGACCTAACCTGGTCAGTATCCTCAATCCTCAAAATAAAATCTCCTCCGTGATGGCGGGCGAACAACCAGTTAAAGAGAGCTGTTCGTGCACCACCCACATGCAGATAGCCGGTGGGGCTAGGAGCAAACCTAACACGTACCCGCTTCACAAAAACACCTCCTAAAACATACCGTGAAGTGTTCAACATTCAATCCGTCTGCTCCTGCTCATCTTGGTTGTAATAGCCAAAAAAGTGCGGAATCCGCACTCTTTTGGCCAAGATGCATTAGGTTACAGCAGTTATGATTTTTTCAACTTCTTCGGCTGTTTAAATTGTTGTTGTTGCTGTTGTTGTTTCTGTTGGGTGCCAAGCTCATTGGCAAACTCGTAGAACTCCTGAGTTTCTTGCTGCCCAGTGTTCTGTTTGCCCTGTCTCTGCTGCTTTTTCTGGGCTTTCTTCGCCATTTCTAAAGGCCTCCTTAAAGCATGCTCTATTGACTAGAGCCACTTATATTTTTCAGCCCTAGGAGTACCTTTATACGCGTAACTTAGTAAACCGTTTATTTACCTCTGCAAACAGTTTTTCCTGATCAATAGTTGTCAACTGACCGCCATCTACCAGCACTTTGCCTGCTACCATCACCAGTTCCACATCACTGCCCTTAGCAGCGTAAACCAGGTTGGAAAGATAGTCATGTACAGGCCATAAGTGCGCCTTTGCGAAATCTACCACCTGCAAATCGGCCTGGTATCCGGGCTCAATCCGTCCGACCGGGGCCAGCATTCCGAATCCTTCTGCCAGTGGATTGGTCGCTCGTCGCAGCAAAAAACCGGCTGGAATGGTTTCCGGGTTTCCGGTAGAAACCTTCTGTAAATACCCGGCCAAACGCAGCTCTTCATACATATCGAGCTTATTGTTGCTTGCCGCTCCATCGGTGCCTATACCGACCGAAACTCCAGCTTCGCGCAGAGCATCAAGCCTGGCGACGCCGCTTGCCAACTTCATGTTGCTCGCCGGGCAGTGCGCGACAATCGCACCCGCCTCCGCTAATAACTCAATATCACTATCGGACAGGTGCACCCCATGGGCTGCTAGCAGCGGGTGCTCCAGGAGCCCGGTCTCCGCCACGATCTGGGTCGGTGTCTTCCCATACTGCCCAAGTACCGTTTGATTTTCGGTCTGAGTCTCCGAGAGGTGGATGTGAATACCGACCCCTAAATCACTGGCGAGCTTCGCCGCATGTTTAAGCAAGTCTAGAGAACATGTATAGGTTCCATGTGGCGCCAGCCAAAAGCTCAGTCGTCCATCACCCGCGCCTTGGTATTGGTTGTAGACACTGACAGCCTCATCCAAGCTATTCTTGGCACTTTCGACATCACCGGTAAAACCGCGCGCCAAATTGGCTCTAATACCGCTCTCGACCACCGCCTTAGCGATCTGATCAACCCCCATGTACATGTCGAAAAAGCAGGTTGTGCCAGAGAGGAGCATCTCAGCGATGGCCAACATGCTACCCCAGTAGTAGTCGTCAGCGGTCAGGCGATCTTCAGCTGGAAAGATCTTTTCGGTCAGCCACCTTTCCAAAGGTAGATCCTCGCCGAGTCCGCGCAGCAAGGTCATGGGAGCATGAGAGTGCAGATTGACAAAGCCCGGTAGCAGCACCTTTCCCCTACCATCGATTTCGCGCTCAGCGCTAAGATCCGGCGGAAGGCTTCCGGAGGCAACGGCGATGATCTCCTGCCCTTCGATCACGACATACCCACGCTCGATAATCTGCCACTCACTATCTGTGTTGGCGTCCGGCGAGAGGATGGTAATATCTCGAAAGACCGTCCGCATCACTCAACCTCCCAGCTGGAAAGGTATTTTTGCTGCTGAGCCGAGAGTTCGTCAATATCAATCCCCAGTGAGGCAAGCTTATGCCGTGCTACAACGGCATCGATTTCGGCTGGGATGCTGTACACCTTTGGGCCCAGCTCGCCATGGTGTTCCATCACGTACTTGACCGCAAGGGTTTGAATGGCAAAACTGAGATCCATGATCTCGATCGGGTGCCCGTCGCCACAGGCCAAATTGACCAGACGCCCCTCACCGAGCACATTGATTTTGCGTCCATCGGCCAACGTATATTGGTCGATACCTGGCCGAACTTCGCCGACCGACTCAGCCAACTCAGCGAGCTCTTGCAGATTAATCTCCACGTTGAAATGGCCGGCATTGGAGAGCACCACGCCATCTTTCATCACCTGGAAGTGATCTTTGGTGATGATATCTTTACAGCCGGTGGTGGTGACAAAGATATCCCCCACCGCGGCTGCCTCGCGCATCGGCATAACCTCGTAGCCGTCACAGTAAGCCTCCAGCGCTTTTACCGGGTCGACCTCGGTAATGATTACTTTGGCTCCCAAACCGCTTGCCCGCAGGGCTACACCGCGACCACACCACCCATACCCGCTGACAACCACATTTTTGCCGGCGATCAGCATGTTGGTTGTCCGCATGATTCCATCCCAAACCGACTGCCCGGTGCCATATCTGTTATCGAAGAGGTGTTTACAATAGGCATCGTTTACTGCCATCATCGGGAAGCGTAAAATGCCATCCCGTTCCATCGCGCGCAGCCGAATAATCCCAGTGGTAGTCTCTTCGCATCCACCGAGAACTCCGTCGGCCAAGTCGATGCGCTCTGTGTGTAAGAGGTTGATCAAATCCCCACCGTCATCAATAATCAGGTCCGGGCCAAAATCTAGGGTCCGGTTGAGGTGTTCAAAATACTCAGCCTTGGTAGCCCCATGCCAAGCATAGACATCTAAACCATCTTCAGCCAAAGCGGCAGCGATGGCATCTTGAGTCGATAGCGGATTGCTCCCGGTCACGGCAACCTGAGCGCCCAAGGCGGCCAAGGTCTTGGCCAGACAAGCGGTCTTCGCCTCCAAATGCACCGAAACCGCGACCTTTTTCCCGGCAAATGGCTGATCGGCAGCAAACTCTGCTGCCAGTGAACGTAAAATCGGCATGTTCTGCCAAGCCCATTCAATTTTTTGTTTACCCAGGCCGGCTAGGCTTGGATCTCTGATGATTGACATAAACCCCCATCCTTCCCACAGGTTATTTCCGTAGAGCCGCTGCAATACTATCAGTATAGGGAGGTCTCAAGACTCCGACCTCCGTGATGATACCATCGATATATTTATGCGGAGTTACATCAAAAGCAGGGTTGATAACCGCAATATCCGCCGGAGCAACCTGGTGACCGAAGAGGTGCGTCACCTCGCTGTGATGCCGCTCTTCGATGGGGATCTCTGCCCCGGTGCTGATCGCGGCATCGATCGTCGACCGCGGAGCAGCGATATAAAAGGGGATGCCATGTTCTTTGGCCAAAATCGCCACCCCATAAGTCCCGATCTTGTTCGCGGTGTCGCCATTGGCGGCGATACGGTCCGCCCCGACCACCACAAACTGGACGAGCCCCTGCTGCATCACATAAGCCGCCATATTATCCGTAATCAAGGTGACTGGGATCTGATCTTGTTGCAGCTCCCAGGCTGTCAGCCTAGCGCCCTGTAAGAAAGGACGAGTCTCATCAGCGTAGACCATAATCTCTTTACCCTGCTCATGAGCGGCCCGGATCACGGCCAAGGCGGTACCATAGTCAACCGTTGCCAGGGCTCCCGCGTTACAGTGAGTTAAAATCCCCGCACCCTGTGGAACTAGCTCCGCACCATATGCCCCGATCTTACGGTTGGTAGCCACATCTTCGTCTGCGATGGCCTGGGCCTCTTGTTCCAAGCGTTTTTGAAGATCTTGGGGGCTCAGATCACGATTCACCTCATAGACTCGCTTCATTCGGTCTAGGGCCCAAAAAAGGTTGACAGCCGTCGGTCTGGTTGCTCCCAAGACCTCAATAACCTTGTCCAGATATGTGTCAAGCTCTGCCGCTTCTCGCCCGGCGGCAGTAAACTCGGCAAGGCCAATTGCGACCCCGTAAGCTGCAGCAGCCCCGATTGCCGGAGCCCCGCGAACCACCATCTCTTTGATCGCCGTAGCTACCTCCTCATAGCTTCGACAGACCACAATTTCAGATGAGACCGGTAATTTGCGCTGGTCGATCAGGCGCAATTCGCCCGGCTGAAACTCCATCGTCATAACCCGTGCCACAGTAAAAACCTCCCGTATTAAAACTGGCCTAATTCTCTAGTCGCATGATGACAAGCACATTCCGGGTCCTCAGTCAGCGAACCGATCGCCCGCATCAATAACCGGCGTAGCTTATCGTTGTTCCGGTTCATAATCTCCACAACCTCCTGATGGGTCAAGGGATGGGGAGAAATGCCTGCCGCCCAGTTGGTTACCATAGCTACCGAAGCGTAACAAAGCCCTGCCTCACGCGCGAGGACCACCTCCGGGACATTGGTCATCCCAACCAAGTCCCCGCCCAAGATGCCATAAGCCTTAATCTCAGCGGGTGTCTCGTAGCGAGGTCCCTCGGTGCAGACATAAGTCCCGCGCGCGCCTAGTTTGATCCCCTCGGCTTCGGCCGCCGCTAAAAGCACTTCGCGCACCCGGGGACAGTACGGCTGGGTATAATCAACATGAACAACCCCGGCCGGTCCACCATCGTAGAAGGTGTAAACGCGGTCCTTGGTAAAATCGATGAACTGATCTAAGAGAACCATCTCGCCCGGTGGCATCTCTTTATTGAGCGATCCCACCGCTGAGGTGGAGATAACTTCTGTCACCTCGAGCATCTTCAAACCCCAAATGTTGGCCCGATAATTAATCCGATGCGGTGGTACCGAGTGCCCGGATCCATGCCGAGCTAAAAAGATTACTTCCCGATCTTCATGCCGGCCCCGGACAAACTGAATCGTACCATATGGGGTTACCAGCTCTTCTTCTTGTACGTCTGAGAGGATCGCGGGGTCGTAAACCCCCGTTCCCCCGATAATGGCTATACGCAACCTGACCGCCTCCTAAATCATCAGTTTGCCATCTTTCATGATTACCTTACCATCAATTTCAATGCTCGCTTTGAGCATAATTCCATCGAGATGGCTGGGGACAGAGGTATTGCCGCCAAAGGTCTTGTTGTCACCAATGGCGATATGTGCGGTGCCTAAAACTTTCTCGTCTTCGAGCGGGCTGCCACACAATTCAGCCTGGTCGTTGGTGCCGATACCCAGTTCGGCGATATTACGTGCCGGTTGGCCAAAGGGCTTGATGACTTCAACGATGCGTCTGGCACCTTCGCCGCCGGTGATATCGGTGACAAAACCATCCTTAACGATAAAGGTGATCGGATCATTGGTTAAGATGCCCGCCCCCGACATCGAGCCATCTACTACGAATTTGCCATTGGCACTTCCCTCCACCGGGGCAATAAAGGCCTCTCCCGCTGGGAAATTGCTAAATAACCCAGGTTTATCGACCAAGCCAGTATCCGGATGTCCGACCCGGCCTTCGATGCTCATTGTAATATCCGTGCCGGCCGGGGTGGTAACCCGGGCAGTCTTGCCATTGGTCAAAATCTCGGCGAGTTTATTGCTTACCTCGGCAATCCGTTCATAATTGCCTTGGAGAGCGCGGGCTAGTGTCTCCGGCAGGATGCCGGGTAAAGTGTAGATCCGGGTACCGGCCAGATTGGCCTCTTTCCGAGCAGCGGTATGTGAGAGCGATTTGCTGGTCGGGGCCAGCACTACATCCGCTTTTTTCATCGCTTCTGCGACCATAGCCGGGGGTTCAGCCCCATTGCTGGCTCGCGGCATAATTTCGACGATGGCAGCATCGGCTCCCAAATCCTTGGCGGCCTGCCAAAGCAGTTCGCCAACTGATCGCAGAGGCTCATCCGTAACCACGAGCACCTCCTCACCTTTGGTTACCCCCAAACACGTTGCTAAGATCCGGGAGGCGTCCTCCCGGAGATGGGTCAGATCCTTCATCACCATTTCTCCTTTTTAACAAATTAATTCAGCTGCCAACTCCGCAATGTCAAGCACTCTGATTGCGGATTTGACATCTTGTAAACCTAAAGTAAGAACTTGCCGGCACTCACCACAAGCCGTAACCAGTGTATCCACACCACTGGCTTTGATCTGCTCTAAACGGGCATGCCTGATGCCGATCGCCAACTCTTGATCGATCATATTCAAGCTGGCCCCGCCCCCGCAGCAGAGGCTATCTTCACGATTATTCGCAAGTTCTACAAATTCCAGTTCGGGAATGCTCTGTAAAATCCTCCGCGGCGGATCGTAGATCCCCTGGTTCCTGCCAAGATCACAGGAGTCATGATAGGTGGTCCGGTGTGGATACGGGGTGAATTTCAATCGCCCTTGCTCGACTAGATCAGCTAAGTATTCGGTGTAATGCAGGAGGGTGATCTCCAACTCACCCTGGTTATACACCGGGTAATCCTCTTTCCAGCTAGACAAGCATGACGGACAGATAAAAACCAGCTTTTTAACTCCTAGTTCGCGGATCTTAGCAAGATTTTTCTTAGCCACCTCCCGCGAAACCTCTAGTTCACCGGCGGTCGACAACGGATTTCCGCAGCAGTATTCGTCAGCACCGAGAAAATACGCTTTGATACCTAGTTTTAACATTATCTGCGCAAACGCCAGCGGAATAGTAACCAATAGCGGGTAAAAAGAGGCCACGCAACCTACAAAGACCGCGATGTCAGGGTCTTCCGGTTTGAGCACCTCCGGATATCCCGGTAACGGTAAAGCCCAGTAGCTGCGGACTTCATTGACGTTCGCAAAGATATTGCCATGTTCTTTGATCCGCTTCTTCGTCGCCTGAATCTGCTTGGGGACAGCTCCTTTCTTAACAAGCTGATGCTTGACCCCCTGCCACAAATTCATGAGATCCATATGGGCCGGACAGACATCAACACAACGGCGACAATGAGTGCACTGCCAGAAACGCTCTGAAAACTCAGGCGGTATATTCGCAAACGGCGGATATGAACTCAAGAGGTTCTGGAGTTGATAAACCTTGTTGCGCGGGGAAGCGCTTTCTCGACCGATCCTCTGATAGACCGGGCAGACCCGGCGGCAGTAACCGCACTGGATACACGTGAAAGCCTCCGCATGCAATTTTGAAAACGAATAATCCTTATGTTTCACGATCGTGCCCTGCCTAAATGGATGATAAGCGACCTGAGACCCCTTGTTATCAACATTGCGGTTGAAAAAAAACCCGGCCTGAGCAGCTTGCTTGCCCGATAAGTCTTCCCCGGGTTCAGAATTAGCTGCGGATCTAGCCTTTTCTTCCGTTCCCAGAGGGCCTTTCGTTCTTTTAACGAATAGATATGGCGCAAATACGGCGTATTCCAGAGCCCGATCCCGACCGGCCTACCACCCTTTTTCAGGGCAGTGCGGTAAATCGAACTAACCAGGCTCAAATCCAGCAGATAACTTACCGTGCGAGCCTCATCTGACCAGAACATCGTAGTGACGTAAGCTTCGTTGCGGTTGGTCAAATACCCAAAGGTAATCATCGGTTTCCGTTGCATTTTGGCCAATTGATCGATTCCCCGAGTATAATGGCTGATCCGCTCCAGGGGAATGACTACCTCCGCACCTAGCAGTGACGGTCCGGTCCGTTGGAGTCGGAAATTATAGTATCGATCCTGCCAAAACTTTTTCGCCTGCCATTTGGGCAGTTGCCTCACCTGATACTCGGACTTTAATGACCTCATCCGTCGAATTCCCTGGTCAACATGGTCGCTAGGGCCATAAAAGCTGGCGACAAAAAAATTGTTCGGAAGCATCGCATCCCAATTAATCCTTTGCAGCTGCTGGCCACCGGAGGTTGTGGAGACAAATGTGATGTTAAACGGGAGAAACGGACCCTGCAAATAGTCGGCCAAAAAAGCCTGTAATTCTCCGATATCATGAAAGCCAAAGGCAATGTGTCCTTCCGCTCCCGGTAGGGGCAACAGCTCTATCTCTAACTCAGTCACTATACCTAAGGTGCCCTCTGAACCCAGAAACCACTCTATCGGCAAATCTGAGTTGTCTGCGGAAAGCCACTCTATTTTGCCTCCCGGTAAAACAACCTCCAACCCGCGAACCTGGTCGAGCAAGCTGCCATGGAGTAACGAACCGTAACCGCGCCCTCCATTGTTAAACCAGCCCCCGACGGTTCCGCCAGGGGCACTCGAAGGAAAGGTGGCCAAGGTCCAACCCCGGATTTCGGCTTGCTGAATGAGGTCATAAATAATCGTGCCGGCACCCACCCGGACAGTCCCCGCCGACAGATCCCACGGTCCAATCGAGTTCAACAAACTAAGGTCGACTACTACTCCACCAACGGCCGGAACACTCTGAAATAATGAAGTAGACCCGGCACCACGAGGGGTTACCGGGATCCGGTTTTCCTGGGCCCAGGCCAACAGCAGCGAAACATCTTCACGGCTGCGTGGATTGACCACCACATCTGGAACAGCCTTTAGCCAGTCGCTGGTCAAAAAGCCTTCTACCGGCGACATGTCGTGAGAATAGGCCATTCGCTCATACAATGAGTCCGTGGCGAGTTCGCGCAGCTCTATGGGGAGCCTAGCAATCAGATCTGACACTCTTATCCCCCATGTTTGGATATTTCGCCCTTGAGCCAATCCGCCGCCGTTTTACCGCTCATCATCCGCGCCAACGCTGTTGCTAATGGCTCGGAGAGTTCTATCTCGATCACCCAGCCTTGGCCATAGGGATCCTGGTTGACCAAGGCGGGATACTCGGTCAGCATCCCGTTAACCGCGCTAATCTTTCCGGCAGCCGGCGGTTTAACCCAGCCTACCCACTTTGCTGATTGATAAGAAAAAATCGGCACATTTGGGTTGACTGGATCACCAAGTCCCGGTAATTTCACAAAAGTAAGGGTGCTGGCCATTTTTTGCGTAAAATCAGTAAGACCCATCTGCAAATGCGTATTGTCCAAAATCCGAACCCAAGCATGATCAGTAGTATAATACAAATCATCTGGACAGTTGTAGCCATGCACGACAGCCACTAACAAAAACCACCCTTCCCAGCCACAATTCTAATATATGAATCCTGCCGCCGAACACCAACAAGATCCCACCGTAGGCCGAAACGGCAGAGGGATGTGTAATCCACATTTACGGCTTCGGTAACTTTAAAAATGGCAAAGCGCCGCCCAGAAGCCTTTTTCAAGGGAGCTGCCCATTGCCAAGCTTGATAATTTTCTCCGATCTGGCTAATTTTTGCGGCCAGTTCGCCATCGATTTCTGCCGGAACCAGTTCCCCTAGTATCTGCGTATATCTTTTGCCAATAGCCGTGACAACCTGCTCATAATCGAGATTAATCCCCCCAGGCAACCCAACTAGGCGCTGGACTTCTTCCCGGATAACTTGGGTCCACAGCGGTGATTGACAGCGCAAACCGGCCAGAAACCCTTGCACATCAAAACTGGCCAGAACGTTTCCTGAGATGACCACCCCTGAACCGATTTCACCGGCCCCGTTACCGGATATTTTGCGGCCCTCGACCCAAATATCAGCGATTGGCTGGTAGTTTGCCGGAACTCCGAGATCCTGGAGCGCCTCAGCCACCGGGAGCAGAAACCGGCGGTAAAAAACGGCCCGGTTCATCGTAAAAAATCGGCTGGTCTTAGGCATAATGACCTGATAAAAAAATTGACCAGGGTGGAGATAGACCAGACCCCCTCCGAGCTGACGCTGGATCACCGGGATCTTATTGGCCTCACAATACTCCTGGTCCAAAAGTTCAGCAGCATTCTGGTGATAGCCAAGGCAATAAAATGGACGGTCCGGCTCACAGAAGACAACAGCGTTCCTGCCAAGCATTGCCAGAGCCGTGTAGACCGCCTGTGTTTTCCACCAGGTAATCCGGCCTAAGTTGTATAACTTGAAAGTCTGTTTCACTAAATTACCTACGGGCGATAAACTCAGCGATCCGCTGACACCCCTGAATGATCTCTGTCTCTGCGGTTGCGTATGATAAGCGGAGGTATCCTGGGGCGCCAAAGGCTTCGCCTGGAACCGCTGCTACAAACTGTTCGCTCAATAACTGCTGACAAAACTCTTCCGAAGTTGTGTATCCCGGAAGACTGCGCAGATCGATGAAAAGATAGAAAGCACCCTGCGGTAATACCATCGAGAGCCCATCTACCTGCGCCAACTGTTCAAACATTAGATCCCGGCGCCGACGGAAAGCCGCTTGCATAGTAGCAAGTTCCGGTATTTCTTGGGTTAGTCCGGCCAATGCTGCGTACTGTGAAATCGATGAGGGATTAGAAGTGGAGTGACTTTGTAGATCGGTCATGGCCTTGATAATCGAGGCCGGCCCGGCAGCCCAGCCCAACCTCCATCCGGTCATGCTGTAGCTCTTCGAGACCCCACCAATAGTGATCGTCTGGGCCTTAATCTCCGGACTTAATGCGGCAATGCAGGTGTGCGCACCATCGTAAACCAGATCGTCGTAGATCTCATCTGAGACCAGTAGCAAATCATGGTTTACCGCTAGCAAGCCTATGGCATGTAGATACTCGCGCGGGTACACCGCGCCCGTCGGATTATTTGGCGAGTTGACGATGATCGCTTTGGTCCGCTTGGTAATGGCCGCGCGAACGGCCTCGATTGGGGGAGCAAATCCGGATTCGATGCCTCCTTGGACAAATACCGGAGTGCCCCCAGATAACTTGATCATTTCCGGATAACTGACCCAGTATGGACTGAAAACAATTACCTCATCCCCCGGATCGAGAATGACTTGGAATAAATTATATAGCTCCTGTTTACCACCGGTCCCAATGATGATCTCGGAGGGTTGGTAGTCTACCTGATAGTTTCGTCTAAAGCGGTCCGCCACCGCCTGTCTCAACTCCGGTATGCCGGGAGTTGCCGTATATTTGGTCTTTCCAGAGCGCATGGCTACCTCGGCCGCGGTAATAATCTGCGGTGGTGTAGGAAAATCTGGTTCACCAGTGGCAAAGCTCAGCACCGGCTTGCCTTGACTTTGCAACTCTTTGGCCAAGGCATTAATGCGCAGGGTTGCCGAGGGAGCAAGTTTAGCTATCCGGGCAGCAAGCAACTTCTGGTAGTCCATGCCTAAAATTACCTCCAAGATTATTAATTTTCCACAGTTGACTTTTCTTTTCCTGCTATTGGATGCTGGCACCTATTCTGCAACGGGCACTCGCCACAGAGCGGCTTTTTTACCCGGCAATAGCGGTTCCCAACCCCGACAATCAGGGCGTGAAACTCATTATAGAGCTGGAGATCTTCGGGCAGGTTGTCCATAAAATAGGCCCGCAGCAGCTCATAATCAATATCTTCCGGATGAACTCCCAACCGCGCCCAAATTCGTTTGGTGTAGGCATCAACCACAAAACTCGGCATCCCGCCGGCATAAAGTAGAATGCTATCAACGGTCTCCGGGCCAAGCCCCCAAATACCGAGCAACTCCGCACGCAGTTCGGCCAAGGGGCGCTGAAAAAGCTCGGCGAGATTACCCTGATGCTTGTCGACCAAATAGCGGCAAAAGGCCTGTAGTTTGCGGCGTTTCATCCGATAGTACCTGGTCGGGCGGATGGCCTCCTCAATCACCTCATCCGGGGCGGCCAACAGCGCAACTGGATCTAACAGCCCTCTCTGTTTAAGGTTTGCGATCGCGGTTTCGACATTACGCCAAGCCACTGATTGAGTTAATATGGCCCCGACGATCACTTCGAAAGGGGTCTCGGCCGGCCACCAATGACGCGGTCCGAAATGGTCAAACATCAGCTGATAAATGCTCAGTAGATCTTCTTGACTCATTGCTACTCCTATAAAAAAGGCACCCCGATAAAGCGAGTGCCTGCTGGTAATGTAACTATCTTTTATAATGTATACAATTTTTCTGCAGGAATGACGTTTATCCCCGCCTCACGCAAGACTTGCCTAGCTTCCTCCGGTGTGCCCACCCTAAAGATCACCAGCGCGTCCTCGGATGCCTTGGCGACAAAGGCATACATATACTCCACATTAACCCCTTTGACTTCCAATACCTCCAGCACATAACCGAGCCCTCCCGGCTTGTCGGGGACCTCGACCGCGATGACCTCAGTCTCACTGGCTGAAAACCCCTGCCGCACGAGGGCTTCCACCGCTTTGGCCGGATCATCCACGATTAAGCGCAAGATTCCGTAGTCACTGGTATCTGCCACCGATAGAGCACGGATGTTAATTCCAGCCGCACCCAACAATTTGCTGACCTCAGCCAACCGTCCGGCTTTGTTTTCCAGAAATACCGAGACCTGCCGTACACTCATGTTACTAGCCCTCCTTTAAATTGGTATAAAGGCTACGTTTATCGACCACACGCTGGGCTTTACCCGCACCCCTAGGAATAGTTTGCGGTTCGACCAATTTTACCCGGAGGTGAAGGCCCAAGGTGCTCTGGATCGCATGGTCAATTTGTTTACTCAGACTCTCAAGGCGACGAACCTCATCAAGTGAGATGGTTGACGGCACCTCAACCCACAATTCGGCATCATCAAGAGCCCCTTTGCGGTCAACCACCAGCTGATAGTTGGGCTCGATCCCTTCGACAGAAAGTAGAACCGACTCAATCTGAGATGGAAAGACATTCACGCCCCTGATGATCAGCATGTCATCTGTCCGCCCCATCACCTTGGACATCCGCCGGAAGATCAAGCCGCAGGAACAAACTTCAGCAGATAACTTGGTAATATCCCCGGTTCGGTAGCGCACCAGCGGTAACGCCTGCTTGGTTACTGTTGTAATTACTAATTCGCCAGGTTGACCGTCCGGTAGTTGTTCGCCGGTTTGCGGGTCGATGATTTCAACGATAAAATGGTCTTCATAAAGGTGTAGTCCGTCTTGGCAAGTACATTCGCAGGCTACCCCCGGCCCCATAATCTCACTGAGGCCGTAGATATCAATCGCCTTAATCTGTAGGCGTGCTTCGATCTGCCGCCGCATCTCTTCGGTCCATGGTTCGGCGCCAAAAATACCCACCCGGAGCTTGAGCCCGGCCGGATCGATCCCCATCTTTTCTAGGGTTTCTGCAATAAATAAAGCATAAGAGGGCGTGCAAGCCAGTACCGTCGAGCCGAAATCTTGCATCAGCTGAACCTGTTTGGCCGTGTTGCCGCCGGAGATCGGAATCACCGAAGCTCCGATCCGCTCGGCGCCATAATGCATCCCCAGCCCTCCGGTAAAGAGCCCATAACCATAAGCCACCTGAATGACATCATCCGTCCCGACCCCGGCATAAGCGAGCGCCCGGGCTGCCAACTCCGCCCAGATCTCGATATCATCTTTGGTATAGCCGACGACCGTGGGACGGCCTGTAGTGCCGGAAGACGCGTGGATCCGCACTACCTGGTTCATATCAACGGCAAACAGCCCAAAGGGGTAATTGTCTCGCAGATCGGCCTTGGTGGTAAACGGCAGCTTAGTCAAGTCAGCGATCCCGGTGATGCTCTCAGGCCGCACCCCGCTCGCATCCAGGGATTGCCGATAAAAAGGAACGCTTTGATAGACTCGGTTGACCATATTAACCAACCGCGCAGATTGAATGTGTTCCAGCTCAGCCCGGTTACGGATTACAGACTCCACTACTCTCTCCTCCCTACACATGCCATCATAACTGAGTGATAAACTCGTACACATCTGCTAAAGTGCCCCGGTAATCAGGGGAAAAATCACTTTCGGGCCGGTCAATGAGGTAGTCTTCGACCAAGAAAGTCTGCATACCGAGCTTGGCTGCGATCAGATCTTCATAGGCATCATTGCCGACCATCAGACACTCTTGGGCATTATACCCGGTCTTGGTCAGAATTTCCTCGTAATAAGCTAATTGTGGTTTACAAAAATGCATTACTTCATAGGTGGTTACTAGGTCAAAGGGGTGATCGTCAATCCCGATCCAGCGCATCCGCTCTTGCACCGCCTCGGTTGGAAAAACGGGGTTGGTAGCGATTACCAAACCAAAGCCCCGGGCAGCTGCCTGCTCAATGATTTCTTGGCTGAGGGGGCTGGGATTGGCGTATAAGGCTAGTTCGGGAAATTTATGCGCATAAAAATCATCGAGTACCGGCATGAGCACTTCTTCCGGCAGATCAACTCGCGCCAGAAAGTCGTTCCAGAAGACTTCTTTATTGGTCAAGTAGGGATTGGTGCTCTGAATCATCGCGTTGGTCGAGGCCACTAGATCCTGGACGAATTTGGCCGGATCGGTCAAATGGGCCACGCTGCTGCTGATTGCTTTCAGATATTGGCGCAAGAAGTCGTCGGTATCCAATGGAAGCAAAGTGCCATCAAGGTCAAAAAGTATCGCCTTTATCAAAACAATCCCCCTACAAATTTTGCATAACTGCCTTGGTAAAATCGCTCGTGGTCGCGGTGCCACCCAAATCCGGGGTCACCCATTTTCCGGCGCTGATTACCTCGGCGACTGCTTCGCGAACTCGCGCCGCTTCAGCTGGGAAACCAAGATGTTCGAGCATCATCGCCGCCGAGAGAATAATCGCGGTTGGATTGGCGATATTCTGGCCGGCGATCTGTGGCGCAGAACCGTGTACTGCTTCAAACACCGCAGCTTCATCGCCCAAATTCGCACCGGGAGCTACACCCAATCCGCCAACCAAGCCGGCACAGATATCCGAGACGATATCGCCGAACAGGTTAGGCAGTACCAAAACATCAAAATCAGTCGGCTCGAGCACCAACCGCATGCTCAAGGCATCGACGATAACCTCATCATACTCAATCTCCGGGTACTCGGCTGCAACCTGCCGCACCGCATCAAGAAAAAGACCATCGGTGAGCTTTAAGATATTCGCCTTATGGCCGGCGGTCACTTTACGCCGCCCGGTCCGGCGGGCGAAATCAAAGGCGCTCTGCGCAATTCTCCGGCTGGCCCGTCTGGTGATGAGCCTGATGCTCTCGGCGGCATCCTCACCGATCATGTGCTCGATGCCGGCATATAAGCCCTCGGTGTTCTCGCGGAAAATCACCAGGTCAACCCCGGAATACCGGGAGCTAATCCCGGCCATTGTCTTCGACGGCCGCACGTTGGCATATAAATCGAGGGCCTTGCGGATCCCGACGTTCACACTGCGGAACCCAGAGCCAACAGGAGTGGTTACCGGGCCTTTCAAGGCAATCTTGTTCCGCCGAATAGACTCAATGGTCTCATCCGGCAACGGAGTGCCGTACTCTTCCAGCGCACCGGCTCCGGCAATGGCCTCTTCCCATTCCAATCCCAGCTGCAGCGCATCGATTATTTGGCGCGCCGCGCCAGTAACCTCCGGGCCGATACCGTCACCGGGGATCAAGGTAATCTTACGTACTTCGCCAGCCATCTTAATCCTCCAATGCAAATCCTTGATTCTTTTTAATATGGCTAGCCAAGCCGCCATCGTTCAGTATCTTAATCATCACCGCGGGAAGCGGTTTAGCGGTAATCTCCACCCCGGAAGTCAAATTGGTGACCTTGCCGGTCCCCAGATTTACCTCGAGTTCATCGCCATCAGCGATCGCGCTGGTATCGACCTCAACCACCGGCAAGCCCGTATTAATGGCATTGCGGTAAAAGATGCGCGCAAACGAACTAGCGATAACCGCAGAAATATCAGCGTTAATGATGGCTAGCGGAGCCTGCTCCCGACTAGATCCACAGCCAAAGTTTCGCCCGGCCACGATAAAATCGCCTGGTTCAACCTTGTTGTAAAAATCGGGGTCCAAATCCTCCATCACGTGTTTGGCTAGCTCCTTCATGTCCAATGTCTTAAATTTATATTTTCCAGAAATAATGTAGTCAGTATTAACATCATCGCCAAAGCGATGGGCTTTTCCGCGCAAAATCATCGTGCATACCTCACTTTGTAAAATAGACTCGAGGATCAGTAATCTCGCCGCCGATGGCTGAAGCAGCGACTGTGGCCGGGGATCCCAGATAGACAAAGGCATTGCTGTTACCCATCCGGCCCTTAAAGTTCCGGTTGGCCGTAGAGATAACGTTTTCTCCGTCCGAGGGTACACCGTTATGAGTTCCGACACATGGCCCACAGCCAGGGGTAACCACCGCAGCACCTGCCTCTACCAGAGTAGAGATGATGCCCTCTTCGATGGCGGCCAGGAAAATGGCCCGCGAAGCAGGAGCGACAATCAAGCGAACCCCCGGATGGACCTTGCGTCCAGCCAGTACGGAAGCGGCTATCCGCAAATCCTCTAGCCGACCATTGGTACAAGTACCGATCACCGCTTGCTGAATTGGTGTTCCGGCGACCTCAGAGATCGGCGAGACATTGTCCACCGTATGCGGTTTTGCGACCTGCGGTTCGAGGTTAGAGACGTCAAAACGAAGAACTTGATTATAGACGGCATCAGCGTCAGGCTGAACCGGATTCCAATCAGTACGTCCATGGGCGGCCAGCCATTCCTTCAGCTTCTCATCGGGCTCCATTAGCCCCGCCTTGGCCCCCATCTCAATAGCCATATTGGAAATAGTCATCCGGGCATCGATGCTCAGCGCGGCGATTGCTTCTCCAGCATATTCGGCCGCTTTATAGGTTGCTCCGTCAGCGGTAACCTGCCCGATCAAGTATAAAATCAGGTCTTTGGCAAAGACTCCGGGCGGTAAAACCCCATCACACTCAAAGCGAATTGTTTCCGGAACTTTGAACCACAACTTACCCGTAACCATCGCTGCGGCTAAGTCCGTCGAACCAACCCCGGTCGAAAACGCATTGAGGGCACCATAGGTACAAGTATGCGAATCTGCTCCGACCACTAAATCTCCGGCAGCCACATGCCCTTGCTCCGGCATGAGTTGGTGACAGACGCCTTCACCGATGTCATAAAGGGTAATCCCTTGCTCACCGGTAAACTCACGCATCAGATGGTGTAGCGCGGAAACCCCCTCATTGGGGCTTGGAGCGCTATGGTCGATCACCATGGCGACCTTGGTCGGGTCAAATACCTGATTTACCTCCATATCGCGAAAGGCTCTGATTGCCAAGGGGGAAGTCCCATCTTGACCCATCACATAGTCGACCTTGGCTAGTACAATATCACCTGCTACAGCATCACTACCGCTGTGCGCAGAAAGAATCTTTTCAATGATTGTCTTGCCCATGAATCCAGCTCCTTCTATCTATCTGAATGGTCTCGCCAACAAATTTACGGGGTTACCGTAAGGATCTGCCGAACTTCTTCGGGATAATTGGCGATCAGCCAAATTTCATCCGGAGTAAGCTCCAACTGATTGTGCTGCCAAGCGTATTGTACCAGGCGTAGCGTCTCTTTCGGATCTTCGGCCTCAATCCCTAGCTCATCAAGGACATATAGCAAGCCTTTGAGCCCTCCATATTCGCCGGTCGTAATCACCCGGCCGATGCGCTTAAACTCAACCTCTCCGATCCCAAGCTCTTCCGGACCATAAAGCTCATAATTGTTGCGGTCCTTGAGCATGCCATCGGCATGAATGCCTGATTCATGAGCAAATGCATTAGCCCCTACCCCTACCTGATTGATCGGGATGGGTTGCCCAAAAGCACGCGCCACATAATTGCAGATTTTCCAAGCCATCTTGAGATTAATCCGAGAGTCAAGGATCCCGGAGTCACGTAAGCCACGCGACTTGGTTAACGCCAAGATTACTGAAACAAGATCCGCGTTCCCGGCGCGCTCTCCCATGCCATTGACGGTGGTATTGATGTAGGCATCCACGCCCGCATCGATCGCTCCCATCGCACCTTCGACCGAGTTGGCAACGGCATAACCGAGGTCATTATGGCAATGCAATTCAATCGGTAGCTGTACCTCTTTGGCCAGGCGATACACAGAATCGTAAATCGAGATGGTCCGGTCGTAACCCAGTGTATCGCAGTAGCGGATCCGGTCAGCCCCGGCTTCCTTAGCCGCCAAGGCAAACTCGATCAAGTAATCTTCGTCGTAGCGTTCATCCGTCCGCGAAGCATCTTCAGCGTTGATACCGAGGATTTCAATCCCCCGTTCTTTGGCCACGGAGACCGCCTCAACCATCATTTTGATGACATCCGAGCGGGTCATCCTCCCACCGAATTTACCTTGGGTCATAATCTCGGAAACAGAGATTGAAAGATTGAGATTTTTCAGCCTGGTAAGCTCAAGTGCACGCTCTACATCCTCTGCTTTAGCCCGGGACCAGCCGGATAATACTAGTGGTGAGAGCAACCCTTTTTCTTGGAGCCGCAGATTAGCTTCGATATAATTCTGCTCGTGTTCAAGAGCAGGAAAGCCGATTTCACTCTGAAAGATCCCCATTTGATTGAGGTAGAGGTTCACCATGGTCTTCTGCAGCTTAGACAAGCTGATTCGTGCAGTCTGAACCCCATCTCGATTGGTAACATCCATTATATAGATGCGGTTTTTACACTGTTCAGCCTCATACCGCAATCCATCATTTTTAATCTCTTCCATTACCCTCACCCCCCAGGAATTTAGAGATATACTACCATTAAAGGCAGGCTCTGTCAATGTAAAGGACCACCCATCCCGGGTGGCCCTACATCGCTTGTAATTTGATTTTACCTGATGGCGAAGGTCACGTGAGCAGTCACACTAATCTGCTTTTCTCTGGTCGAGGTATCGTAAACACCTCCGCTGGAAACCATGGTTGAAAGTGGTTCGGTAATCTGAAACACCCCTGATCGCATGGTGAGCACCTTGCCCAATTGCAGATCAGTGTTGACTAACATGTTGAGAGCTCGTTCTTGCGCGTTGACCGTCGCATTGGCGAGCAGATCTTTTTTCAGGTCGTCCAGTTTGGAGTAAAAGTACTCGAGGGTGGAGTTTTCAATGGTGATGCCCTGATCAACCAGTTTAACCGGGTGCAGTGCCCACCCCTCGACCTTCTCGATCTCGGTCGAAATCAGATAAACA
>CAZAAT010000044.1:0-19505 GCA_964483175.1 uncultured Bacilli bacterium
CAGATTACCACAGATATTGGCTGCCGCCATTGGTAATGCCACCGTCCAAGAGATATTCCCGGTAAAGCCGAAAGCCACGATAGCCGCAAAATTACTGGCGAGATTAGATAGTTTTGCGTTAGCAGTACCCTGCACGAAATTGAACCCCATGAAAAAGACGAATGAGAAGGCCAAGAAAGTACCGGTTCCCGGACCGAAGAAACCATCGTAAAACCCGATAGCGGTACCAATAGCCAAGGCTTTGAGGGTGGTTGCCGGTGTGCGGCTGGCAACAAAATGGCTGTCACGACCGAAGTCGCGCCGAGCAAAGGTGATTATCGCTACGATAACGATCAGCGGTAAAATAATAACCATCAACTTCTCGGGGGGAACCTTTAATACCGCCCTAGCCCCAGCATATGAACCTATCAGTGAACCAACCGCACTGATAACTGCGATCGGCAGATACATATGACCACTCTTTAGATAACGCCAAGTGCTAAAAAGCGTGCCAGAAAAACTCTGTACTTTGTTGGTTCCTAAAGCCAAATGCGGTGGCACCCCGCAAGCAAACAGCAACGGCAAAGAGATCAACCCGCCGCCGCCAGCCATCGAATCAACTAAACCGGCAAAAAAAGCTCCAGCTACTAAAGCTGTCATGACACTTAAACCAAGCTCCACGTACCCTCAGCCAACTTTCATGAAAAATAATACATGATGCTTCTACGCGCACACCCTTCTAACCTGTCCCAATATACTAGTACCGAGAGACATTGTAATCTCAGTCTGAAATAATAGGAGGGTGGAACAAATATGGCCACTGTAAGGTTAATTGTAAACCTCTTTGATGATATAAACTTCGCAGGTCCATTTCGGACCCTCGTTTCCGACCTTAATGACTTCCGGCTCATCGAGTTTAATGATCGTACCTCTTCGGTGCAAGTAATCCAAGGTCCGAATTTTCAACCCGGAGATGCCGCAAGGCTATTTAGCAACGTCAACTTTGGTGGGACATCGATTACCTTGGCCCCAGGAAACTATCCGGATTTACGCCTATTTAACTTCAACGACCTAGCCTCTTCGCTGCGCATTGTCGGGACCACACCACCCCCGGACAATATCGTCGCCGAAGATTTCCAGCGCGAAACCTTGCAATTCAATCTACGGGTTATTCCGCCGGTGGGTGCTACTCTGGTCTCGGTAAACCAGAACCGGATTCTTAATCCGACCTGTTCTGGTAGTTTTGTTGGTGATACCGGGGTCATCGTCAACGGTTCGTTCATCGACGAGCTCACGGTGACAATCAACCAAGGCGGCATGAATCGGCAAGCGGTCGGGCAAGCAACCATCACCTTTAGCAAACAAATCAACTTCCCTGAGATTGCCGGTTTGAACAAGAATAACTTGCGAATCAACTGTACAATCAGCAATATTTCTCAGAACTTCACCGTGGCTGGAAATATCGTCACCAAGACCGTACAGTTTGACCTCAGAACTCAAGTTATCCGCTTGTTAACAAGCAGCGGAATGGAAACAGCCGAAGTGTTAGCAGACGAGCTTGAGCCCCAAATAAACGAGCATATCATTGAGGTTGAGTAAACAAGAGCCCCTCGCACTCACCAAGCGAGGGGCTGCTTTAATCTGCCTTGTTAAAAACGAGGTAACTTCTCTGGTGGTGGGTACTCTTGATCAAACAATTCTACAGTAGCTCGGATAATCTTCTGGTCCTCAAAAGGTCGATCTTGATAATCCCGCTCAACTTCGACAATCTGGTCAGCAAACTCCATCCCCTCAATCACTTTGCCGAAAGCCGCATATTGCCCATCTAAGTGAGGGGCGTCTGCGACCATAATAAAAAACTGCGAGCCGGCGGAGTTAGGCGCCATACTTCGCGCCATCGAAATCACACCGCGGGTATGCTTCAGATCGTTCTGTGGAAAGCCGTTGTCGGCAAACTCACCAACAATGGCATAACCGGGCCCGCCCGTTCCTCTGCCAAGGGGATCGCCGCCCTGAATCATGAACCCGGGTATCACTCGATGAAAGATTAAACCATCGTAAAAACCGCTATTAACCAGAGAAATAAAGTTGTTAACCGTATTAGGTGCCTTATCCGGATAAAGCTCGATCCTAATTGTCCCAACAGCCAGCTCCATTGTTACTATAGGGTTTGTACTCATCGAAAAACCTCCAAACCGACTTTTTTTAGCGGCAACCAAAAAACACGCCGCACCGATATCTCCTGGGTATTTTTATCTTTGCCCTGCCCATACAGCAAAGTCTCAGAACTTTTCCAACCTTGAGGCCCAAAATTACGCGAGACACTCTTCTCCACCAGGGCCTCCTGGTTTTCCTCTAAGTCAAACAGGACGACCCCGACGCTTTGTATACCGTGCGAGTGAGAGTAGTAATACTCCTGCACTGCTAAGTACCGTCCATCAGGCGACCAGTGAGCCTGCCCTCCAAACAGTCTTTCCTTAAAGAAATGGGAAGATTCGATAAACAGGCGGTACAAGCGATTGCCCAAGCGATCCTCTCCCGCCAAGATCAGGGTCGCTTGCCGGCCAGCCTCGGAACGGGTTACCAGATCGGCGCGATTATGTCCGCCACCAAGCGCTCGGCGCAACTCAATAATCTTACCGGTGGCAGAGGCTAATTTGCACAAAAACCCAGACCAGGAATAACCGATGATCTCCCCATCAATAAGCTCTACTTTTAAGAAGCTATCCGGCACCCCTTTGGCAGTCGGTAGTTCTCCCCGCCACGTAATCTCACCGGTGTAATCTAGGCTCACAAGGTTATATAATCTCTTTTGCACAACCGCCTCATTGGACAAGAGAACGACTATAGACTGGTGCAGCTCGTCAAGGATGGCATCCGCGATCCAGTGCCGAAAACGCACATGCCTAACTTGACCATGTATGTAAAAGATCAGGGTATCAGCAACGACAAAAATGCTGGTATCAGCGGTAGTAAAGCGCAGAGACAGGTTCTTGACGAGAGCCTGAGTTTTATCGGCTAGGCCTGAACGCCCCACGGCAAAAGTGACCTTGTTATCTCCGCTATCGCTCGAATAAGATAGCTCAGCAAATCGAGCACCGGGAGAAAGTAAACTAAATTTCTTTGACGGGAGCAAGTGAAAATGCTTAATTTTCCACCACGGGACGGAAACTATTTCGTCCAAGGTAAACAAATTAAAGGCAAATAGTAGCAAGCGGTGGGATGTTAGAGCCAACAATGCTGATCTGGGAAACAATCGACCCGCTACCGTAGCAAAGTCCAGAAACAGCAAATCCTCATTCGCCACCAAGCGTCGCTCTAATAGTTGCCGTAATTCAGTAGTAATACCCTTCTTATTTTTTGCTGTAAATGTTAGTATACCATCGGTTTTCAAGCTCGATCCCCCTTTTGAGTACTTCCGTTAGATCGAATAAATTCCTGCTCGATCAAAATTTCTTGTAATTTCCGCTTTTCGTGATATTATTAGGTTATAGTCTTAGCAGAGACGATCTGCTCATTTTAAGGAGGTTACCCGAGTGTACCAAGACAAAACACTGGTCTGCAGGGACTGCGGTTCTGAATTCACCTTCACTGCAGGCGAACAAGAGTTCTATGCAGCCAAAGGATTTGAGAATGAACCGACCCGATGCCCTGAGTGCCGTGCGGCACGTAAGGCCAGCAGAAACAATGGCCCAGGCGGCGCAAAATCCAGAAAGTTATATGATGCCGTTTGTGCCGAATGTGGGGTAGAGACCCAAGTTCCTTTTGAGCCTACTGCCGGTAGGCCAGTCTATTGCCGGGATTGCTTTTCTAACAACCGGTAAAGATTAATTAAACTGAAAATATGCCTTTCCGACGGAGCCCAGCTCCGTCTTTTTTTATCTAGCGCTAAATCAAGGAAAAGAGCGGGCTAACGCCGAATTGAAATGCATACATATTCTTGAGGTGATATCATGGTCAAGCCGTCACGGATCATTACGGAAAGTACCTCCGACCTCCCGGCCGAATTAATTCAAGAATACAATATCTCGGTAATACCAATGTCTCTTGAGATTGAGGGGGAGACATTTATTGATGGGGTCACCATTACTCCAGACGAGTTGTATCAGCGCATGCGGACCGAAAAAATCAGTCCGAAGACCGCTCAAGTTACCCCAGTACAGTATATTGAACGCTTCAACCAAGTTCGTCAAGAGGGGGCAACCCCAGTATATATCGGTTTTTCGAGCAAACTCAGCGGCTCTTTTCAGAGTTCAGTGGTCGCGGCTAGTGAATTTCCTGCCGACGAAGTTTTTGTTCTCGACACGAAGGCTGCGAGTTTGGGGGAAGGCTTACTTGTCCTCGAAGCCGCTAAAATGGCGAAAAACGGACTTGCTCCTGCTGAAATCATCGAACAGGTTGCCGATAAAGCCAAGAGCATCGAGCACTTGGTAATCGTCGATACTCTGGAGTATCTCGCCAGAGGCGGTCGGATCAGTACTACCAAGGCCTTTCTCGGCAACGTACTTAACTTAAAGCCATTAATTCATGTCGTGGATGGAGCGCTGATTCCCTTTGAAAATGCACGGACCCGAAAAAAAGGTCTAAAACGACTGGTAGAATTGATGCAAGAGCGTGGTTATGATTTAGCAGACCAGATTGTGGGGATTAGCCACGCCGACAACTTGGAAACTGCCGAAGAATTAAAACAGATGATTACAGATCAGTTTGGTACGAATGATTTTATCATTTCGTCGATTGGGGCAACCATCGGAGCCCATACCGGACCTGGTACTGTAGCCCTCTTCTTCTACGGGTCTACAAAAAACAGTTAATCTTTCTTCGCGGTTGCCATTTGCCAAAAACCGATATCCTCAAAACCTAAGCGGTGATAGAGGATTCCGGCATCAGGGTTCTCATAGAAAAGACATAAGCTCTTGCCCTCGCCGAGCAAGTCTTGACATAATTTGTATAGGCACGCGGTAGCCATGCCCCTGCGCCGATATTTTGGGGCCGTGGCTACCCCGACGATCATCGCTGCAGACTCGTACTCGGCGGTGGTTTGGGCTGTCGCCGCAATCTCGTTATCAACCTCAATAAAGTAAGCACGCCCTGCACCCTGAGTAATCCCTTGTTGCAGCATCTTGCGCACCACCGTTTTTGACTCCGAAAAAATCTTTGACCTGAGCAGCGCTATCCGGCCCAAGTCCTCAAAGGTGGCCACATTGACCTGCCATTTGGCCGCCTTAATCGGCAATTGCTTCAACTCCAATCTTTTAAGCCGCGAAAAATGCATCACTTTTCCGCTATCGAGGCAATCCAGATGTGGCAGAATTCTGCTGACAACCTCGCGTTTCCCAGAGAGAGATCGCATGGACTCCGCCCGCTCGTGCACAAAAGCAGCTACCTCCTGCTCAACAAAGCTATCTCGAGCATAAACGACATAGGAGCCAAAATAGCGCAGAATCACTGCTAAAATCGTGCCATCGTCACCAACTTGAGCCCAGAGGTCGAGGAACTCACAATCTAAGCCATGAGTGGCCAGATCACCGAGGATAAACAGGTTAAATTCAGGTTCTTGGTTTAAATATCTTTCGACCTTTTTTCTTTCCCGGGGCCCAATTTTCACGATCATAGCCTCAACCCACCTATTTTCATCCACTATCAACTATATTTCCAAAATATAACTTATACTCCTGTAACCCAGAAGGTAAATTAACCCAAAAAGCGAATAATATTAGCTAATCATGCCGGTTAACAATAAAATTCAACTCAGACCGGCCCTACACTGAGGAAGGTTTTTGTGGCTAACAATCTAATTTTTGGCGGTCGCCGAAAAATCCAGCTCTTCAAGGAGGAAATATCCATCCTCCCATTATCGCCCCTTCCTACAGGACCTGTGAGTTTACTCTGCCATGATCAATGATATTACCGGCCAAAAGGCTCTCGAGAACTCAAAAGACGAATTTATCGGCACCATATCACATGAGCTGAAAAATCCGTTATGCGTAATTCGCAGTCTGACCCAAACTCTTGTGGTCTGTCTCCAAAACCGAAAGGCGGCCATTCGCGAATTGGGTTTAACTAGTTTTACGGCTGAGGCCTTAATCCCCGCCACAGAAACGGAATGTCTACAGAAAACCTTAGCGGAAATTGACCGGATGACTAAAATCATCGACAAAATGGTTCAAATTACCCGGATCGATTCGGGTAATTTAGGTTTGCAGGTGTCCGCCTGTGATCTGGCGATCATTACCAGAGAGGTTATCGCAGGCTTTCGGGAACTCACCCATGCTAACCGGATTCGGCTTGAATGTGAAGAGACTGGGCTCCGAGGGCTAATTGACCCGGGTGCCTTTCACCAAATCACCACAAATCTCATCTCCAATGCGCTCAAATACTCTCCGCCAAACTCTACCGTTTTAGTCAAACTCTACCGCCACCAGGAGTTCGTCTGCCTCTCCGTAACTGACCATGGTATTGGTATCTCCCTAGAAGAACAACGCACAATCTTCCACAAATTCTGCCGGACCTACTCCGCGACCAAATTTGGTGCAGAAGGCTTAGGTTTGGGACTTTACATCACCAAAAAACTGGTTGAATTACACGGCGGGGTGATCAAACTAACCAGTCAACCCGGATGTGGAAGCACCTTCGAAGCAAGCTTCCCAGCCGTCCGCTAGCTTACCATCAGCAAGCCACCATAGCCTACAGTTAATACTCTGATCAGCCAAGGCCAGAGCTACTTCAGGATGGCACGTAAAGAAAAGCACCTGGCAGTTGTCTGCGGCCTGCCCGAGCAGTTCAATGACTTGAGCAAACCGCGTTTGGTCCATATTCACCAAAACATCATCTAATAAAAGCGGTAATGACTCACCATCTTGGAGAACCTTTTGGGCCAAGGCCAACCTCAGACAGAGATAGAGCACTTCAGCCGTACCTCGGCTGAGAGTGGAGGCTGCATCCAACCGCTGTAGATTTGCAGTTTGCACAAAAACGCTATCCTTGTCAACCGGGGTATAAACCCGAGTATAGCGCCCCCGGGTCGCCTGCGCAAAATATTGTGAGGCCAGCATGAAGACTTCCGGCTGCCTCTCCTCTTCGTACCGCTGTTTAGCCTTGGTGAGGGCAAATTGCAGTACCGTCCACTTTAACCATTCTGCAAAGGCTCTTTCGAGTTGTTCCTGTTTAATCGCCTGTTCGGTTCGGAGCAGGGCGAGCTCTTGCTCTGCTTCTAACTGACGTATTTCTAAACCCACCGAACCCCGGTCTGACTTAAGCCGGTCCAGTTCTACGCCTAACTCCTCAATAAACTGGGTCAACTGAGCGTTCTCGGCCCGTAATTCATGGTCTTGGTATGATGTTAGCTCGCTTTTGAGCTGCGGTAATTGATCCATAGAAACACCACAAGCTATCCTTAACCGCTCAGTTAGGTTCGCATACTCTTCGAGCCGGGCCATCTCTTGTAGGGCTTCCGAGAGTCGCCTCGTTAGAGCTGCCACTGTTTGAGAGACGAGTGTCTCCTCGGTAACCGGCTCCAAGCCCAAACTTTCCTGAATCTGGTTGAGGCTAGTCATGTAGGTGGTGATTCGCTGCTTTACCCGGGTTTGTCGCTCTTGCCCCTCTACGAACTGCCTCTGTAAATCCTGTAGCTGACGCAGGGAGGCTAGAAAGCTCATGAACCCATCCAAGGCAAACTCCGGCGATAAGCCAAATGTGCCTAAGAAGTGTTGCCAGCTATCTTTGGCGGCCTGATGTTGCACACCGGCCTCGGCCGCCGCTTGCTCCGTTAGTTTTAATTGTTGCTCTGCTTCGACCAATCGTTCTTTGGCCTGGCCCAGTTGGCGCGAAATTTTCTGAGCCTCGCCTTGTCGGTCTAAGCCTCGTTTTAACTCAGCGAGCTCTGTTTCGGAAAGGGTGTCTTTTTCGGCAACGAGCTGAGATAGTTCACGCAACCGGCTTTGAGCCACCTTCCGTTGCTCCGCCAACGACTGGGCCTTCGCTGAACAGGCCTGGAGTTCTGCCCGGCTCTGTTGACGACGGTGCATCTCGACGGCCAAGCCGACAACTGCAGTAACCAGGATGGCAGCGCCAATAAGGGAATCTACGAATATCAGACCGCCACCAAGCAAACAGCCGATCAGCCAGGGATAAAGATTACCCCGCAGCCGCTCTGCCAGTCGGAGCTGAGCCTCATTCGCCTCTAAATGCGAACTAATGGTGTCTAGCTCCTGCTGGAGGCGACTGATCTCCCAGAGGGTTTCTTCGTTAACTTCTGGAATTTCTCCAACCTGATTGCCGACCAAGTGCTCGAGCTCTGCTTGAAGCTGGGAAACCTGGTTCTGCCGTTCTCGCACAATCCCAAGACCCTGTGCAACTGCATTTTCCGCGTTTACCTTGCGATTTTCCGCCTCCTGCACTTGGCGGGCAATAGCTGCGGCCTGCAACTCTTGCGTTCTGCCGGTCGGGATTGTCAGTAATTGGCCTAGCTCCCGGTCACTGCCTAGCTCGGCCTGTAGACCCTTAATCCGCTCAGACCAGGCCCGCAGTTCAAAAGCAATCTGCTCCGACGACTCGAGATTTTGGAGAAAAAGATCGAGGCCGCGCTCCAAAGCGGCAATTTGATCACGTAAACCCACCAGCTTCTGCAATTGTTGCTGTTGACGTTGATCAGGTAGGTTGGCCTCAAGCTGCTGCAAATGCTCCCAGTCCGGCCAGAGCTCGAGCAGTTTAGCCAGCCGAGCCTGTTGGCTGCGTTTGGTTTGCAACAAGGCTTCCTTTTCGGTAATCTCGTCAATTATCTCGCGTTCACGGGCCAAAAGCTCCTGATAATGACGGGGATGTTCCTGAAGCTTGGCGATGGATTGTTGCAAACTATCCAGTTCTGATATCAATCCTGAGATAATGCTTTTACCACGTACTTTATATAAGTTACTCCGGGCTGTTTCACATTCTTTAAGGAGTTGAACGACCGAACGGCCACGTCCGGAAAAGCCGGCCTTGTACAACCAGGCCTCTAATTCGGTACCCTGCAGCGATTGAAAAGCCTGCAATTCGTCTAAGCCGATCGAAAAATAGTTGGTATAAGAGTCTTTGGAAAGATGCCTCATTAGTGAGGATAATACTTTTTCATTGACTTGCCGGCCACTGCTATCCAGAACAACTGCCGGAGCGGAATTCTTTTTGGTCGTGTGCCGACTGACCAGGTATTCTGCGCCTTCATCACTGACGATTAACAGGCGGCCGCCATGCTCGCCGCCCCGCAGCGGACGATGGAAATCACGAGCAGCTGATTGTGAGTCAAACCCTAACAGGATACAGTTAAAAAAATCCCGTAGAGTCGTTTTGCCGGACTCATTTGGACCGCAGAAGATATTCAACCCGGGTGAAAGCGGAGCGAGGGAAAAGTCGCAAAAAATCCCATAACCATCAATCTGGATCTGTTTAATCCACACCCTATTCGTCCCCCCGAGTCAATAAATCTAAGCCAAGGTCCTCAGCAGCCAAAGCTGCCTGAAGCAGCGTCTGGTGGTTGCACTGGGTGAGGTAGCGCCGGTTTTTCGCTAAAAGTGGTGAGATCTCCGCTAGGAGTTCTTGTACCAAAGGTGATTCACCGCCATCTTTAAGGTCCGCAACCAGCAAATCGATAATCTCCAAAAAATCTGCGACGAGTGTTCCGCTTTCCCGTTCGGCATCTTTAGCAATCGGCGGTCCGGTCGTTACCTTAACCCGGTCAAACCAGACTCCGCGCCATCCGGGATAAGTACGGGCCCGTAAAGTTTCGGTTAATTGCTCAACGACCCCGGCTCTGGAGAGTTCGCCATGCACCTGACCCCGCCCGTGCAAACTAAGCCTGACAATCAAATAATCGGCCTGGTGTGAAAATACGGCTAGTTCCTCATCAACCACCGCAAATAACTTATCGACATCTTCCCACTCGAAAATATCCAGCTCCAATTCGGCCCAGATCACCTCAGCCGTGGGGATAAAACTCGGTTGAATCCCTCTGTGGTCAACTTGAACATAATAGCAACCTTTTGGACCTGTCTCACGCGCAGATCGCCCTTGGCTGGTACCAGGATAAACGACTGTTGGATAACCAGAATTAAGAATGGCGGCCCGATGCACATGGCCGAGAGCCCAGTAGTCAAAACCTGAGTTTTGTAGATCTGTCAGGCTACAAGGGGCGTAATTGGCATAATCCGCGGCATTACCGAGATTGGTGTGCAATACGCCAATTCTAAACGGTGCCTCCCCTGTTCTGGGAAACAGCGGTATGAAACTTTGATCCGGATTTTGATTCGGATAACTAACTCCGGAAATTTCTACAATTAGTTGGTCATCTTTAATTACTCGGTAGGTGGCAACCTGTCCGGGCGGAAAAAAGTGGACACTATCAGGCCAGCGCAGTTGGGCACCGGTAATCTTGTAGTCATGATTACCGGTAGCGATATAGGTAGCAATACCAGCCTCCGCTAGCCTAGCGAGCCCATCGCGGACACAGATTTGAGCTCGGAGGTTCTGCTCAGAACTGTCGTAGACATCACCGGCTAGGATCAGGAAATCCACCTGTCGATCTAGACATAACTGGATAATCCGCTCAAAGGCTTGAAAAGTGGCCTCGGCCAAACGATTTGCCCAGTCCGGGCTGCACTCAGCAAGTCCGGTAAACGGACTGCCCAAATGCAGATCTGCGGCGTGCACGAAAGAAAAAGGTTTCACGATCGCAACCACCCCGGAGAAAAACTTCTACAGATACCGGGGCAATCCTTTACGCTTCTGCCAGAGCCAGTGATTGGGCCAAATCTCTGCCAATATGGTCGCTCGGAAAGCCACCAGCAGCCTCAATAAGACTCTTGTATTCTGGATTTACGCCACAAAGAATTACTCGCGAGGCTTTCACCGGCCCCGAGGGTTGCTGGAGCTTACTCAGCGCAATTGCTCCGGTCTGATCCAGCATAGTCAACCCGCCCAGATCAAGAACGACTATCCCGCCCGGCACTACTTGACGCAGCGCTTTATAAAGGCTTCGAACTGTGCCAAATTGCAGGGTCCCATGTAAACTAAAGATCTGGATGTTATCCTCAGCCTTTGTATTAAGAGGCAAAATCCGCAAGGTCTTGCTGTGGTAGGATTGGATCAGCGCAGCTAACACTATCCCGCCGGCGACGGCTACTATCAGGTTGGTACAAACCGTTAACACCATTGTAGCCAACAAAATCACCGCATCGTGAACAGAGGATTTGCGCAGCGTTAGTACGGTTTGAAAATCAAACATATCATAACTGGTGATGACAAGGATACCAGATAAAGCAGCCAAAGGAATCAGCGCAGTCCATGGTCCCAGCACTAGCAATACCGTTAACAGAAATAGACTCTGCACAACCGAGACTAGACGAGTCCTGCCACCGTTTTGGATATTGACAGCCGTACGTGCGATCGCTCCGGTGGAGGGAACACCACCGAATAAAGCTGCAGCGATATTGCCCAAACCCTGCCCCACCAATTCACGGTTGCTGTTATGAACTGTTCCGGTCATGGTATCAGCTACCGCAGCCGACAGCAGTGACTCAATCGTACCCAGCAAGGCAATTGCTAGGGCCGGTTCAAGTAAAAGAACCAGGTCAGAAAGGGCTATCTGTGGCAAGCCAAATTTGGGGAGTGATGGTTCAATGGCTTGGACGGTTGGTGCTCCCCAACCCAAGAGCAAGTTCGCGCCGATGCCCACCGCCAAGCCGAATAGTGAGGCAGGAAGGGCCTTATTTATTCTGCGAACGAGAAAAATGGTCCCCGCCACTAAAATAGTCAATAATGGCGCAGCGGTAATATATTCAAGTTGACCCAGCAAAATCACGATGGCAATCCCATTGGTAAAACCGGTGATCACCGGGCTGGGAATGAGCTTGACCAGTTTGCCCATTCTGAGCAAACCTAGAATTATCTGGATTAGACCTGCCATCAATCCGGCAGCCAGCATACCGGGTATGCCATATTTGGCAACCACACCGATCAAAATAACGCTCATCGCCCCGGTAGGCCCGCTGATCTGATATTTTGACCCACCGCATAATCCGCTCACCAATCCGGCAACAATCGCAGTATACAGGCCGGCTGCCGCAGTAGAGCCACTGGCAATCCCAAACGCAAGTGCCAGTGGTAAGGCAACCAAACCAACTGTCAAACCTGCCGTAATCTCTCGTCCTACCTTCACTACTATGTACTCACTCCCTAAAAAAACAAAAAACGAGCCTTGATTGCGGATAGCAATCGCTCGCTTTTCACCTGCTTCCGAGGTTAGCTGACGGGCTCGGGTTAAAAAGTCACCCTACCTGGCTAACCAGGATTAACCCCACTAAAAATGGTTCCCCCGGGCTATTGGCTATGACCTAATAGCTTCAGCTTCGAGCTAAAACTAAGATGTTTTGCACATACATTATATGCCATCTTTAGCTGGGGGTCAAGGAACCTCCCTCCCAACACTCCTGAAATTACGATTAACCTAGTGACAACTCATAGCAAATATGATACCATCTGAATAAATATATTTTGTGTAAATGTGATTATACCGAAACACGATGAGTGGGAAAAGTAGGCCTTGCCTAACCGCACAGAGAGTCCGCACAGGGTGAAAGGCGGACCGGAGCAGCAGGCGCGAAGTTCTCCCAGGAGTGCCCTGGCTGAAAGTACTAGTAGGCCTTGGCGGAGACCTCCACCGTAACAAGGAGGCGGGTATAAGGTTTCGGCCCGTACCCGATAAGAGCTGGGCATTTTTGCCTATTAGGGTGGTACCGCGGCAGGTTAACCTCTCGTCCCTACAGGATGAGAGGTTATTTTATTTTGGAGGTGCGGCGATGTTACTACATATTCATCAGCATAGTTGCCAGGAAGATATCAGGGAGACACTGACTTGGCTGGCCGCTCATGACAATGATCCGGTCTATTTACCTGGTGCAACATCTTCGCGAATTGTGTTATTGGCACCAAATCCAGATTGCCAAGAACAGTTTGGGCTCCTACCCGGGGTTAACAAAGTGACTCGCTTATTTTCCCCTTTCAAACTAGCCGGACGGGAGAGTTGCCCGGATGATACGATCATCACCATTGATCAGACCGAGATTGGGGGAGTCAAACCGATAGTGATGGCGGGGCCCTGTGCGATCGAAAGTCGTGAACAAACGAAATTGGCAGCTCAAATGGCCAAAGAGGCCGGGGCGAATATTCTGCGGGGTGGAGCATACAAACCCCGGACCTCCCCCTATACCTTTCAAGGACTGGGCCTGGCCGGGCTCGAGATTCTGGCTGAAGTCGGTGCCGAGCTAGGAATGCCGACTATAACTGAGGTTGTTACCCCTGATGATGTTCCCGAGGTCTCCCAGTACGTCGAGATACTACAAATCGGCGCGAGAAATATGCAGAATTTCGCACTCCTATCGGCCGCAGGGGAATCTGGTAAGCCAGTCATGCTCAAAAGAGGCTTAGCAGCTACTATTGAAGAGTGGTTATTGGCAGCAGAGTATGTTTTGCGCACCGGAAACCGCCAGGTAATACTCTGTGAACGGGGAATCAGAACCTTTGAACCCGCAACCCGAAATACCCTTGACTTATCGGCGGTGGCCTTAGCCAAAGCCTTGACGCATTTGCCGATTGTTGTAGACCCGAGCCATGGTACCGGCCGCCCGGAACTGATAATCCCTATGGCTAGAGCGGCCATCGCTGCTGGAGCAGACGGGGTAATGGTGGAGGTTCACCCTGATCCCTGCAGCGCCAAATGTGATGGTCCGCAAGCTTTAAATTTATCAGAGCTAAAGACGCTAGTTTACGAGGTCGAGGCCACCAGAAAACTAATGGCTTCTCTCGCCACAGAAAGGATGGAGCAACGATGAAAATTGGTTACCTTGGGCCTGAAGGCAGCCAAACCCAACTTGCAGCCGAGAAGTTAAGTAGCAAGCTGCCCCCTTCGGCGGTACTTACTCCTCTTCCTGGTTTAGCTCAGGTAATGTCGGCATTGGCCCAAAATGAGCTGGATATTGCTGTCCTGCCGGCGGAAAACTCAATCGAAGGTTCTATCAATGCCACCTGGGACTGGCTAGTTTTCCGCACCGAATTACCTGTCGTCGGAGAACTGACGTTGCCGGTAAGGCACTATCTGGTTGGTCACCGCGCCCAGAAAATAGCGGGGATTCGGACGATCTTATCCCATCCCCAAGCCTTAGCCCAGTGTCGCGAATACCTCCGAACCATGCTGCCTCAAGCGGTAGAGTATGAGACCGTTAGTACAGCCGAGGCTGCCAGGGTCGTTTCGGTCAATCGCTTGCCAATCGCCGCTATTGCTAGTCGACAGGCTGCAGCCCGCTATGGACTGGATATATTAGCCGAAGATATTCAGGACATTAAAGAGAACACCACGCGATTCGTGATTGTCGGGAGAAAGCCATTAGAACTGGAGGCCCCTGGACTTCGCTATAAAACCTCACTCGCCTGTATGGTTGAACGGGATCGGCCAGGCGGTCTGCGCGATATTCTCGAGGTCTTTGCCGCTAGGCAGATTAACCTCACCCGCATTGAATCCCGACCGGCCCGCAAAAATCTCGGCGATTATATTTTCCTCATCGACTCGGAGCTGGGAGTAGACAGTCCGGAAGTTGCCGAGGCCCTTGCTGAGTTGCGCAAACATAATAGTTTGCTCAAAGTGCTTGGCAGTTACCCGGTAATAGATTAGATGAGCTCCAGCTGGCGCATTAGATCAAGATCATCCAGTAAATCGATTCTGCCCTCTACCACCAATCGACCTGCTTGCAGGATGATCACCCGGTCACAGATCTGCCTGACCATATCAAGATCATGCGTGGCAATAAGAGCAGCTTTTTCGGTATCTTGAATAATCTTTAAAAACTCCCGGCGCCGTTTCGGATCAAGGTTACTAGTCGGTTCATCCAACAGCAGCAGCTCTGGTTGCATTGCTAGTACTGTAGCCAAAGCAATCCGCTTTTTCTCGCCGAAACTGAGGTGATGGGTCAACCGTTCTTCAAAACCTGCAGCATCTACTAGCTGTAAGGCTTTTTCGACCCGCAAACGAACTTCTTCCATAGCGAGTCCGAGATTGTGTGGTCCAAAAGCGACATCATCGTAGACCGTCGTCATGAACAGCTGGTCGTTAGGGTCCTGAAAGACCAGGCCGACCGTACGACGCCGATCTCCATCCACTTCAATCCGGCCCTGCGGTTTAAGCACCCCGGCCAAGCATAATAACAGTGTTGATTTGCCGGCACCATTAAGCCCAATCAGACCGATTCGTTCCCCTCGCTGGATTTCAAAGGAGACATCTTTAAGAGCTTGGCGTTCATCAGCATACCGATAACTCAATTTGTCTACAACTAAAAGCGCCATAAAAACTCAGTCCCAACAGATAATACTAATACCCCAAGCGCGGAGACGACCGTAAGTTTATCAACAATGTTGTACGTCACCTTTTCCGGTTTGGACTGCGCCGAATATCCACGCAAGACCATCGCCTGATAAACCCTTTCCCCACGTTCAAAGGCGCGCAAGAATAAATTACCAATCATATTACCGAGAACTCTGAACTGCTGTAGATAGCGTCCACCAAAATACCGCTGGTTTCTAGCAATTTCCATGCGTTTGGCCTCAGCAAGCAACAATTCTAGGTATCGATACATAAAAGACAGCATCATTACCAGCGTCCCAGGCAGGCCTAAACGGTGCAAACCTTTAATTAACGGCGGGAAATCCGTGCCCACCCCTAACACCGCCAAAGCGGCAGCCGACAAGAGGGCTTTTTGGACCAACAAAAGTAGCCGCTCAGGTGAAGTCGCCGACCAGGCCGCAAAAACCAGCACTACCAGGAGAAAGGGCAATACAAGCAGGGTCCGTTTGCATACCTTCCAGAGCGGGGCCTGAAACAACATGATCAATCCGGCGAGATACAAGAGATAAATCGCACTGCGCCACAATGGCATAACCGGATCCAAAGCTATAGCCAAGATCAGGCAGAAAATTGCAATAATCCTGCTTTCCGGGCGTACCAACTTAACCCCTTCTCTCTCCGACCACTTTCGCTAGACCTAACGCGATCCCGAAAACCAGTATGGTCCCGATTATCCCCGCCAAACTGGTAGCTAATCCTTCACTACTGATGCCGGGAACCAGATAATCAGGTATAGGTGAAGAGACCGCCGGGGCCTCAATGGCAAGCTCGTCAAAACCGAGATCTTCGGCAACCCTTTCCAGGCCGTCTGGCCAAGACGAAGCAAACGGCGAAAGCACGGCAGCCACAGCCAGTGAGATAGCTAAACCTACCCAGACCCATTTATTCATCAGCGGCACCTCCAAGAGCAAGTAAATCTGGACGCACTTTGTGAATGAATTCTAATACCGCCAGGGTAATTACACCCTCAACAATCCCGATGATGGTATGTACACCGACCATCGCCGGTAAGGCCTGTTTTAAAGCGACCGCACCCGAAAGACTCAGTTCCACCGCGACCACGGCCGCAGATAAGACAATTGAAACCCAAGCCCCGCCAAAAGAACCAATCCGCCACCATTTCTCCGAAGCCATAAATCTTCTGACCAAATTGTAGACCAGCCACCCGGAGCCGACCGCGACAACCCCCATATTGAAAATGTTTGCCCCCAAAGCCAACAGTCCACCATCCTGGAAGACCAGGCATTGCACGATCAGCACGGTCGCCATGATCAGAAAAGCCGCCCACGGACCTAGTAAAATCGCAGCTAACATCGCGCCCATAAAATGTCCCGACGTTCCGCCGGCCACCGGCAAGTTAATCATTTGGGCCGCAAAGATAAAGGCCGCCGCAATCCCCATCAAAGGCACCTGTTCTTCCGAGATTCGCTTAGCCTTCCCTGAGAGTGCAACAGCCATCACCGCACCTGATGCGACGGCCAGGCTGCTCCAGGTCTTGGTGTCGAGAAACCCATCCGGAATATGCATGTTTCTCCCCCTCTATTGTGCTACAATTTTAGTATTTCGTGTTACTGTAACCAATTATAACAGCTACCGGGAGAGCTGACAAGAGCATAAAACGCCTTATTCGCGCAAGGTGAGATATTAACCCATACCTAGAGCAGGAAGAAGTAGCGGCGCATTCCCGAGAAAATGCATTAGGATACATGCCCACAGATTTCGGCGCCACATATAAAGAATATAGGTTAAGATTGTACCAAAGCCATGGTAAAGAAGCCACTGCACCCCAAAAAAACTAATGTGAGGAAGCAGGAAGACAATCAGACTAAAGGATACTCCAATCCACGCATTTCCAGTTAACTCACGTAAACGTTCAATTGGATATCCCCTATAGAGAATTTCTTCTGTAATTGCTGTAGTAAAAATCATCCCAATGATTACGGGTATAGGAAGGCGAATAATAGTCCCGAGTCCTTCATTTTGAGCTTGTGGTGCAACGATTATATTCATCGCCCAATTCCAGCTAGTTGCCGCAACCCAAAAGAGACATGCCCATGCCAAATCCTTAATTTTCGGACGCGCTAAAAGAATCGAGGCAAGGCTTTTTCGCTCGATTACGATGATATATGTTGTTAAGAGTACGACAGACAACCAGTTCCACAGAATTACTGCCGGAGGACCTTCAGGTCCTAATTGTACCCTTAATAAGTTCAGGATCTTATGTATATACTGAGGTAGATATGCGATTAAGAGTCCAATAAACGTAACCAATATAGGTGACTGTTTCTTGTCAGAAACTACTCTTGAGTTAGTTGGTGAAACCGTCATAGTCGCCTCCCCCCTATAGTAATAACCATTACGCACAATGACACTTTTCGGCATGGTTAATTCACTTCCCTGTGATGAGCCGACACATTGAGCCTCTGCACCAAATATTGCCCATTTACTGATGGTATTGCCTCATCCGGAAAAACAAGCATGGGGCTTTTCATTTGGCTGATTTGCCATGGACACAACCGCCACTCAAAGTATATGTCTGATGTGTGTGTCGATTAAATCGGGGTAACACTAAAGAGATGAACAAGAAACTGATCCTAACCTTGTGTCTATTCGTTATTGTTTACGTTGGGGTTATCGTCGACCAAACAGTATTACGCGCCCTCCACCCGGAGCAAACCTATTGTCAAGTACCAACTAGTGCTTTTCTTTCCTTACCTGAGGAGCTCACCTTTGCCAGCACTTACGATAATCTAATCTTAAAGGGGTGGTATCTGAGCTCTCTCCAGCAGCCGGCCAAAGGAACGCTGATCCTCGCCCACGGTTATCGGCAGAACAGACTTCCGGAGTTTCCCCAAGCCATTGACCTTGTTAACTCCGCCTTAACTGAGGGGTATAACTTCCTACTCTTCGACTTTCGCAATTGCGGGGAATCGGAGAAAAGCATCACTACCTTCGGCTTGCTGGAGTCATATGATCTGATTTCCGCAGTCGAGTTAGCCCATAATCTTAATCCAGATCTGCCAATTTATGTTCTCGGGATCTCGATGGGCGCAGCAGCTGCCGTATTAGCCGCCGAGCAAAGCCCGTTGATCAAGGCATTGATCATTGATAGCAGCTTTGCCGATTTGAAATCGTATTTAAGCCGCCACTTACCAACTTGGACCGGGTTACCGCAGTTTCCCTTCACCTACCTACTGCTAAGTGCGGGACCACGTAGTGCAGGGCTCGATATTGCCCGCGTCTCCCCTTTACGGGCCGCAGCAAAGATCAGCCAACCAGTACTGATGATTCATAGCCAAAAAGACCGGCGAGTACCGTTATCAGAGGGGATTCGCCTCTATGCGGCACTCGCCGGAAAGCACAAAGAATTATGGATTGTTCCCGATGGCGACCATGCGACTGCATTTGCTGCTTACGCGGATGAATATCGCCAGCGTATTTTATCCTTTCTCGAAAAAATACGTCTTACTTCAACATCTGAGCCAGATCAGCTGCAGGGTTGGTCGTCAAACGCAGATCGAAGTTTTCCTGCAAGACCTGTAGAACATTCGGGGTGATCCAGGCCGGAGCCTTGGGTCCGAGATAAATACCCTTGATGCCTAGGGCTAGTAAGCCCATCAAGATGGCCACCGCTTTTTGCTCCATCCAAGAAAGTACCAGGGTTAATGGCAAGTCGTTAACACTGCAGTCAAAAGCCTCAGCTAAGGCTACTGCAATTTTGATCGCCGAGATTGCGTCATTGCACTGTCCCAGATCGATTAAGCGTGGAATCCCATCGATAGATCCTAAATCAAGATCATTAAAGCGGAACTTACCACAGGCCAAAGTCAATACGATGGTATCTTCCGGGGTTTTCTCGACGAACTCGCGGTAATGATTGCGATCCTGGCCAGGTGCATCGCAACCACCGACCAAGAAGAAATGCTTAATCTTACCAGCCTTAACGGCTGCGATAATCTTGTCGGCTAGCGGAAGGACATTGGTATGGCTGAACCCGGTTGTCAGCCCATATTCACCAGGTGCTTCAGGTAACGGTGGTAAGCTGAGTGCCTTCTCAATCACTGGCGTGAAAGCATAGCCCTCAATATGAGTTACACCCGGC
>CAZAAT010000045.1:0-19147 GCA_964483175.1 uncultured Bacilli bacterium
CACCCAGGTCAGACCGGTTTGCTCTAGTCCACCATGGAGATAAAGCGTTGCCGAAACAGCTCCATCGCGCAGATCGAATTGCTCCTGATATTGATCGGTGATCTCGATGAAGTTGGTTAAATCCACATTATCAACGGCGATCGCAGCCTGCCAACTTCCAGCAGGTAAATACCGGGCCTGTAGTTGGAGGCGGGAAAAAATCGCTTGCGGTACAGCCAAATCCCCTCTAAGACCAATCTGCCCATCGGCACCTGTTCTAACCTCAAGATTAACTGTGGAAAGTACGAGTTGCCCCGTTGAAAGTTCAATACCGGCAGCATCAATAAGCTCTGTTAACTGCTGGCTCAACTCGGGGCGGAAGTTTTTTATGCTGAGGCTCCCGTCGGTAATCCGGATCAGTAGCGAAGGCAAATCAAGTGTAAACCGATCCTTGCCGGTTCCGCCGATAACATCAGCTACTGTCAGATCGAGGTTGCCTTCTGGACGGATTACGTGAATTTCGGTCAGTGCTTCGATCGGATTGGTCAAATTTCGCAAGAGTTTCAGCCAGGAAAAGAAGACCCTAATCTCCGGAACAGCTAGCTTTCCTTGGCCATCAGGCAACTCGAGGCTGACCTCGCCAAGCCGGATCGAACTACCTAGTCCGGCCCGGATGCTGCCGATTTCCACACTTAAGCCAACCTGCTCCAGCCCTTTATCGATGGCCACCTTGAGAATGGCTGGGAAGCTATCCCAAGTAAACAGAAGATAGGTTGAAGCAGCCAAAACGGCAAGCATTGCCGCAATGACAATCAACACTACCTTTATCGGTTTAGAAATGGTTGGGCGGGCTAACAAAGTAATCCTCCTGCGAGTCAGAGACCTTAATGTGCTGAACATACATTTTCTACACCAAGGTATTCGTTACCTCCGACTTAGGAGAGAAGGGAGCGGGCCAATTCATAGCATCCTTGACAACCTTGGCCCATACTGTCAAATACTTCTAATAACCGTCTGAATATCTGATACTAATACCGGACCAGTCAGTAACCTCCTCACCCGGCTCTAATTCCGAGTAAGCATTAATCTGCATGGAAACAGTTGTCGTACCGTCAACCACATATTCCGTATCTAGGGAGGCCGAGATTTTCTCACCCCGGACCTCAAATTCATCAATACCGTAGTCGGTCGAGGCAAACTCCTCAGCCTCTGCATCCGTCTCATCCACAAAACCAGTTGCGTTTGGTTCGTAGCTAAGTGGTGGGTAAAACTCGACAATCACTTGATTATTCTTTTCCCGGAGGACAAAATCGCTGATCAATAGCTCAAAGCTCTCAGCATTGGTCTTAGTCGTGGACTCAGTTTTTTTGGCTTTGAGATCAGCAGGAACATCGGGTTTGCCCGGTTGTTCAAACTCATCTGAATGGTCAATCTCGCCATCTTCAGAGGCAAGCCCGTTGTAACTACCATTGCGGACGGTCAGGGTCACCTCGCCGGGTTGGATATTCGCCGGCAGCTCGAGTTTTACCACCCGGGTAATCGGGTTCTGCCGCCAGGGGCGGATGGTTACCTCCACTTCCACAGTATCCCCGGGATAAACCTGTTCAGTTAATAATCTGGCTTTTTCGATTTTTGCTGTCCGGCGCTGCTCCTCCACCATTATCGAGGCAGAAACTTCCGAGATATCTACTTCTTCAAACTCGTTATGGAAGACCAAATCTAACGCCTCATATAGCTCTCCGAGAGCTACCGCCGCAATGTCGACGCTACTAAAGAAAAGATTGCGCCGGGTAAAACCACCGGCTGGCAAGTCATCGCCGGAAATAGATAGCTCCAGCATGGCTGTACCTGGACCGATCCGATCCAAGGTGTTATCAATCGCCTGGAGAGCTGCCGAATCAATCAGGGTAACGCTCAGAGCCGGATCCTCAATAACGGAGAAGGAATAATCGCGGTGGCGTTGCAAGTCAAGATCCCTAACTCTCACCCTAACCGGAATAGTCTTCGGACTCATTCCAATCTGGCCGGCTATCCCTGCCTGTCGATCTTGCCTGATCATACCGAAGTTCGCACCAGGCACCCCAATCTTAAATGGAGTTTCAATGCTCTGAACGGTCGTCAAGATCTGAGCATGGCTGGCAATAAAGTTACTATTACCCCGGTTGGTAAAGGGGTGACCAAAGGCGACAAACCTGCCTTTCGGATCGATATAAGTCAGGGTTCCCAGGGCAGCAGCCCGAATATCGCCGGTAATCAGATCTACCGCAATCGGGGAGCCTGGTTCAAGCGCGGCCTGAAAATTATCGTCACTACTTGCCCCGCTACTTCTCACAATAATATTTCGATCGGCCAAAAGCCGTTGCAGTCTATCTATCCCCCGTGGCCCCAGCCCACTAACTACCAGCGGAGTAGAGACCGGAATCAATTCAAGGGTGGTAGAGTCGACCGTTGGTCCAAGCGCAACCGAGTCGTAAACTTTGCCGTTAATAACTACGGGGTCATGCAAGGTCAATACGTCCCCAGGCACCAGTTCTAAAACCGATAACATCGCCCCGATCGGGGTAACCAAGCCAATAAAGTGATCAGCAAATCCATAGCCATACGATAAGGCCCCGAGTAATTTACCGTCGAGGTAGACCGGACTGCCGCTCATCCCTTGGGCGATCCCGCCACTAGCCTCCATCAGTTCGCCACCAACTCGCACCAAGATCAATTGATGGGCGAGACCTTGATTCTCTAAAACGCCCAAAATCTCGACATCGAAGGTTTCAATGGTATTCCCTTTGATGACCGTCCGTCCATAACCGGTCATTCCGGGACGGACTTCGCTCAGAGGAAAAAAGTCGTCGGCCAAAGCTATGGCTGAAGCTCCTATGAGCAATAAAAACATGATAATCAGCACAAGCTTGGATTTTCTACTATAACTCATTAGAAACTCCCCTTATCGAGATTTACCTTAAAGACGATTCCACTGGCTACCTGACGCTCTTTCCCATCTGAGGGCATATTTAGGGGGCGATTGCGAATCACCATGGTGGCTGAGCCTCCCCCGTCAAGGTTGAGGGCCCGTTCGCAGTCGAAACTAACCATTAATTCAGCCAGTTCTACCAGGGTCATCCCCATACTGATTCCCTGTAATCGACCGTTAACGGTTACCGCAATTAGCTCACCATCCCTGGTAACTCCGAAAGCCGTCCGTGGTGCTCTCCCATTGACGACATCACTTTGGAAACGTTCAAGAGCGGCGGTGATGTTGACCTGACCATCAGAGACTAACAGTGGCCCAGCTCCTAACGCAAACCGAATGTCTAACTCCCGCCAATCAGGATCCGTAGTCAGTTGGATTGAGCAAGGAGTCCCCACGTCAATCTGGGAAAACAGTTCTTTAAAAACGCCATGACCGGAGAGAACAAAGCCATTCTCAGGAATCAGCGAATCTCCTTCGTTGATGGCTGTTACAACTCCGTCAATAATTACTAATTCACGCCCGAAACTATTCGTCCGAGTACTCTCACCCCGATCGGAAGTATACAAAATCAATTCATTGGTGTAACGTTGCCGATTCAGACCGGAGATCGGCAACTCGCAGGAGCCCAAAGTCACCGAGCCGCTAAAACTAAACGGAGTAATGATGACCTCTCCACTACCGGTTATCGCCAGTGCGGTTCGATCCAAAATCGGTTCGGTTATCAATCGGCCATCCTGGATAAATAGACCCAACGGGGTGCCGTCAACCCCGAAAAATGAGCCATTAATGGCTGCCAGAGCACCAGCCTCAGCGGCAATTGCACTCAACGGAGCCCGACCAAGGGTGCGATTATTAGCGAGGCGCGTCTCCACCTGTACCTGACTCACCGCCGGATTTATGCGCAACACATTGATCTCTAACGGGCCTGCTGGCGTGCCCCGAGTCAGCTGAGTATAATAGATGCCTGGGACGACCCTGGCCGTCGATGATTCTTCAAATACAACGGGAATCAACAAACGCAGAGTGGTAGCGGACTCTTGTACTAGCTGTGCACGTGGAACTGCAAAATTCAAGTCGATCGCCAGCTTAACGCCTGTGGAATCTTTGGTCAGCCGAATACCCTTGACCGCCGGATGATCTAACTGCGGCGCTTTAGCGCCCGGCTGAATCGACAGGCCCGGCAGCTCGAGAATTACTTTACTGGGGTTAATGTACTGGGTGAGTTTAGGGGTCACCTCTCCCGATACAACCAAGCTAAACTCCAGGTTATCGCCGGAATTGACAAGCTCTACAGCGCTTAACTGTGGGAGTCCGTTCGCCATCGCCACAGCAGGGGATGTAATTAACAGAAATATCAGCAAGCGTAAAAGCATATCACCTATTTCGCAAGCCCTGACTTCTTCTCCTGCCTTAACCTCTCTTAGCAATTACTGGTCAAAAAAGGGCAGCCGTTTGGCTGCCCATTACGCCTATTAATCCGGTTACTATTTTTTGTCCCCGCCATCAACGGCGGCCTGTTTAAGCTGCAAGTACAAGAGTTCGGCCAATCCCGTAGCACCACCAGCAGCGGCTTCAGCGGCGATATTCTCGTCCAAGAGTGAAGTAAAGAACTCTTCTGCTCGTCCGCCATCAAGGATGCCGCCTTTGGGTAGGGTCTGCCGCATCTGGCTCAGCATCATATTCAAGAAAAGTGCTTCGAGCTGACGACAGGCATCGAGTAATGCCGTATCGTCTCCTAGCTGAGCTTGGCCATCCGGAGTGCTGCGGGCGACCCGCTCCGCCTCGAGCAAGACTTTGGCAAAAGGAGCGACCTCACCGCCCGACTGAGCAGCAGATAACGCGCCTAGTTCGGCTAATAATTTCGGTGTAATCGACTTTAGGCTAAAATCCATCTTCATCCCGTCCTAGATGATTACAAGCTCTCCATGAAGCGCCCCAGCAGCCTTTACCGCCTGTAAAATGGCGATGATATCTCGTGGTGTAGCTCCGATCGCATTGAGGACCTTGACGACATCATTCACATTACTGCCTGCCGGTAATACCATTAATTGGGCTTCCTCTTCGCTAGCTTGAATCTCGGTCTCCGGTATTACCTGGGTAGTTCCCCGCGAATCCGGCCACGGCTGTGAAACCTCAAAGGATCTACCGATCGAGACGCTCAATGAGCCATGGGCTACCGCCACCGTGGAAATCCGGACATTTTGCCCCATCACGATGGTGCCGGTACGTTCATTAATTACCACTTTCGCCATGGTATCGGGTGTAACCTCCACACCCTCCAATTTGGCGATAAAAGATATCGGATCATGCATATAGGTTTCTGGTATCATCAACTCAACAGTGCTCTTATCAACAGCCCGCGCTATTTCAGCCTCAAAATGCGCATTTATACTATCCACGAGCCTGGAGGCCGTGGTGAAATCGGGGTTCTTCAGGACTAAATCAAGGTAATTTCCGCTGGTTAAGGCTGAGAAGATCTCCGCTTCAATTGTAGCCCCGTTAGGTACCCGGCCGACTGTGGTATGGTTCTTCTGCACCCTTGACCCGCCACCACTGACATTAAAGCCGCCGATCGAGACGGGCCCCTGCGCCACGGCATAAACTTGTCCATCGGCTCCGCGCAACGGAGTCATCAGCAAGACCCCGCCCTCGAGACTTTTGGCATCCCCGAAAGAAGAAACGGTCACATCGATCGTATCTCCTTCCCGGGCAAACGGTGGTAGTTCTGCGGTTACCATCACCGCTGCCACATTTCGGGTGCGCAGATCGCTGGGGGATAACGACAGACCGAACCGTTGCAACATATTCGCGATCATTTGTACATTGGCTTGCGATCCGGAGCCATCTCCTGTTCCGGCTAGCCCTACAACTAGACCCAGTCCGGTCAGCTGATTAATCCGATCCCCTTGAAAATGGGCAATGTCCTTAACCCGTACCGTTACACCCTCAGCCTGAGTGATCACGCTCATACCGATCACACTAAGCACTGCAACGATGATTATTGTTGAGAAAAACCTGAAACGGCTGTGCATTATGGCACCCCCTTAGATTAACCAGTGGAAAAGTCGGGACAAAATACCCGGTGTTTGACGGTCCCCGATCGGGCCATCACCAAGATAGACGATATTGGCATCGGCCACAAAGGTAGAGAGGACCGTGTTATCGGCCATAATATCCTGCGGGCGGACAACTCCGCTGAGCTTGATCTCTTGTTTTTCACCGTTGATCAAAATCTCTTGGTTGCCTTCGAGCAATAGGTTTCCGTTGTTCAAAACTTCAACCACTCTTACGGTAACTTTAGCATTCAACGATCCACCACGACTGGTCTTTCCGCTCGCTGAAAGCTTGTCCCCGCCCGAACCCGTTATCTCCGGAAGCACATTTCGCAGGATACCCAGGCCAGGTCCGATCCCGACCGAACCGGCCTTTTCAGTTGATGTTGTAGCATTTTGCGTCGCCTGGGCCTGTTCGACGATGATAATCGTGACCAAATCTCCTGGTCCTACCGCCTTGTGATCTGTAAAGAGCGAGCCACCACTTGAATTCCACAGTGACCTCGCTTGGCTTAGCGGTGCACAGGCTAGGCAGATCAGCAGACTTGCCCCCAAAACCAACCAGAATTTGTTGTTTAAGCTACGCATAAAATTATCCTCCCGCTTACAATACCGCTTGGACACAACCGGCACCGACTACCTCTGCCCCGATAACACGCCCGGTTGCGACATTCTCCACGCGGATAATCTCGCCGAGGGCCCCATCCATCAGCGCTTTGCCAACCGTTTCAACGACAACCCCATTGAAGTTGGCGATCAGCCGAACCCGCGAATTGTACAAAACCAACGGTGGAACCTCCAGATCCTGCCGGTTCAATGGGAGTCCCCTACGAACCAAACGTGTCGTTCGGTAGCCCAGTACCTCTTCGATCGAAGTATATGTATTCGCATTAACCCTGGTCAGGTCGACCTCTTGGTACTCGAGATCTGCACGGGTAAGCACTGTATTACGCTGCAGATCGCGCACCACTACCGGCACCTTCGTTTTGGCGGTAATCCGCACCCGTGCTCTGCCGGAGTCTACCACCTTCTCGTCAACCAATAGCTCATAGGTGAAAGAGGCATAGCTGCGGAAGAGAGATTTTCGTAAATTCTCTGGATCCTCCGTAATCACTAGCTCTACGTTTCCAGGTTGAATTATTTGCTCATCCGGCCAGCCGACCAGTTCAATCTGAAACTCGCTAACGGGGTAATCTAACTTTGTTCTCAACTCCCGCTCAAATTGGACTCTAACCGTATCAGCCGTCAAAACCTGGCCCGGACGCTCCAACTCCACCCGTAAAGGTATCTCGGTATCCAAATCCTCCGGTTTAATCCCGCTGTTACGCAGCCCTAATTTAATCTGGGCGCCGGTAACCGTTAAGCTAGCGCCCGGCCGTGGGGCCCTACTTACAACTATCCGGTCCCACTGACTCGGAGCTGTACTTTTGGGAGAGACGAGGTCAGCCAAGGTCACCTGATCGGAAGTAACTATAACCCAGTCAAGAAAGGTAAGTGCGCTAGCCTGGCCAGCTGGCAATAGTGTAGTTGCCACAAAGATGCATCCGATAATGAAGTTTTTCAGCTTCCAGTGCATTGTCGCTCCTCCTTTCAAATTAGCTTACCTTACCGCTTCAGGTTATTGGCGATCTGCAACATATCCTCCGCAGCCTGAATGACTTTAGAGTTGACCTCATAGGCGCGCTGGGCCACGATCATATTGACCATTTCTTCAACCACTTGCACGTTGGACATCTCCAAATATCCTTGGTTAAGCGAACCAAGACCATCTAAGCCTGGGGTACCAACCATTGCATCCCCGGAAGCTGCCGTGGTCCGAAATAGGCTGCGGCCGATGGCCTCTAAACCTGCTGGATTGCTAAAACGGGCCAGCATAATCTGGCCGACTGTTTCCACCCCGTCTTGGCCGCTGCGGCGGATGGTCACCGTACCATCGGTCGCCACACCAACCTCGGTCGCATCAGGATCGATAATAATCTGCGGTTCTAGATAAAAACCGTCTGAAGTAACCATCCGTCCCTCGCTATCACGCTTAAAAGCGCCAGCCCGGGTATAAGCCAAGGTGCCGTCCGGCATCAAAATTTGGAAAAACCCGTCACCCTCAACCATTATATCCAGAGGGTTATCGGTCCGCTTGGATTGACCTTGAATGAAGATGCGTTGCGTAGCAACCGGGCGCACACCCTGACCAACTTGGATACCCGTCGGCACTTGCGCCCCGACGGAGACCGGTGCGCCTGCAGGCTGCAGGGTCTGGTACAAGAGATCTTCGAAGTCGAGGGTGCTCTTTTTAAACCCGGCCGTGTTGACATTGGCCATGTTGTTGGAGATAACGTCAATGTTGAGCTGTTGCGCAGACATGCCAGAGCTGGCGGTAAAAAGCGCACGAATCATAAGAATGCCTCCTTTGCATGATGCAAGGAGGGTATGCGGGTTTCCCGCCTCAGTCGGTCGGCAGGAAGGAAGCTTCCGCTTCGGCAATCAGCCTAGGCGGTCCGGCTCTCATGCATACCCAATCCCTTTGTATTCTTTTTAAGTTCGGCCAATCTCGTTGACCGCTTTTTCTAACAGCTGATCTTCGCTGGTGATGACCCTTTGGTTCGCCTCATAAGCCCGTAAAACGTTAATCATGTCGACCATCTCTTTAACTGAATTAACGTTGGAGGCCTCGACTGCTCCCTGCTGAATATGGAACTGTTCCACTTCGAAGACCTCAGCAGCAACCCAGAGCGTCTCACCTAGTTTAGCACCGGTACCAGGTGGAAACCAGACCACTCGTAATCTATCCACGGCTTGTCCATCGACCATCACCGTGCCATCTCCTGTGATCTCCACGGACGAACCGGCGATGTTAATCGGTCCTTCGACCCCCTGTACATACTCTCCGGCCGAAGTAACCAAGTACCCCTCGGCATCCCGGAAAAAGTGGCCACTGCGCGTATACCGTTCTCCCTGCGCTCCGTCGACAACAAAATAGCCTTCGCCGATAAGCGCGACATCTAGCGGATTGTCTGTGGTACGCAAAGAGCCTTGGGTGAAGTCGGTATGCACCGTCGGAGTACCTACTCCGAAGCCAAGTGTGCCGATAAAAGAGGCACCGCCTTGAGCGACTCGATACATCGGAGCTTCAGGGTAGGCTGTATCGGCTAGAAAGTCTCGTTTAAACCCGGGCGTATTTACATTGGCGAGGTTGTTAGAGATAACATCTAAACGGCGCTGCTGCGTAATCATTCCGGTAGCGCCGGTATAGATACCACGAATCACCGAACTTTCACCTCCTAATACAATTGTCGGCTGAAATGGAAGGAACTTAAACGGAAAACGGTCTAAAAAGAAGAGGAGAGCCCATACTAAGTGTGTAAGTATTTTAGAAATCACGTTTCCAAGGGAGTATTAAAGCAATGGATAAAACGGTCACTATTTTCATAGCCATTGCCGTTTATCTCATCTACCTCGCCGTTAAATTCGGCATTTTTTATCGCTATGATAAGAAATTCCAAGAACGGGCAGCCCAAGAAGGGAGCAAGAGACAAAGCCGCAGAGATCGTGCTCGTAAAACTGACTCAGATCAGTCTTCGTCCCCTTTTTAGCTAATCTTTTTTTCCGTAAATATTGTGGATTGGATGCCGCTATTGCCTTCAAAAATGCGCCCTGCCCCGACAGCAACACAAGATTCGGGGTCTTCGGTAATATGCACCGGAATCCCGGTGGCATCGGCAATTAACCGATCTAGCCCATTTAATAGAGCCCCGCCACCGGTCAGAACAATACCCTTCTCCATGATGTCAGCTGACAGCTCCGGCGGTGTCTTTTCCAAAACTGCTTTGACCGTATCAATTATCGCGGTAACAGGTTCCTGCAAAGCCTGGAAGGCCTCGCGCGAAGAAAAACTGAGATTACGTGGCAAGCCGGATACCAAGTCGCGCCCCCGAACATCACACAGTTTCACCGGAAAATCCGGATGGGCACATCCGACCTCTTTTTTGATTTCTTCGGCGCTCCGCTCGCCGATCATCATGTTATACTCACGTTTGATGTATCTGACTAGAGCCTCGTCAAATTTGTCTCCGGCCACCCGAATACTGTCACTGACAACCATGCCGCCTAACGAGATTACAGCGACGTCAGTCGTCCCACCGCCGATGTCAACAACCATATTACCAGATGGCTCACCGATATTAAGCCCCGCTCCGATTGCAGCAGCCATGGGCTCTTCGATGAGGGCAACCCGCTTGGCGCCGGCCTCAAAAGCAGCTTCGATGATGGCGCGTCGTTCCACGGTGGTTACACCGCTAGGTGCACAAATTACAATGGCGGGCTTAAAGAAACGTTTGCCCACCGCCTTATGGATCATTCTTTTCAGGAGGATTTCCGTGACATCATAGTTAGCAATAACTCCATCACGCATCGGACGCACCGCCACAATATTGCCAGGGGTCCGACCAATCATCTGCTGGGCCTCCGAACCAACGGCCAAGACGGCAGAGGAATCGCGCTCCATGGCTACAACCGACGGCTCTTTTAATACTACACCTTTACCCCGCACATGAATCAGGATAGTTGCAGTTCCTAAATCAATTCCTAAATCCGAATTTCCGAACATGGATCCCTCAACCTCTTCTCTTGTAGGCGATGCATAAAAAAACCACAGTTTCCTGTTTTCCACAGGGCTGTGGTAAATTCCTGCCCTTTTTAGCAGGCCATAATATTTAAGAAAGATTACGAGGCCTTGCGGCGATACTTCTTTCTAGTAGCTTCCCCACCCCGGATATGCCGTTCTGCTTTGTTGTTCTCTAGCACTTTCTTTACCCTGCGGGCTAGGTCTTTGTTTACCCGGGGCAAGCGTTCGGTAACATCCTTGTGAATGGTACTTTTACTGACATCAAATACATCAGCGGCCTGCCTTACGGTCGCTTTGGTATTTATGATATATGTCCCGACCTCCAACACTCGACGCCGGATATAATCTCTCATACCCTAGCCCCCTCGCTCTAGTTTATTAAAATTTATATGCGAGGTCAGGCCTAATATGCCTGAAGCCAAGCCCATCATCTTATCCTCTATTTTCCAATACAGCCAGCCAGTCAAAGTCCTTGTCCTCCCATACCATGCCGATGTGGACTAGTTTGTCGGTCCCCGGCTCACCTGCGACAACCCCTAAAGCGGTTCCGGCGCTAATCGTTTGACCTAGGCTAACCTCCACCCGGCCGGAAAAGATATACCTGGATTGCCCATCTTGCCCATGCGACACGGTGATCCGGTTGCCGGAGATGCCAAGGCCTTCTTCATCGTAATCACGAATGATCTCGGTGACGGTTCCGGGTGCTACCGCCCGGATAATGGCGTTTGAGGCCACCAGCACGTCGAAGCCATCGTGATAGAACCAGTAACCAAACCGCGGATGCTTCAACCAGCCGATCTTGCGGACCACCTCGGTAAACTCTACCGGTCGAATTAACAATTCCGGCTCGAAAAGGCCCTCTGTCCGAGACTGGTCCCCCCGGGACGTCGACCGCTGTGTCGAGAAGTTTGTAGGCCTTCCGGCCGGTGCAACCTCTGGAGATACCAAGTCAATCTGTTGATTAATCGCATTATTAATATTTCTCTCCACTACTTTGACCAACCAAAGTCCGCCTACAACCATACCGACAATGGCAAAGCCGACCATAAAGAGGACGATCCGCTGACGAACCTGTGCTTTCTTCGTTTGCAGCAAATGCTTGGGCCGATAACGCAAAGCCCGGAACACTCGTTTAATCTCCATAACATCACCCTGGAGATTATTGTGTCCGGGCTCGTCCCAATTATGTATTGATTTCCTATCTAGTCAGCTCCTGGATATTTTGTAATTTTATTCCGGTATAATAGTGTGCTAAAATCTCGGTATAAGATTTGCCGCTCTTGGCCAAGGCATTAGCTCCATATTGGCACATTCCTACCCCGTGCCCATTGCCCAGGGTCATAAAACTAACTTGATCGCCATCGATTGTCCAGGTAAAGTTGGTGGACTTCAACCCCAGACGGGATCGAAAATCAATCCCCCGGATCTTTCTTCCCCCAACATTCAGATAGACCACCCGTCCGGTGTGGCTGCGTTCTAAAACTTCCAGCCCTGAACCCTGCCCAGTGCTAGCCAAAACCACCTCTCCGGGCAATAATTGACGACCGGAACGCAGATCAGCCAGTGAAATCTGGGCTCCCAATAAAGTTGATAGCTCACTCAGCGAAAAACTTTTCCTGTTGATATCCCGTTGCTCAGCTGGAAGGTTAGTCCGCACCGACCTCAGATAGGGGATATAATGGCCCCAAACTTTTTCAGAGTCCTCCGTTACCCCAGCAGAATTGGCATGGTAAATAGCATCGATCGGGACACCAGCATAGGTGGCTACAATGCCCCGGGTGTCTTCTACCGCCCGATCGATCTTGGCTAAAACTCTGAGATTAGAAATGAAGCCATACTTCTGCTTGAGCTCGGAGAACGAGGTCCATGCCTGGTCATGAGTATAGTCTGTACAAATATCAGCACCCGGATGGCGGTCACAACCGGGACCGCCGAATCTAACCATTTTCTTGACCGCATAAGTTCGGGCCGCGACAGCTTGTGCTTTTAAAGCTTCCAATTCAAACTCTGCCGGCATTTCAGCAGCTACAACACCCTTAATATATTCTTCAAGATCCATAGAAACGAGGCCCGAACCGGTTACATGGACATTGATTTGGATAGAACTTCGCTCGGAGTGGCGTGACCATCCGAAGAGGTTAAGGCCAAAAGTCACGATAATAGGAATAACGATTGCTCCCACCATGATGAGCAGCAGAACCTTTGGGAAATTCCAACGCATGCAAGTTCCCCTTTGCGGCAAAATGACTACTAACCATCCCGTATGTAGGATGTATATTCTGCCTCAGGGGATTTATGCTGTTACCCTGTTGACAATAGCCCCGACCGAACGTAGCTTCTGCTCAAGATCAGCATACCCTCTGTCCAAATGGTGTAAACAGGTGATTCTGGTTGTTCCCTGGGCAGCTAAAGCGGCTACTACCAGGGCTGCTCCGCCGCGCAGATCAAACGCGGTCACATCGGTGCCGTACAGCGTAGAAACACCATACACCAAAGCCACGTTGCCCTCGATTTTGATATTGGCCCCCATCCTAGCCAGCTCACTCGTGAACCGAAAGCGGTTTTCAAACACCGTTTCACGAATCACGCTGATCCCGCCGGATAAGGTGCAAAGCGCAGTGAAGATTGGTTGTAAATCGGTCGGAAAACCAGGATAAGGTAGAGTGGTAATATCGATACTTGTTAGCCGCCCGCTACAGCTGATCTTCAGGGCCGACTCTCCCTCTGCGAGCTCAGCACCGCTCTCGCGCAACTTGGCTAGTACTGGCCGCAGATGCTCCGGATCAATCCCCTCCAGTTCAATTTCACCACCGGTGACGGCCGTGGCTGCCAGGTATGTTCCGGCCTCAATCCGGTCCCCGATAATCCAATAACCAGGGTTACCGCCTAGCGTAGCGACCCCGTCGATTTCAATTCGATCACTACCAGCACCACTAATCCTGGCGCCCAAAGAGTTTAAAAAATTAGCAAGGTCTACAACCTCGGGTTCCTGGGCACAATTGGTGATAACCGTCTTGCCCTCGGCTAAACAGGCCGCCATCAACAAATTCTCGGTTGCGCCAACACTAGGATAGTCGAGATAGACATGGTCGCCCTTGAGTTTATCAGCTTGCACCTCAATAAAGCCGTAACCCATTCTGATCTTGGCCCCGAGGGCTCGTAGGCCCTTGAGATGCAAATCGATCGGGCGCGACCCAATGGCACACCCCCCTGGCAAGGAGACCCTGCTGCGGCCATGTACCGCTAAAACCGGCGCCAACACTAAAAAGGAGGCCCGCATCCGGCGCACCAACTCATATGGGGCATCCCATCCGGCAAAGCCCCGCGGGTCTACACAGAGTCGTCCCGGAGCAAGTTGACTTACCTCGGCTCCCAGGTGGGTGAGGAGTTCTAACATCGTGCGAATATCCTGCAGATCGGGTACATTCTCCAAAGTTACAGGCTCGGAGGCGAGTAGACAACTTGCCAGAATGGGAAGAGTCGCGTTTTTGGCTCCATAAATGCGAATGGTACCCTTAAGTTGGTTTCCTCCGGAGATTACTAGCTGGTCCATCATTACCTCAGATTAATAGTCCGGTGCGATTATTGGATTGCCCAGGTAGATATATGTTTGATCTTCAAACTCATTGTATCTAAAGGCCAAATGCAGGTTCATCTGGCTAGAACCAACCTGCAAAAGATCCGGCAGGTAAGGTGAGATCAAAGAATAAGTTGCTAGTTCGCCTTCAGCAAAAGTTTCAACCAGATCTGCCTCTGCCAGTGACCGAATCCGGCCAACGATCTCCTCTCGCTTTTGTCTGCTTAACTTGCCCCGCAGTCCACCGATTAGCGTGGTAAAGACTTGGATATCCTTGGTCTGACCAAGGTTAGCGAATTCTGAGGATACCCGTTCCCGGTACAGGCCCAAATTCGGCCAGGATCCTTGCCGGACAGCCCGCAACCCAATATAGGTTTCGCTCCCGTTTGACCCGGTATACTTTGGCAGGCGCTGAATAGTCAACCAGCCCTCAGCCTCAATAAAGTCAACAAGAGCAAAGGCCTGCTGAAAGCTCTCCTGAAAACTAGACTCCTGAATACTACCGGTAAACTGATATCCAAATTTGGCACCGACTTGCGCCAACAACTTATCCACCGGCACCTGATTAAATTCCGGCGCCATCAGCAACCAGGCCTGAAACTCCGTTTCGGCCAATACCGCTCCGGTCTCATTATAAAGGGTGATTAAATCAACCTCAGCCGCCAGGCAGAGGAGATTCCCCATAAATAAACAGAGCAAAACGGAGAACAGAATTGAGCGCATACCAAAACCCCCTTAGCCAATCCTATCTCTAGTTTTGCCAAGTTTTGCCTAGGCTATACTTGCGAAGAGGTAAAGGGGTCTGGGCGCGATGAGGAAAGATCAAACCGCCACAGTAGGAAATCACCGATTCGTCGGGAAGCTTGGCCGTCGCCATAGGGATTTTTCGCCGCCGAAATCTGGTGATAGTATTCATGATCGGTGAGCAACCGAATAGTGGAGCGGACCAGGCGTTCCCGATCTGTACCAACTAATAGCGCGGTTCCTGCGGATACCCCTTCGGGTCGCTCGGTTACTTCGCGCAAAACCAAGATCGGTTTACCAAGACTGGGTGCCTCTTCTTGGATACCGCCCGAATCGGTCCAGATCAAATCAACCCGGCTCAGCAGATTAGCCAAATCCGGATAGTCTAACGGCTCGGTCAGATAAACCCCTGCCTCGCCAGCTAGTTCGGTGTGGACCCGCTCGCGGACGACCGGGTTTAAGTGGACCGGCCAAATAAAAACAGCCAACCTTTTGCGACTCAGCGCTTTAACCGCCTGACAAATCTCGACTAGCGGCTGGCCCCAATTTTCGCGGCGGTGCGCGGTTACCAAAATCACCGGAGTGCCGCTGTTTTCGGTGAGCGCGGTGCTCACCTCTGCAAAGCTAAAGCGATGGTCCGGACGGATAACTGAAAGCAAGGCATCAATAACAGTATTGCCGGTGACAAAGATATCGCTGGCATTGATGCCTTCTTGGATGAGATGATTTTGAGCTTGGTCTGTGGGCGCAAAATGATCATCAGCTATAACCGAAAGTAGCCGCCGGTTAACTTCTTCCGGAAAGGGTTGGCGCTTATCAAATGAGCGTAACCCGGCCTCAATATGGCCCACTCTGATCTGATGATTAAATGCGGCTAAACCAGCGATAAACGCGGTGCTGGTATCACCTTGCACGAGCACCACGTCTGGCCTAACCTCGCGGTAGACCCGGTCCAACCCTGGCAAAGCTCTAGCCAATATCTCATTAAGCCCTTGGCGCTCACTCATGATGCTTAGATCATGGTCGGGAACCAAGTCGAAGGCCCCAAGAACTTGCCGGAGCATCTCCTGGTGCTGCCCGGTTGATAACAAAAAGACCTCAAAGCTCTCCCGAGCCCTGAGATCTCTAACAACCGGGGCCATCTTGATAGCCTCGGGACGGGTACCGACAATAGCAATGACCCGAATTTTCTTAGGCATCAGTGTTAATCTTTGACCCCCGTGTGGAAGTATCGATGACCTCGCCGAGGGCAAACATGAAAACCCCCAGCCAGATTACGGCGATAAAACTTCCGAAATCATCGAACCGCGACAAAAAGATCGCGGTAACCCCCAAACTGATACTCAGTCCGTAGACCACCAAGACCGCCGTTCGCTGGCTAAAGCCCATGTCAAGCAGGCGGTGGTGTAGGTGTCCGCGGTCAGCCTTGTAAATCGGCCTTCCCTCACGATAACGACGGACGATCGCAAACAAGGTATCAAAAAATGGCACACCCAATACCAACAGCGGAATAGTCAAAGCGATGGTAGTGGCACCTTTGAGCGCACCCTCAACCGAAATCGCTGCCAGGATAAAGCCGAGAAACATACTCCCGGTATCGCCCATGAAGATTTTGGCCGGATTGAAATTATAGGGCAAAAAGCCCAAGGCGCTGCCGGTCAGAATCGCAGCTAGCAAAGCCATTACCGTCTGACCTTTGCCTGCTGCCACGATAAACAGCGCAGCACCGGCAATAGCCGCCACCCCAGCTGCCAATCCATCCAGTCCATCGATCAGATTGACCATATTAGTGATGCTGACCACCCACAAAATCGTCAGCGGTATGCCCCACCAACCAAGATAAATCATCCCGCCAAAGGGGTTGGTCAAAAACTCAATTTTGGTGCCCATCAGCACCAAAATCAGCGCGGCCAAGGTTTGTCCGCCAAATTTAACGGCAGCTGAAAGGGGCCGCACATCATCGATCAACCCTAAGACAGTCACTACAGTAGCCGCCACTACAATCCCGCCAAATTCGGCAAAACCAACGGCAAAGATCTTGGCCGTAAATAAAAACGCCAAGAAGATGGCGAGCCCTCCCCAGAGCGGCACCGGATTACGGTGTACTTTACGCTCACCTGGTTGGTCTAAGACCACCATAGTAAGGGCTAACTTACGTACCAACGGTGTTAAAATTGCTGATATGATTAGTGCACAGATGAATGGTCCGATGTACCTCTCCACAGGACTCACCTCCTCCAAAAAAATGGTATTGTCCGCTTATAGCTGCAGGTTTATTGTACGGCAGCTAGCTAGATGTTGTCAAATTTAATACTTTCCACCCCAGCCGCAACAAGTAATTCTTGCGTTAGCGGATCCGGGTAATCCCCATGAAAAATTATGCAAGTTATCCCCGCATTAATTAACATTTTCGCACAGAGGCTACACGGTTGACAGGTAGTGTAGCAGGTCCCACCATTGAGTGACACTCCATGGTAGGCCGCTTGGATAATCGCGTTCTGTTCGGCATGAATAGCCCGGCATAATTCATGACGCTCCCCAGCTGGAACGCCTAACTGCTCGCGCAAACAACCCACTTCCGCACAATGAGGCACCCCTGCCGGTGCACCGTTGTACCCAGTAGTCAAGATTCGCCGATCCTTGACGATAACCGCGCCAACCTGCCGACGGAGACAGGTAGAACGCTTAGCTACCAGATGGGCGATCTCCATAAAATACTGATCCCACGAAGGGCGAGTGCCAGCCATTTACTTGGTCCCAAAGATCCGGTCTCCGGCATCGCCGAGACCAGGAACGATGTATCCGTGATCATTAAGCCTTTCATCTACTGCCGCCGCAAAAATATCAACATCGGGGTGGTTTTCGGTAAAAAGCTCGATGCCCTCAGGGGCAGCTATTAAACACATCAACTTAATATTACTCGCGCCCTGTTTCTTGAGAAAATCTGCCGCTGCGGAGGCCGATCCCCCGGTTGCCAGCATCGGGTCGACGATGATGACCTCCCGTTCATGTACATCTGATGGCAGCTTACCGTAATATGAAATCGGTTGTAACGATTCAGGGTCACGGTATAGCCCGATATGGCCAACCCTCGCATTGGGGATCAGCTTCAGAATGCCGTCTACCATGCCTAGCCCGGCCCGTAAAATTGGCACAACCGCCAGTTTTTTGCCGGCGATGGTCTTACAATTCGCCCTAGCAACTGGAGTCTCAACCACGACATCTTCTAATGGCATATTCCGTGTTACCTCGTAAGCCATTAGGGTGGCTACTTCGTCTACAAGTTCGCGAAACTCTTTGGAGCTGGTATTCTTGTCCCTAATGAAGGCTAATTTGTGCTGAATCAATGGATGGTCAATGATATGTACCATTTATTCCCCTCCCTCTACTAAATACCGTTCTATTTTGGAGATTCGTCGTTGATGTCGTTCATCACCGGAAAAATCAGTGCCAAGCCAGGTTTGGACGATCAACACAGCCAATCCCGGTCCAACCACGCGCTCGCCCATTGTTAAAATATTGCTGTCATTATGCTCCCGTGTAGCGCGAGCGGAGAAAACATCATGACACAAGGCAGCGCGCACCCCTGGAACTTTGTTCGCCGCGATGCACATCCCGATTCCGGTGCCACAAATTAAAATACCACGGGCAAAATCGCCGCGGGATACTGCTTCGGCAACCTCAAAAGCAATTTCGGGATAATCACAGGAGTCGGTGCTATGCGTCCCAAAGTCTGTAAACACAATCCCTTGACTAGATAGTTCCGTTTTGATGAGTTCTTTTAACTGAAACCCACCATGATCTGAGCCGATTGCTACGTTCACTCTTGTTCCTCCTCTGAATGTAAAAAATCCCGAATCTTGGGCAAGCTGGCTTCGAGATACCGATAAATCTGCTTGGCAACGCTCAAATACTCGGCTTCCCCTGACCCAAACGGATCAGCCACCTCGTGACCGGGATATCCGGCAAATTCGGGCAAAGTATAAACTTTGGCGGCAAGATCAGGATTGTTAACCAGAATAAACTCCTTATGCCTGTTGGACATTGTTAAGATTATATCGACTGTAGATAACAAATCGGGGGTGATCTGGGTTGTAGAATGCTCGGATAGGTCAAGTTGCCACTCTGCGGCCAAAACTTGGCGGGCCAGAGGATTGGCTGGTTGGCCTGTGATGGTGTGAGTGCCGGCGCTTTTAACTAGAGCC
>CAZAAT010000046.1:0-19040 GCA_964483175.1 uncultured Bacilli bacterium
GCCTTGAATAACTACGACTGTCCCGGTCTCGTGCACGGTGATGCCTAACCGCTTGGCAGCTTCGATAGCTACCTGACGCATTTGGGGACAATAGGGTTCAGCCATGCTGAGATGGGTGGTAATCGGGCCGTCAAAGAAGGTATCTGCTCTGCCCCAAGTCCGATTGACAAACTGATCGCTTACCACGAAATCCCCAGGCTTAACCCGGGCCTGTAGACTCCCGGCCGCACAGGGGCTGATAACTCTGGTGCAACCGAGCGATTTCATGGCCCACATATTTGCGCGGTAATTAATCATGTGGGGTGGCAGCCGGTGATCCTTGCCATGTCTGGGTAAAAACGCAACTTTGTGCCCCTCAACGGTGGCCAAAGCAATCTTATCACTTGGCGCTCCATAAGGGGTTTCAACCCAGACCTCCTCAACATCTTCGAGAAAGCTGTAGAAACCTGAACCGCCAAAAACGCCGATTTCTGCGTGTCGCTCCATCTCCATCCCTCCCAGGTCTATCAGGTTTAGGCTAACCCCGCCGCCTTACGCAAAACGTCAACCTTGTCGATCTTCTCCCATGGCAAATCAAGATCATCACGCCCAAAATGGCCATAAGCAGCAATCTGCCGGTAAATCGGCCGCCTCAGCTGAAAATCACGGATGATCGCAGCCGGGCGCAGATCAAAATGTTCCTGAACAATCTCGCTTAACCGCTCATCGCTGATTACACCGGTTCCAAAGGTATCTACCATTATCGAAACCGGGTTGGCGACGCCAATCGCGTAGGCCACCTGAACCTCACATTTATCCGCTAAGCCCGCAGCAACGATGTTTTTGGCGATGTACCTGATGGCATAAGCTGCCGAACGGTCAACCTTTGTTGGGTCTTTACCAGAGAAGGCTCCCCCGCCGTGCCGAGCCATCCCCCCATAGGTGTCGACGATAATTTTTCTACCGGTCAGACCGGAGTCACCTTGCGGACCGCCAATAACAAAACGTCCTGTCGGGTTGACCAGAATCTTGGTCTCCTCCGAAAGCAGCTCTGCCGGAATAATCGGCTTGATCACATGCTCAATCATATCGCGTTCGATGGTTGCCCGGTCTACCTCTGGATTGTGCTGAGTCGAGATGACCACGGTATCGACACGAACCGGTTTATCATCCTCATACTCCACGGTGACCTGAGTTTTTCCATCTGGGCGCAAATACCTAAGCTGCCCACTTTTGCGCACCTCGGTTAAACGCCTGGCGAGGTTATGGGCCAGATATATTGGCATCGGCATATAAGTCGGAGTTTCATTGGTGGCATAACCGAACATCAACCCTTGATCCCCGGCTCCGATTGCCTCAATCTCATCATCGGACATAGTCCCTTCTTTAGCTTCGAGGGCCTTGTCCACCCCAAGTGCAATATCTGGAGACTGTTCGTGGATAGCGGTTAAGACCGAACAAGTCTCAGCATCAAAACCATACTTGGCTCTGGTGTACCCGATATCGGCGACTACACTGCGAACCAACTGTGGAATATCAACATAACAGCTACAAGTAATCTCCCCGTAAACCAAAACCAAACCAGTTGTAACAGCTGTTTCACACGCGACCCGAGCATTTGGATCTTTCTCTAGCATCGCATCCAGAATGGCATCAGAGATCTGATCGCACATTTTATCCGGATGCCCTTCAGTAACTGATTCCGATGTGAACAAAAAGCGCTTTTTCTGCTGTCCCATCTGCAATAGCCTCCTTATGGCTCAACGCCATTATAAAAGCCTCTTCGGCAAGAAGAGGCTTAGTCTGCACACTCCTCTTATCTGCCAGCTCACCTGCAGGAATTGGCACCTGAATCGCCATGGGCGACTTGGTTGCCGGGTTTCATCGGGCCAGTCCCTCCACCTCTCTTGATAAGAGTTACACGAATATATTGTTGTTTCCAAAACACATTAATTTTAGCACACCGAAAATCAACGGTCAATCATTGCTTAGCGAATTGTGCTATCTCACCCGGGTCAAACAGGAAATAAGCATAGTCACGTCGTTTAGCTTCTTTGCTTGCCGCAAACATTTCCTTTTTTTCCGCCAGGCGCCTTGTCAACTCCTGCTGATATACGCTGACTGCTGAACCGATCGACCGGTTGAGCTTTTTGATTTCTAAGCCGATCTCCTTACGGTTAGCATCGCCGGCCTTGATTTGGGTAATCAGGAGCTCTTTCCGCCTAACCATATCCTGTAGTTCTTCCTGCTCTAAATCGGAAAGACCGGCCTCTTTCAGGTGGCGATCGGGATTATACTCCACATCTCTGATTAGCTCTTCTAGCTCGCTCAATTCCTCAGAACTAACTTCATGCACGTTTAAATGCGGATACACAGTTAGAGTTGCTCCGGCGTATTCCGGCGGCTCGACTTGGTAGTAATCGCGGATAAACTGGCTAGTAGCTCCATCATATTTTGCTCCCCCAACCCCATGGAGGAAGAGGTCGCAACCGAATAACCGCATGAACAAGGTTAAGGTCATACCGCGCGGCCGAAGGGCCACCCCCTCTAGCTGCTCGGCAACCAACTTCCCGCTCCAAGATAAGACCGCCTCACCTGCGGCATGCAAGGAGCAATGTCCTTGGGCAGTTTTCACGTAAGCAGGAGCTCGCACACCATCTTTCATCAACCAGAGCGGTAGCTCATAATCAGCGTTAGCCTCATCCCGAATGAGATCGGGAAATGGGTTCACCCGATACCGGTAGCCATGGGCTCTGCGGTATGCAGCCAGCGTTTGGTTGTACTGCTTAGTGAAAAATGCGGCATCATTAATGAGTTCAGCCATAAATCCTTTAAACTCGCTCGTCTCTGCCAGAAGAGATACCGGGTACTCCAAATATCTGGCCTGCTCCCCTTCGTACAAGCGCCGCAGTTTGGTTAGCCACTCCGCCAGCCGGAGAGATCTATCCAGATCGGTCCCGCCATCATCTTCGCTCAGAAGGGCCAAAAATCGCTGGACATTAGCTTTGCTTTGCTCTTGATACCCCTCAGTACCCAATTCACGCAGACTACTGATAAATTTGGTTATCTGCTCAGAGGTTGGCGGCGCTAAAAACTCAAAGGTCTTGTTGGCTTCTGCAGTCAATAACGGGATTTTTTCCTGCTGCCATCCGTCCGCGAAAAGCGGAACCGCTGCCTCCAGCACCCCAGCTTCATCGGTATCAACAATTAAATTAATTGCTATAGCGCCGCTTTGCGCAGCCACCTCGGCTAGCAAAAAATTTTTAAACCAAACACCGGGATGGTAAAACCGCGGCTGATGCCCGGTAACTAAGACCATAGGGTCGCGTTCACTAGGCAGCTTGATCTTTTCACCTAGCACCTGTTCGGTAAAAGCAATAGCACCGGCAACGATCTGCCGGTGTAACGAACGAGCTTCGTTCAACTTTCGGTTTCCGAGAGCGATCTTCGGCCAATCTTCGACCGCCGGTCTGACCAGGGACTGCCGATCTAACTCGGGGATTCGCCAGATCCCCTCATTTCCATCCTGTCTCACTTGTTCTCACTCCGCTACAGTAAACTTTGGATCGTTTCGATGCCTAGGACTTCCCGGCTAAAGAAAGGCTCGCCAAATGGGCGCCGAATCAAACGGCCATAGTAGCGACAATAACTCTCGGCTAATGTGTGCACTTCATCGATCTGCCGCTCTCCAGCATTAAACTGAGTGTTGTAAGCCGCCAACGCCGCCAGTTTTGCTTCCATCCCCTGAGTACAGTCGAAAACAAACGAAGGCTCAAGATGCATCCGATAGTGATTAGAACTAAAGTGGAATATTTTTGCCGGATAATGGCGCTCCCCACTCATCGCTGTTTTGGACAATTTAGCATAAAACCGCGCCGCCTCTACCAACGCTGCCCCTGTCCGATGGTCAGGATGGGCATCAACCCAGTAGGGTGCAAAGAGAATTCGCGGTCGGATTAGCCGTAAAACCTCTGCTACCTTCATCCGGTTTTCCACTGAATCCTCAAGGTAGCGGTTGGGCAGATCCATCGTCACTCTGAGGTCGATGCCAAGAATCTCACCGGCGGCCTTGGCCTCGGCTAGTCTAGTTTCAACCGTACCGACGGGCGTAGGCTCTCCGTTAGTAAGATCCACTATAGCCACGCTTAATCCTTGTTGAACTAGGACACTAATGGTTGCGCCCATGGCAATCTCTGCGTCATCTGGATGAGGAGCTAAGACGGCAACATCGACCGGCTGTGAACGCTCGCCGTAGTCTGTCAAAAACTCAATTATCTCCGCGTGAGTTGGTTGCTTCCAGACCCCATTGATTTGGTATGAACTCAGTTGCATTTGCTAACTCCCTCATTTATGACCCGCCAATAGTAACGCAGTCGCTGCTCAGGGTCGTCTAATTCTAATCCGAATGAACGGTCAAAATTATCAATATAGATCAGTGGAATCGCCTCTTCTACGACGGTCAAGCCTGCTCGGTGAGCCTCCAACCACAACTGTAGCGGGAAACCATACCCGGTCTCGGTTAAGGTTAGTTTGTTAAGCGACGCCACCTTATACCCTTTCATCCCACAAAAACTATCAGTTAGTCCAAAACCGGTGATCTCATTGACTCTTTTGGTAACAACCTGATTGATCTGCTGCCGGTCTTCAGGGACGGTACCAACAGCCTCGGTAGTAAGATAACGGCTACCGGAGACAATATCCCACCCTTCGGTTAAACGGCTAAAAAACCGGGGAATCCTTTGCGGCTCATGCTGTTCATCGCAGTCAATGGTCACCAGATACTCATATCCTGTCGCAATAGCAAATTGAAAGGCATTGATCAGACTCTGACCATATCCAAGGTTACGCGCATGCCTAATCAGATGAATATTGTCAAAACAAGCCAAAAATTGCCGGGAAAAGTCAGTGGACCCGTCATCAATCACTAAGATATCAGCAGGTCCAGCATATTGTACAATGGCGTTGAGGACTTTCTCCACTGATTTTTCTTCGTTGAAAACGGGGACTGCGACAAGCTTATTCTCCAAAGAGGGCACTCCCTTACCAGGTAAACTCGATCCTCGCACCGAGCTCTTGATCCATCAAGTCATATTCTAGCTTTATATCATAGCAGTGCAATTTCCGCAAGAGAGAGATATCACTCTTATCCCAGTCAGCTTTATCGAAGTTATAATTCAAATTGGCACCTAGGAGCCACTTATCAGCCAAATCAAGCTCACCGGTTAATGTGGCTGTCTTTAGCTTGTTGCGCACTAAGTCATGATTTAAGCCGATAGTGGTGGATGCCGCGACCAGTTCCGTTCGCCCGGACAACCCCAGAGAATAGGCCACGCTGCTAAATTGCTCAGCCGCAAGATCATATTTTAGCGTTGACCCGGCTGAAATTCTCCCGGCCCCCAATGTTCGGGCATAACTACCGTTCAGTAAAGCAAATCGGCCAGTACTTGGCGGGTCTAACTCTTTAAAGTAGGGTTTCCCCACCACTTCGGTCTGTTGATGTCCCAGTCCAAAATTCCAATTAGCCAGTCGTTTGCGTAAATAAACGGTATGGCTACCTTCTAAGTACTGCTCTTGATCGCCATCGATCCCGTATAATGCAGCTTTGCCCTGTGCGCTGGCATCGAGATAAAAACCAGCGGATAAGTTATGCCGCCAACTAGCCCGAAGTTGCCCGAAAATTCGGCTGGCAGCGGTCTGGTTCGCCGGCGACTCGAGATAACCCCACCGGAGACCAGGGGTGAACCTTAATTCGCCAATAGATTGGGTTGCACCTGAGTACCGAATCTCTGGGAGATACCTAAGAGTTTGTTCATTTTCCTCTTGAGCCTGTCCAGCAACTAGGGAGAAGGCACCTGAGGGTCGATCAAGATCAAAGCGCAATCCTCCCAGGGGATATTGGTTCTTCGGACTTTCCAGCCATTTGGCACTAAAGGTCCCAGTCTCCCCTAAGCGCCTGAGATACTCCACATCTCCTTCTAACCCGGTTTTGGTCCCGAAAATTAAAGTACTCCGGAAAAGGTATTGCTCGCTGGGTACGGTTTGGTAAGTAACCCCGAGATAACCACCGCGCGTCTCATCGGCACCGATTATTGGTCTGGGAAGGCCCTCTCGACTCTCCCGACCAAACCGTGAGTCATCAACAATAAAGCTCAAGCCAGGCTGTGGAATCACCCGGTACCCGAAGACTTTGATCCATGTCACTTTAGTCGTCAGCCGCCCATTAGCAAGGTCAAAGGTCAGCAGTTTCGTATATAGCTCTAGCTCCGGTTGGGGCAGGGTACACTTTGTGATGCTGGCGTTGGTGATGTAGACGACATCATCAACCACCTCAGCCTCGGAACCAGTGATAATAATCCCATCAACTATCGTACGAAAATCTGTGATGACCCCTCGCTGGCTTTCCCAGTCATATTTTAACAGTGCACCGGTTAATGCCTGGTCCTGGATGACCAGTTCGATATCACCGGCGGCAGAGATCTGCTTAGAGACCAGATCACCAGTTATCTCATCGGCTCGCAAATTAAGCTCTGCTGCGCAGGCTGGCATGGCCACAATATTGATGATTAATAGTACTAGGACAAGTTTCCTCATACTAAGGTAAGTTCGCGATTATCCCCTGACCTCCCTGCGCTTTGCAAACGACAATAGCTTGCAGTAGGGGAAAATCTTAGCGAACATCACCGAGGCCACCGACGGGGATAAGGCCATCTACCTGAACATAAAATTCTGACCCAATTGGTATGGTAACATCTTTACCTTTGACAAAGTATCCCCCGACCAAACCGAGTGGGCCAAGCAATAATACGCCAGCCATGCTCGCTCCAGCAGCTAGTTCGACTGATTTATTCTTTTCCAGAGCTTCCTTATCTATCTTCAAGGGAACTTGGGTTCCGTCGATCGCTCGAACATAACCGAAATCCACGGTAACCCGACCATCTTTGCCCATATTTCCAGCTTTGGTGACGGTCTGCACCGTGCCAATGCCTTGGGTCCCAGCTGGAATGACCAGTCGGTTGTTCAACCGCAGGTCTTCAACGATCGTATACTCCACGGAATCACCGACCTTGCTCGTCGCCGAACTCAACTCCGTTAAGAGCTTAATCCGAATCGTTTGGCCATTAGGGACTTTGACCAAAGCAACGTCAAATTTACCTTCGGGGAAGGTCAAGTTGACTAACCTCTCAATGCGAGAAAGCAGACTACCTTCCTGTGGGCCACCATAATACAAAGTCTCCAAGTTGGATACTCGGTCGCCGACCGGTCTCGCCGTAACTGCGCGTGTTGTGTACCACTCTAAAGTACTAAGTTTAAGGTTAATGGAGGCATTACCCCCTACACTAGACAACAACTCACTAATCTTGGCAATCCGATTAATTAACGGCCCATCTGATACCTCACCCAACAGGTCCAATTCCAAGTTGCTTACCCTTTCCATTATCGAGAGAGTCGGCGAGGACTCCCCATATAACGCGAGCTCAGCCTCTGTTAAGGCCGTTAGCGGCGCCTCAGCAGCAAAACCCACCAGCGGTGTACTCGCTAAAGCTATAGTTACAACCAGAACAAGCAACCTTTCCAACATTCGCATAATTATTTTTCCTCCTATGCTCAAAAGCTGATGCTTAACTCCGCTCCCGCCCGAGTCTCGCCTTCATCAGTTTCTGAGCCAAAATTGATCAGTTGGTAACCTAGTAATAAGGAGCCATTTTCTCGAAAGTCATAATTTAGCCCTACCATTGTAGTTAGGTTTTTGGCGTTCTCCTCAGAAAACTCATAATCTGCTTTTAATTTGAGGTCTACTTCCCAAGGCAGGCGCCACTGGATGCCGGCGCTCGCCTTTTTGGTATCAAGTAGGGCCACAGAGTTTTCACCGACTTGCCACCCCAAGGTCAAATCCGCCTCGATCTTTGTGTTATTAAGATTAACATCTACGCCAATAGTAGCTGTCTCACCTTTTTCCACGAAATCAGTTTGAGTAGGATCAACCGAGTCAACATCGACAAACGAATAGCCCGCTTTGAACATGGCCCGCTCAGCAAATGAGTAGTTTAACTGTAGGGTAGTCCTGTTTCTTGAGGATTCCTCATCAGTCCCTGGTTGGAGCTTGTCACGGATGGTTTCCACGGTCAAGTTTTTATATTTTAAGGATAAGCCATACCCGGATGAATTTGGGGTGAAGTCAGTTTTTTCAAATAACGGATTATAATTCTGCCCGGTACTACGCAGATCAGCGCCGACCTCAACCTCGCCTAAATGAAAGATCGCCCCGATACGCGCTGCTACATCATCATGTTTGATCAGAAGATCCTGGTCAGCACCTGGATCGTTGAAGGCACTTTGACTGTACTCCCCTATGAGCGTAAAGTCGGGCCTGAGGCGTAGCTGGCCGGAGAGGGTCTTGTAGATGCGCCCTTCGTCCTCCGATAGACCAAGATTTGACTCTAGCTTTTGGTCGGCGATCCACAAAGTTCCGATCGTCAACCCGGAGAGCACTTTGGCTTCCGCACCTAAAAAGTATAAGGTTGAATAATCCTCGGTTAATAAACCTTTTTGGGAGAACAAGGTTGGTCGGTAGCGCTGCCAGCCAGCTAGGCCAGCCGCGGCCAGTAGCTGTGCATCGCTTTGGTGCTGGTCGATAGCTATTTGCGGCCGATCAATTTGTAAAGGCGCATATAACTCAATCTCATCGGGCAGTCGAATCACCGGTTTTTGCGTAGGCTCGATAAGGCCGATCTCCCGAAAATAGTGTCTCGCTAAAGAACTTAATTGCCCTGGCGAAACAATCCCCTGTTTTTTCTGTGGAGAAAGGTCTGCCGGAGCAATAGCATCGATATCGACAAAGACCAAGTCAGGCTCTTGTCCCTTAATGGTTACCGAATCAGAGCCCATAATGCCGATGCCTACCTGATTTGCATCCTCACTACCACTTCTACGGGAGTTGGCCAACATCCCCAGCTCGGGTTGGAACTCTTTAACCAGAATGAATAGTTTACCGTTCACTTCGGAATAATCACCTCCAAACAGGGTGGCGATAAAAGAACTCAAGGTAACACTATCAAGAACACCTATCGCCTCTGGCATGATAATTCCGGACCTAGCCGATAACTCCCGCAAAATATTGTCGATGATAAACGCAGCTTCAACGCGTACTAATGTCTCTCCGGGCCGGGGCATCTTTAAATCCGAGGCTTCGAGAACTCCGGCGGCTTGTAAATCTGATAAACTAGCATAAACCCAGCTATTAACTGGGATCTCGTTAAACGGATTCTGACCCAATGCAGGCAAAGATAAGGTAAGCACCGCTGAGAAGGCCAGAGTGCTTAGCATGAAGATGATTTTTAACTTGGGGGTAGATCTTTTCATAGCAGTATAATATTTCTGTGCAACCCCAAGTAAGTCCTGTTATGGTTAGAATTGGTTAGGGCCGGAAATCCGGCCCTAAACTAATGGTTATAAATCGTCTGTAGAAATCCCTAAGGTTTTTAACCTGTTGGCTGCCCGTTCCAGGGCAACCTGTGCCCTGGTATAGTTTACCGAGGAGATGCGCTGTCTGAGCCGCTTTAGCGCCCGGCGATAGGCATCTTTTGCCCGTTCGATATCGATTTCGCTGGCCCGCTCGGCGGTATCAACCAACAGAATCGTGTGGTCTGGCTGCACCATCACAAAGCCTGACGTCACAGCAACTTTTTCAGTCTCCTTCTCCTTGCGGAGGGTAACCGTACCAGTTGTTACGCCGGTAATGAATGGCATATGGTTGATCATAACTCCATAATAACCATTCCAAGTTGGAAAGACTACCGAGTCCACTCTTTCCCGCAATACAACCCTTTCTGGGGTAACTATCTCCAGGTTGAATGATTTTTCCTCAGGCAATCTTATTCACCTGCCTCCATCCGTTTCGCGCGCTCGACAGCTTCCTCGATGGTTCCGACATAGAGGAAAGCTTGTTCGGGCAAGTGATCCCATTTACCTTCGAGAATCTCCGCAAAACTACGTACGGTCTCTTTAATCGGTACATACCTACCTTGGTAACCGGTAAAGACTTCAGCAACGAAGAAGGGCTGGGAGAGGAAACGCTGGATACGACGGGCCCGGCCAACGATGACCTTATCTTCGTCGGAAAGTTCATCCATACCAAGGATTGCGATGATATCCTGTAAATCCTTGTATTTCTGAAGAATTTCCTGGACACCGCGAGCAACACGGTAATGCTCAAATCCCACGATATTGGGATCAAGAATACGAGAAGAAGATGCCAATGGATCAACGGCCGGGTAAATACCAAGCTCGGAAATTGAACGGTCCAGGTTGGTGGTCGCATCCAAGTGAGCAAAGGTAGTTGCCGGAGCCGGGTCGGTGTAGTCGTCAGCAGGCACGTAAACGGCTTGGATCGAAGTAATCGACCCTTTCTTGGTGGAGGTAATCCGTTCTTGTAAATCACCTACGTCAGTACCTAAAACCGGCTGGTATCCAACGGCAGAAGGCATCCGGCCCAAGAGAGCTGAAACCTCAGAACCGGCCTGGATAAAGCGGAAGATGTTATCGATAAACAACAAAACGTCCTGTCCTTCAACATCTCGGAAGTACTCAGCCATGGTCAGACCGGTCAAAGCAACCCTCATACGTGCTCCAGGCGGCTCATTCATCTGCCCGAAGACCATCGCTGTCTTTTCGATAACCCCGGACTCGGTCATCTCTAACCACAAGTCGTTACCTTCACGGGTACGCTCACCTACACCAGCGAAGACTGAGAAACCACCGTGTTCGGTAGCGATGTTACGAATCAGCTCCTGAATCAAAACTGTTTTTCCAACACCCGCACCACCGAAGAGGCCGACTTTACCACCTTTTTGGTACGGAGCCAAGAGGTCGATAACTTTAATTCCGGTCTCCAGTATCTCGGTCTCACTCGCTTGGTCTGCAAGCGAAGGCGGATCGCGGTGAATTGGCCAGCGCTCAGCAACCTCTACCTGTCCTTTACCATCGATAGGGTTACCAAGGATGTTAAAGACCCGACCCAGGCAGCCACGACCAACCGGGACAGCAATTGCCTGTCCAGCGTCGAAAGCCTTCATCCCACGAACAAGGCCGTCGGTCGAAGACATGGCAACAGCCCTGATCGTATAGTCGCCTAGGTGCTGCATGACTTCGGCTACCACACGTTTATTCGTTGGCTCGTTTGGATCATCTTTATCGGTAACAATAATCGCGTTATAGATAGCCGGCAATTGGCCAGGAGTGAACTTAATATCCAAAACAGGGCCGATAACCTGAGTTACATGCCCGATATTTTTAATCTCAACAACCCCGGACCAGCCCATAGCGTCAATCTGCTGATCAATCAGCTCGCCTACATTCTCAACGCTCATAACAAAATAACCTCCTCAATCCAAAATCAAGTCTCGGCTACGAAAGAGCCTCGGCGCCACTGACAATTTCAGTAAGCTCTTGCGTAATACTGGCCTGTCTGGCACGGTTGTACTGAAGCGTCAGTTTATCAATGACTTCGCCGGCATTATTAGTTGCACTATCCATAGCCGTCATCCGAGCGCCTAACTCACCGGCGGTTGTTTCCAGGAGTGCGTGCAACACAACCGTCGTTAGGTATTTAGGTATTAAATGGTGTAGAACCAGCTCAGGAGTTGGTTCATATGTATACGGTGGAAGCCAGCGCTGGCTAATATCACCATCACTCGGTTCAGCACTCTCCGCACCAATGTCTTCAGACTCAGGCAGGGCCAGTGGCAGGAGTCTAAAGACAGCCGGTCGTTGCTGCATAACCGAAACGAACTGCGAATAAATAATGTAAACCTCATCGACTTCGCCGGATTCAAAATATTTAACTGCCACCTTCGCAATCTGCTCAGCCAAATGCTGAGTTGGAATATCGGTAATGCTGACAAAGTCCTGGGTTATTTTATAGCCCCGGAAGCTTAGGAACTCACGTCCCTTGCGGCCAACCGGCATCCAGAGAGCCTCTGGAACCTCCAATTCAGGCAAGTCATGCACGAATGCTTCAGGATCGTCACTTTGCTCGGTTTGCAATCTACGAAGCCTTTCCTCATGCTCTTCACGTTTGCGAAGGATCCGTTCCTCATCGACGGTAGTCGCTTTTTTCATGATATTAGCATTAAATGCGCCGCACAAGCCACGTTCAGCAGTTAACACAATATACAGTACCCGATCATCGCCCCTAACTTCAAAGAGCGGGTGGTGCAGTTCGCCACTTTGTTCCATGATGCTTAAAAACATTTCACGCATCTTGTCCGAATAAGGGCGAGCGGCCAAGACCTGCTCCTGGGCCCGGCGCAGGCGAGCTGCAGCAACCATTTTCATGGCTTTAGTAATCTGCTGAGTATTTTTAACACTCCTGATGCGACGCCTAATTTCCCTTAGTCCTTGCACTTGTCATTCACCCCTCACTAACATCACTGGGAAAGGTCGCATCTTAATGAAGCTCAGCGGTTTCTTTGCCTACGAACTTGCCCTTAAATTCGCGGATATACCCCTTAAGCTCCTCACTAAGCTCATCGTCTAACTGTTTCTTTTCCCGCAATGTCTCAAGGAATTTAGGCTGATTCTCTTTGAGGTACTTAATGAATTCAGCTTCGAACTGCCGGATAAACTCGACAGCGATGTCATCTACGAACCCGTTAATTACGACAAACAGGCTAACAACTTGATCTTCAACGGGCATCGGAGAATACTGCGGCTGTTTGAGGATTTCCTGCAACCGCTGACCACGATTTAACCGAGCCATCGTCGCTTTATCCAAATCTGATCCGAACTGCGCAAAGGCAGCCAACTCACGATACTGGGCTAGCTCCAAACGAAGCGGACCAGCGACCTGTTTCATCGCCTTAATTTGCGCGTTTGAACCTACACGTGAAACCGAAATACCTGCGTTAATAGCCGGCCTAACACCTGCAAAAAACAGGTCTGGCTCAAGGTAAATCTGACCGTCGGTAATGGAGATGACGTTGGTCGGAATGTACGCAGAAACGTCACCAGCCTGGGTTTCAATAATCGGCAAAGCCGTCAAGCTCCCACCACCGAGTGAATCATTCAACTTAGCGGCACGCTCCAGCAACCGGGAGTGTAGATAGAAGACGTCACCAGGGAAAGCCTCACGTCCCGGTGGTCGACGTAGCAACAGGGACATCGCACGATAAGCGACCGCATGTTTAGAAAGGTCATCATAAATGCATAGGGAGTGCATGCCGTTATCGCGGAAGTACTCGCCCATAGCGCAACCGGCATAAGGTGCCAAGTACTGCAATGGTGCCGGGGCACTCGCGCCCGCTACCACAACAATGCTATACTCCATAGCTCCGGCTTCTTTAAGGCTTCTGACCAACTGAGCCACGGTCGAGTTTTTCTGTCCGATAGCTACATAAATACAGTAGACACCCAATCCCTTTTGGTTGATGATTGTGTCTACTGCGATAGCGGTTTTACCGGTCTGACGGTCACCAATGATTAACTCACGCTGCCCGCGACCAATTGGAATCATCGAGTCAATAGCTTTGATCCCGGTCTGCAAAGGCTCATGAACCGGTTTACGATCGATAACGCCAGGAGCGGGAGATTCAACCGCACGGAAATGTTTGGTTTCGATTGGACCTTTACCGTCAAGCGGACGGCCAAGCGGGTCGACAATACGCCCGAGCAGAGCTTCGCCTACCGGCACCTCAGCAATGCGTTTGGTGCGCCGGACGGTGTCACCCTCTTTAATGCCCAAGTCGGATCCCATAATAACAACACCGACGTTGTCCTCTTCAAGGTTCAGGGCCATCCCAACTTCACCGTTTGGGAACTCCAGCAGCTCACCGGCCATTACCTTTGACAGGCCGTAAACCCTGGCAATACCGTCACCAACCATGATCACGGTACCAATTTCTTCTGCCTCAGTCTTTGCCTCATAGTTTTCGATCTGTTGCCTAATAACCGCACTAACCTCTTCAGGTCTAATGCTCATGTACTCTCTCACCTCTACTTAAAAATCTTGGATATATCATTAATCCGCGTCGCCGTTTTCTCCGACGTCAAAACGGAGTTTACTAAGAGACCTTTCCAATCCGGCTAACCGGCTGTCCAGGGAGGCATCAATGACTGTGTCACCGATGCGCACTTTTGCCCCGCCGATGATGGTTGGGTCGATATTGATCTTGAGCTTAACTTGTTTGCCGGTCATATTGGTAAGTTGCTCGATGAGCCTATCACACTCAGCACAATCCAAATCTTTTGCGGTTGTAACGACTGCCTCAACGATACCCCGAGCATCGTTTGCCAGTTGAATATAAAGGTCAAATATATTTTTGAGAAGATCTGTACGCTTTTTATCTACCAGAACCTTGAGAGTATTGAGTAAATAAGAATGGATTTTATCACCGAAAAGTTCTTCTAATACAGCCTTTTTCTGATCGGCCAGCACCTTTGGGTCGTCCAACACTTTAGCCAATTGAGCATCGCTCTCTACGGTCTCGACAACCATCCGGAGCTGTGCCTCGATCTCGTCTAAGAGGTTGGCACCGGAAGCAGCTTCGACTAATGCTTCGGCATACCTACGGGCCACTGCGACTTTTGCCATCCTAATACTTACCTCCTAATATATACACAGCAAATATGGGAAATAAAGAGCACGGTAATGAGAAAATCAAAATATAACACTATATAGTTCGACACATTTCTTGTTTTCCTTCTTAACAAAGCGAAGTTTTTAGCTTGCTGAAGGATTTGCCGTGGTTTCAAAAAACAAAGGATACTACCAATTTGTCATCTTTTCTGTATAGTATCTAAATAACGTTTGCCTAAGATAACAGCAACATAGTCATCATAGGGCTCCGGCGGGGTCTGTAGCCCAAGTGGGACAAATCGGCGCCAACCCCTACGGTGCTCGGATAGATACAGCTTGCGGGCCTCTTCGCTGGTCCGGTACTCGTCAACTAATACTATCGTACCGCTTGACCCTAACATTTTCCTCTTTTCCATTTCTGCCTTAAGCGACCTTGCTCCGGTTCCATCGCCCATCACCATTATTTGAGGTTTATATTCGGTTGCGAGCTTGTCCACTTCAGCATAAAACTCAGGCGCCGGAACCACCCGCTGATAAACTACTGCACTATCATCAGAGAGCACCGCCAGACCAATCTTGTCTGTCCCCGGGTCTACCGCTAAAAGGTGCCAGCTCATACGAAGACCTCCCGCCTATAAAGAAGCCCCCGGGAATGCCCCAGGGGCTCTTGTGTTACGTTTAACCTAGTTTAGAAGTCGAACTTGACACCGCTCTTGAGAACAAGGTAGTCATAGTCGCCATGTTTGTTGCCTTCAGTCTCCTCATAATCCAACCACTTGGCACCGACAGTAAGGTCTACAGCACCAATAGGATAGGTGAAGTTTGCGTCAATACCAGTAGCATTGGATTTAACTACTGCGCCACTAGCAAAGCCTGTGTCATTAATCCGCTTGACTGCACCAGTAAGAGTTCCCTTATTAAATGCAGGAGTTGCGAAACCGATCTTAACGGTTGTACGACTATCTTTGTGATCAGGATCACCATTATTCTCAGTGACATCCTTGGTGTACCACTCGATGCCAGGGGTGAACTTGACTGATCCGATACTGTGGTCAAAGCCGGCACTTACGCTGAATTTGTTATAGTCGGCACTGTTATCATCCCATACAGCTACTTCAAACCAGTCATCATCGGTGTCCTTTTTGACCATTTCGAAGCCGCCACCTACATTGAGAACACCCAGTTTGAAGTCAACCACATTAACGGCTACTTTATAGTGAGAATCTACATCGCTAGCAAATCCATACTCGCCAGATAGAGCGAGAGGAAGCGAGCCAAGGATGATATTCTCATTAGTTTTTGCCGAAACCATGGTGAAAGAATCTTCAGCATAGTTAGAGATGTAGTCAACACCTACATTGAAGATACTAAACGGGCGAGCAAGACTTAGTTCAAACGCATTAGTATCGGTCTCGCGGCTGTTATACACCCCGAAACGGTAATCAACATCAATAGCATTACCTGTTAGATAAGCACCGGTGCGGTTCACTTCGTCAACAACAGAGTTAGACGCATTAGCTGTTCTGATCAAGCCGAAGCCAACAGCAGTCGATGGAGAAAAGGCGTATTCGGCACGCGAGAGAATATAGTAATCGACGTCATAACGATTACCCAGTACAGCGAACTGTCCGCCTAAATTCCCTTTCACGAGATCAATCTGAGCACCCTCAATGCTTACGCTGGTACCCAAATCAATTGCTTTATCCTCACGCTCATTAATAAACTCGGTCCGGGTCTTGATGAAACGAGAATAGCCATCAAAAGCTTTATAGCTGTCAACATTACCATAGTAAGCCCGACGGATAATCCCATCGCTGGTAGCTTCCAGTGCCACATCTTTTAAGTTTAACTGCTGATTACTATCACTTGCAGCAAAGCTATCAGTCAACTTTACCTTAGCCTTGACATCTATACCTTCAGCCGGTTTAAAGCCCATGTTCAAGGTCAGAGCCCCTTCTAGGGTAACCCCTTCTTTGTAATAATCATGAGCATCGTCAAGGTCATCGCCATCGAAATCTTTCTTATAAGGATCCTTATAAGAATTCGCAGAACCGTTCACGCTGCGATCTTCAAGCGTTGCTTCGAAAGTACCGCCAAGCTTGAACTTCTCACGATCAGCTTTGATCTGAGCGACTTCAGCCTCGGTCCGGGTCTGACGGGCATCTAGATCGCCAACTTTAACCTCGAGGTTAGTCATCCGACTATCGAGGGCGTCGACTTCTCTGTCGAGTGAGTCAACTCTTTTCTGCAGCTCTGCGATTTCAGCAGCAAACTCTTCTTGTAAAGACTCAACGAGAACCGCCAGATCCCTGGCCTGTTTGTAGACCTCTTCATACGGGATATCCGGTTTGGTCTCGATGATGTGTTTCTCGATAATCCGCTCTACAGGAGTGGCTTTTGCAGCAGCATCAGCAGCGAGCTGAGCCTTTTTCGCCATATCCTGAGCGGTCATCGCGGCCTCAAGAGCCTTGTCAGCCTGGGCGTTGCTCTCAGCAGCGATTTCTTGCAAGCGCTGATACAAACGAGCAACAATCTCGGCATACTCGTATCTGGTTAGTGACCGCTGGCCACCAAAGGTACCATCAGGATAACCAATAACTAGACCAGCAGCATAAAGTTCTTCGACCGCCTTATAGGCCCAATGATTCTCCGGAACGTCCGGGAATGCTTTACCCATAGCCGGCAGCACCAAAGCGCAAACCAACATGGTTGTTAGCGCAAGTGTAAGCAGTTTTTTCATGCGGTTTATCCCCCCTGAATAAGGATTTTTGAGCTCGTCCCTACCGAAACGGTAGAGTGCCCTTGTTTCCTCTACGGTTTTCCGTAGGTGATCGGGCTCGTTAGTACTCTAGATCAGACAGATACTAGTTCGCCGATAATAATGACAATCTTTTACCTCCTTTCACATACTTGGCAGAACTAGTTAGCAGGTAAAATTGTAATTATAGTTACTTTGTGTCAATTCTGCTATTCCAATTAGAAATCCTTCATTAGCTACCATAAAAAAGCGTAATCTTAGTATCTTGCCAAAATAGGATAATTATGCTGCAAAGCGGCATAAAGATACCGCTCGCTATTGACACGAGCGGTTATGGTGACTGGTTAAAAACTGAGTTTCAGTTCAGCTGATGCTTGATTGGCCTTGTAGTCCTCTGCTTCCGTATCGCTATCAAAATCAATCAAACGATAATTTGCAGTTAACTCGGTATGGTCGTTGAAATGATATCCTAATTCAATTCCTGCTTCTTTATGGCTGATCTGGCGCGTCCCCTCTTCCTTACCCAGGGTTATTCCCGCATTGAGTTGTGTCTTTTCATTCAAGCCTACATTCACATCGGCATTTACCGACCGGTAGCTGTTCTCGTTGGTATCCCGGCTGATTTCATACCCAGCCTTAAGCGTGACCTGATCTGTAAGTTTGAAGTTGCTTCCGATACTGACCGAGCTAGCTGCATAATCAGGCGCATACAACGCATCTACATCCACCAGACGATAATTCGCCTCCACATCCAGCCGCTCCGGGATTACCGGTAGATTTGCAGAAACCTCCCGGGTAACCGCGGTTTCGGCCGCAAGTTCATAATCATGAACCCCGTACTCGGCGGAGAGTCCCATCTTTCCAACCGCAGTATTCGCCTGTAAGCGATAGCCTTTACTTCCGGGAATATAGGTCTCAGCTGACCCGGATGCCAACGGTGACCAGTAATTCGGATCAATCTGGGTAAAATTGGCCTGCAGATTAACCCCTGCCAACCGGCTCCAAACGGTCAATTCGAGAGCGGTAGCACCTTCTTCGCTGTTGACATAGTACTGGCTCCCTAATTCTAAGCCCGGCCTAATCCGCAGCAAACTATTTATCCCGTAGTTGGTACTTTGACCTGCTTCGCTGTGATCGGCCGAGACAATGGTTCCGCCCAGCTGAAAGTTGGGATGCAACCGATACTGGCTGTTCAAAGCGGTCACAATCGTTGAATCGAGGAGTTTACCCACGATCACAGTCGTACCTAGATTGCCGATAACTACCTCCGCCTCGCCGCCCAGCATTTCTTGATCATATAGGGTATATCTGTCCAAGGTCGTATAAAGCCGATTACTTAAGCGCGCGGACAAAGTATCTTTATTAATGAACAGGTCAACTCGTTCAATTTCGACAGGGGTGATCCTACGCTGTTCGATCTGTGGCATAATATCTCGGTTGGCTGAAAAAAGATACGAAAAATCACCGCTGATCTCTGTCTGTGCCCAAATGTCCGGACCAACGTCTGTGTTAAAGACCAGATTATACCGGGGTCCGAACTCCGACTCTTCCCACCTATCGGTGTCAGTGCTACCGGTTACCACCCCACCGGGAGAAAAGCCCCCAGAACTAATTCCTTTAACCACAACCTGTTCCGGTTGTTCAGGATCACTCAGTAGGGTGCCCTGCAAGCCTAGCAAGGATAATTCCTCAGCAAACTCAGTCCGTAAATCCGCGAAGGCCAGCACCGTA